>NZ_JBVIPA010000060.1:0-40490 GCF_055578365.1 Streptomyces sp. NPDC033131
CGAGGAGACGACCAGCTGCTTGATGTTGAGGATCAGGTCGGTGACGTCCTCCTTGACGCCCGGCACGGTGGTGAACTCGTGCAGAACGCCGTCGATGCGGATGGACGTGACCGCCGCACCCGGGATCGAGGACAGGAGCGTACGACGCAGGGAGTTGCCGAGGGTGTAGCCGAAGCCCGGCTCCAGCGGCTCGATCACGAACCGGGAGCGGAATTCGTCGACGACCTCTTCGGTCAACGAGGGACGCTGAGCAATCAGCATGGTGCGATCCTTCAGTCAGGGGCGCCCGCTATTTGACGCCCTGCTCCGGGCGGCAGCCCGATGGTGTTACTTCTGCAAGGGTACGGGCGGCACGCCTCCGAAGAGCCGTACCGCCCGGAACCTCAGGACGACCGAGCCTCAGACGCGGCGGCGCTTGGGCGGACGGCAGCCGTTGTGCGGGGTGGGGGTGACGTCCTGGATGGAGCCGACCTCGAGACCGGTGGCCTGGAGGGAGCGGATCGCGGTCTCGCGACCGGAGCCCGGGCCCTTCACGAAGACGTCGACCTTGCGCATGCCGTGCTCCTGCGCGCGGCGGGCGGCCGACTCGGCGGCCATCTGCGCGGCGAAGGGGGTGGACTTGCGCGAGCCCTTGAAGCCGACGTGGCCGGCGGAGGCCCAGGAGATCACGTTGCCCGAGGGGTCCGTGATCGAGACGATCGTGTTGTTGAACGTGCTCTTGATGTGCGCGTGGCCGTGAGCGACGTTCTTCTTTTCCTTGCGGCGCACCTTCTTGGCAGCGCCCTGACGACCCTTGGGGGGCATCTATAACTCCTACGGGAGGTGGTCGGTCCTACAGCTGAAGACCGCTGATGAGCGTCCGCTGAGGACTACTTCTTGCCCGGCTTCTTCTTACCGGCGATGGCGCGACGCGGGCCCTTGCGGGTGCGGGCGTTCGTGCTGGTGCGCTGACCGCGGACAGGCAGACCGCGACGGTGACGGAGACCCTGGTAGCAACCGATCTCGACCTTGCGGCGGATGTCGGCCTGGATCTCGCGACGGAGGTCACCCTCGGTCTTGATGTTGTTGTCGACGTACTCGCGGATCGCGACCAGCTGCTCCTCGGAGAGGTCGCGAACCCGGGTGTTCGGGTCGATGCCGGTCTCGGCCAGCGTGAGCTGGGAAAGGGTCCGGCCGATGCCGAACACGTAGGTCAGGGCGACCTCCACGCGCTTTTCGCGCGGGATGTCAACACCGGAAACGCGTGCCATTCAATGGCTCCAGTTGATCTTCGGAGGTCTTCCACAGAACCGACCCCCAGCCGCCGGCCTCTTCACGCTGATCCATGGATGCAGCGAAAGACTTGGTACGAACTGGGTCCCCGGCCTCCGAACCGGGGGTGTCAGGCGATCGCTCGCGATGCCTGGGTCCTGCGTATGAACATGTTCAGCTCGCGTCGCGCGAAGTTCTGCGAAGAGCAGAGGGTGGGTCGTGCGTCAGCCCTGGCGCTGCTTGTGCCGCGGGTTCTCGCAGATGACCATGACCCGACCGTGACGGCGGATCACCCTGCACTTGTCGCAGATCTTCTTGACGCTCGGCTTGACCTTCATGGGGTGAGGTTCTCCGGGTCAGTGCCACCACCCCGCCGGAAGCGGGGCAAAGGCAAGATCTACTTGTACCGGTAGACGATCCGGCCACGCGTCAGGTCGTACGGAGACAACTCCACCACGACCCGGTCGTCAGGGAGGATACGGATGTAGTGCATACGCATCTTGCCGCTGATGTGCGCCAGGACCTGGTGGCCGTTCTGGAGCTCGACCTTGAACATGGCGTTCGGAAGAGACTCGACGACAGTGCCCTCGATCTCGATGGCACCTTGCTTCTTGGCCACGCTTCGCCCTTCGAATCGACTACCTTGATCGACTCCCTTTGCGTCTCATACGAGCGCATGCGGACATGCGGGTGCACGAGAGCCGACGAGTCAGTCTACGACAGCGCACCCGGAAAGACGAATCGAGAGAGTCTGCCCCGGGCCGGAGATCTCTAAGCACGTCGGCCTGTGACCCAGCCCGGCGCCAGGCGCCCTGAAGAGGCGCGGGGCCGGCCGATGCGCCGGCTCCGCCGCGTGGGGGCGCGACCAGCCACCGCGTACGCGCGGCCGGCGTCCGGACAGGACCCGGCATCCGGGAACGCGCTCAGGCAAGCGGATCCGGCGCCGCCGTGATCCCGTGCTCCGCGAGCTTCGCCTTGCCGCCGTCCGGAGCCGTCAGGACCAGCGGGCCCTCCTCCGTCAGCGCGACCGAGTGCTCCCAGTGCGACGACCACGTGCCGTCGGTGGTGATGACCGTCCAGTCGTCCTGGAGGACCTCGGTCCTGGGCGTGCCCAGGGAGACCATCGGCTCGATGGCGAGGCAGAAGCCGGGGACGAGCTTGGGGCCCTTGCCGCGGCGGCGGTCGACGTAGTTCAGCAGGTGCGGGTCCATGTGCATCTCGGTGCCGATGCCGTGGCCGCCGTAGTCCTCGATGATGCCGTAACGCCCACCGCCGGCCTTGGGCTGGCGGCGGATGTACGTCTCGATGGCCCGGGACACGTCCACGAGCCGGTTGCCCTGCTTCATGGCCGCGATACCGGCCCACATCGACTCCTCCGTCACCCGGGAGAGCTCGATGAGCTCCGGGGCGTGACCGGAGCCCACGAAGGCCGTGTAGGCCGCGTCGCCGTGCCAGCCGTCGATGATCGCGCCGCAGTCGATGGAGATGATGTCGCCGTCCTTGAGGACGACCTCGTCCGACGGGATGCCGTGGACGACGACCTCGTTCACCGAGGTGCAGATGGTCGCGGGGAAACCGCCGTACCCGAGGAAGTTCGGCTTCGCGTCGTGCTCCGCCAGCACCTTGCGCGCGACCTGGTCCAGGTCCTTCGTCGTGGCCCCGGGCACCGCTGCCTCACGCGTCGCCGCGTGAATGGCGGCGACGACCAGCCCCGCCTCACGCATCTTGGCGATCTGCTCGGGGGTCTTGATCTGCACCATGGGGGCGGGGGCCTTTCTGCGACCGAGGGGTGTGACGGGTGTCTTCAACGATACGTGCACCCACGCAACAGCCGCGGCCCCCCAGGAGGGGAACCGCGGCTACGGCACGTACGAACGACTACGCGGCGTCGTCCTCGCGCTTCAGTGCCTCCATGGCCCGGCCGGTGACGTCCTCGACCTTGCCGAGCGCCGAGATCGTGACGACCAGACCCTGCGCCTTGTAGTAGTCGATGATCGGCTCGGTCTGCGTGTGGTAGACCTCCAGCCGCTTGCGGACCGTCTCCTCGGAGTCGTCGTCCCGCTGGTACAGCTCGCCGCCGCAGACGTCGCAGACGCCGTCCTGCTTCGGCGCCTTGTACGTCACGTGGAAGACGTGCGCCGAGTCGTTACGGCAGATGCGGCGGCCGGCGATGCGCTTGACGACCTCTGCCTCGGGGACCTCGAGGTCCAGCACCGCGTCCAGCTTCATGGTCTCGGCCTGCAGCATCTCGTCCAGCGCCTCGGCCTGCGACACGTTCCGGGGGAAGCCGTCGAGAAGGAACCCGTTCTCGGCGTCCGGCTTCTCCATGCGGTCCTTGGCCATCGCGATGGTGACCTCGTCGGGGACCAGGTTGCCGGCGTCCATGTAGGACTTCGCCAGTTTGCCGAGTTCCGTCTGCTGGCTGATGTTGGCCCGGAACAGGTCGCCCGTGGAGATGTGCGGGATCGACAGATTCTGGGCGAGGTAGGCGGCCTGCGTGCCCTTTCCCGCACCCGGCGGTCCGACGAGGACGATTCGCATCAGCGGAGGAACCCTTCGTAATTGCGCTGCTGAAGCTGGCTCTCAATCTGCTTCACCGTCTCGAGGCCGACACCCACGATGATCAGGATGCTGGTGCCGCCGAAGGGGAAGTTCTGGTTTGCACCGAAACCACTCAACGCCATTGTCGGGATGAGAGCGATCAGACCCAGATACAGCGATCCCGGCCAGGTGATCCGGTTGAGTACGTAGCTCAGGTACTCAGCGGTCGGTCGGCCAGCCCGGATGCCCGGGATGAAGCCACCATACTTCTTCATGTTGTCGGCGACTTCCTCGGGGTTGAAGGAGATCGCGACGTAGAAGAAGGCGAAGAAGACGATCAGGAAGAAGTAGAGAGTGACGTGCGCCGGAGCAGCCGGATCCGCGAGATTTCGTTCGATCCAGGTCTTCCAACCGGAGTTTCCACCGGAGAACTGCGCGACCAGTGCCGGGATGTAGAGCAGCGACGAGGCAAAGATCACAGGGATGATGCCCGCCTGGTTGACCTTCAGCGGGATGTACGTCGACGTGCCGCCGTAGGAACGGCGGCCGATCATGCGCTTCGCGTACTGGACCGGAATGCGGCGCTGAGCCTGCTCGACGAAGACGACCAGGCCGATCATGACGAGACCGATGGCGACCACGGTGCCGAACTCGATCCAGCCGTCGGCCAGGGAGCCCTCCTGCTTGATGGCCCACAGCGCGGACGGGAAGGTCGCGGCGATCGAGATGAACATCAGGATCGACATGCCGTTGCCGATACCACGGTCGGTGATGAGCTCACCGAGCCACATGACGACGGCCGTGCCGGCGGTCATGGTGATGACCATGGTCATCGTGGAGAAGATCGAGCGGTCCGGCACGATCGAGGTGGCGACCGGGCAACCGCTGAAGAGCGCACCGCTGCGGGCCGTGGCCACCAGGCCGGTGCCCTGCAGGACGGCGAGCGCCACCGTCAGATAACGGGTGTACTGCGTGATCTTCGCCGTACCGGCCTGTCCCTCTTTCTTGAGGGCCTCCAGACGCGGGATCACGACGGTCAACAGCTGCAGGATGATGCTCGCCGTGATGTACGGCATGATGCCGAGCGCAAAAATGGTGATCTGCAGCAGCGCGCCACCACTGAACATGTTGACCAGCCCGAACAGACCCGAGTTGGCGCTGGCCTGGTCGATGCAGGTCTGTACGTTCCTGTAGTCGACACCGGGGATCGGCACATGCGTGCCGACGCGGTAGACCACGATGATGCCGAGCGTGAAGAGCAGCTTCTTGCGCAGGTCGGGCGTCCTGAACGCCCGGGCGAACGCGGTGAGCACGGAGCCTCCTGCGCCCCCCGCACGCAGAGCAGGGAGGCTAGTCGTTGACAAGGCCTTGAAAAGCCAGTAGACGGTCGCCCAACAGTGCTGAGGGAGACAGACACCTGTCACCACTAGCTATGGATGGACCACAGGACTCTAACAGTGCCGACCCCCTTGCAAGAAGCGGACGAACCCGATGACGGCCGCCCGGGACCGGCTCCGCGCCACGTCCGCTAATCGCTTCTTCCACGCACACCGCCGCATTTCAGATCAATCACCTCTACGAAAGCGGCCGAACTGTGCCGTGACCTGTGGGGTGACATGTGGGATGACATGTCCGGGACTCCCGCGGTGACCCGCCTCATAGGAAAAGGGCCCGCCGAAATATCGGCGGGCCCTTTTCAGCCAGGGATACCCACAAAAGAGGTATCCCCGAGCGGGATCGTTCAAGTCAGCGAGACGTCCGAGGAAATCAGACGAGCTCGGTGACGGTACCGCCGGCGGCGGTGATCTTCTCCTTGGCGGAGCCGGAGACGGCGTCGACCGTCACCTGCAGCGCCACGGAGATCTCGCCCTGGCCGAGGACCTTGACGAGGCTGTTCTTGCGAACGGCACCCTTGGCGACGAGCCCCTCGACGGTGACCTCGCCACCCTCCGGGTACAGGGCGCCCAGCTTGTCGAGGTTCACGACCTGGAACTCGGTCTTGAACGGGTTCTTGAAGCCCTTGAGCTTCGGAAGGCGCATGTGGAGGGGCATCTGGCCACCCTCGAAGCGCGCCGGAACCTGGTAGCGGGCCTTCGTGCCCTTGGTACCACGACCAGCCGTCTTACCCTTCGACGCCTCACCACGACCCACACGGGTCTTGGCGGTCTTGGCGCCCGGGGCGGGACGGAGGTTGTGGATCTTGAGCGGGTTGTTCTCCGCCATGATCAGTCGACCTCCTCGACCGTCACGAGGTGGCGGACGGTGTGCACCATGCCGCGGAACTCGGGACGATCCTCCTTGACGACCTGCGTGTTGATGCCCTTGAGACCAAGGGAGCGCAGGGTGTCACGGTGGTTCTGCTTGCTGCCGATGTACGACTTCGTCTGCGTGATCTTGAGCTGAGCCATTACGCAGCACCAGCCCCGGCACGCGCACGCAGCAGAGCCGCGGGAGCGACGTCCTCGAGCGGCAGACCGCGGCGGGCCGCGACCTCCTCGGGACGCTGCAGGCCCTTCAGGGCCGCCACGGTCGCGTGCACGATGTTGATCGCGTTCGACGAGCCGAGCGACTTCGACAGGATGTCGTGGATACCGGCGCACTCGAGCACGGCACGCACCGGACCACCGGCGATAACGCCGGTACCCGGGGACGCCGGCTTGAGCAGCACGACGCCGGCAGCCTTCTCACCCGTGATCGGGTGCGGGATGGTGCCCTGGATACGGGGGACCTTGAAGAAGTGCTTCTTGGCCTCCTCAACACCCTTGGCGATGGCGGCCGGCACCTCCTTGGCCTTGCCGTAACCGACACCCACGGTGCCGTCACCATCGCCCACCACGACCAGCGCGGTGAAGCTGAAGCGACGACCACCCTTCACAACCTTGGCGACACGATTGATCGCGACGACGCGCTCAACGTAAGCGGTCTTCTCGGCGGCAGCTGCGCCGCCGTCACGGCCCTTCCGGTCCCGCCGCTCGCCGCCACCGGCACCGCCACCGCGGCGCTGGGGTCCAGCCATTGGAATTACCTCTCTCTGTTTCCGCTAGCTACGGAACCGGCTCAGAACTTCAGTCCGGCTTCGCGGGCGGCGTCCGCCAGGGCAGCAATCCGCCCGGCGTACTGGTTGCCACCACGGTCGAATACGACAGCCTCGACACCGGCGGCCTTGGCACGCTCGGCGACCAGGGCGCCGACCTGCTTGGCCTGCGCCGACTTGTCGCCCTCCGCACCGCGGATCGAGGTGTCCAGGGTGGACGCCGACGCAAGGGTGTGACCCTTGAGGTCGTCGATCACCTGGGCCACGATGTGGCGGTTCGAGCGGGTCACGACCAGACGAGGACGCTCCGCCGTACCGTTGATCGACTTGCGGATCCGGATGTGGCGGCGCTTGATCGCGGCGCGCTTGTAGGCGTCGCCCTTGAGGATCTTCTGTCCGTATGCCATGGCTTACTTACCCGCCTTTCCGACCTTGCGGCGGATGACTTCGCCCTCGTACTTGACACCCTTGGCCTTGTACGGGTCGGGCTTGCGCAGCTTGCGGATGTTGGCCGCAACCTCGCCGACCTTCTGCTTGTCGATGCCCTCGACCTGGAAGCGGGTCGGGTTCTCCACCTTGAAGGTGATTCCCTCGGGCGCCTCGACGGTGATCGGGTGGCTGTAGCCCAGAGCGAACTCGAGGTTCGATCCCTTGGCCTGTACGCGGTAACCGACACCGCTGATCTCGAGCTTCTTCACGTAACCCTGGGTCACGCCGGTGATCATGTTCGCCACCAGCGTGCGGGACAGGCCGTGCAGGGCCTTGTTCTGACGCTCGTCGTTGGGGCGGGTGACGTTGAGTACGCCGTCCTCACCCTTGGCGATGTCGATCGGCGCAGCGACGGTGTGGCTCAAGGAACCCTTGGGGCCCTTGACCGAGACCGTACGGCCGTCGATGGTGACGTCCACGCCGGCGGGAACCGTGATGGGGAGCTTGCCAATACGCGACATAGCTGTTTCCTCCGTTCCCTTCCGTTACCAGACGTAGGCGAGAACTTCTCCGCCTACGCCCTTCTTGCCGGCCTGCTTGTCGGTGAGAAGCCCGTGCGACGTGGAGATGATCGCCACGCCCAGGCCGCCGAGCACCTTCGGCAGGTTGGTGGACTTCGCGTACACCCGGAGACCGGGCTTGGAGATCCGCTTGATGCCCGCGATGGAGCGCTCACGGTTCGGGCCGAACTTCAGCTCGAGAACGAGGTTCTTGCCGACCTCGGCGTCCTCGACCTTCCAGCCCGTGATGAAGCCCTCCTGCTGGAGGATCTCCGCGATGTGCGACTTGATCTTCGATGCCGGCATCGTCACGGAGTCGTGGTATGCCGAGTTCGCGTTCCGCAGACGCGTAAGCATGTCTGCGATCGGATCAGTCATGGTCATGAATTGGCCTTCGGCCTCTCTCGCCGGGGTTTCCTGGTGCGCCATCCCTCTCCCCGATCCGAGACGGGGCGGGTGCGGCGCGGTGGACCTACGGCGTAGTAAGTCGTACGGGCGACCATCAGGCGCCCAACCCTCCAAGCCTAAGCCATGAAGGGGTGGGCGCCTGACACGCCCATTGCTTACCGAGAGCTCCGGAAATCCCTGATTAGGGGGATTACCAGGAGCTCTTGGTCACGCCCGGCAGCTCGCCACGGTG
Source organism: Streptomyces sp. NPDC033131 (assembly GCF_055578365.1). Taxonomy (NCBI): domain Bacteria; kingdom Bacillati; phylum Actinomycetota; class Actinomycetes; order Kitasatosporales; family Streptomycetaceae; genus Streptomyces; species Streptomyces sp. NPDC033131. The sequence continues at coordinate 8,456 of NZ_JBVIPA010000060.1, forward strand.
AGCCATCTCACGAAGGCAGACGCGGCACAGGCCGAACTTGCGGTACACGGAGTGCGGACGGCCGCAGCGCTGGCAGCGCGTGTAGCCGCGTACTCCGAACTTGGGCTTACGAGCAGCCTTGGCAATCAGAGCCTTCTTCGCCATCTCGCTCACGCCTCCTTGAAGGGGAAGCCGAGGTGACGAAGGAGCGCGCGGCCCTCAGCGTCGTTGGTCGCCGTGGTGACCACGGTGATGTCCATACCCCGGACGCGGTCGATCTTGTCCTGGTCGATCTCGTGGAACATGACCTGCTCGGTGAGACCGAAGGTGTAGTTGCCACGACCGTCGAACTGCTTGGGAGACAGGCCGCGGAAGTCGCGGATGCGCGGCAGCGCGAGCGACAGGGTGCGGTCCAGGAACTCCCACATGCGGTCGCCACGAAGCGTGACGTGGGCCCCGATCGGCTGACCCTCACGCAGCTTGAACTGCGCGATGGACTTGCGGGCCTTGGTGACGGCCGGCTTCTGACCGGTGATCGTGGTGAGGTCGCGGATGGCGCCCTCGATCAGCTTGGAGTCGCGGGCGGCGTCGCCCACACCCATGTTGACCACGATCTTGACGAGACCGGGGATCTGCATGACGTTCTCGTACTTGAACTCGTCACGCAGCTTGCCCGCGATCTCCTCGCGGTACCTCGTCTTCAGACGCGGAGTGGTGGTGGTCGTCATCAGATGTCCTCACCCGTCCGCTTGGCAACGCGGATCTTGTTGCCCTCGTCGTCGAAGCGGTAACCGACACGCGTGACGACCTTGTTGCCGTCCTTCTCCACGACGAGCTGAACGTTGCTCACGTGGACAGGGGCCTCGGTCGTGACGATGCCACCGGCCTGCGAACCCTTGGCGGTCGGGCCGGCCTTGGTGTGCTTCTTGACCCGGTTGACACCCTCGACCAGGACACGGTCCTCACGGGGGAAGGCCGCGATGACCTTGCCCTGCTTGCCCTTGTCCTTACCGGTGATGACCTGGACCAGGTCGCCCTTCTTGATCTTCATGCTTACAGCACCTCCGGCGCGAGCGAGATGATCTTCATGAACTTCTTCTCGCGCAGCTCACGACCCACCGGGCCGAAGATACGGGTGCCGCGAGGGTCGCCGTCGTTCTTCAGAATGACAGCGGCGTTCTCGTCGAAGCGGATGTACGAGCCGTCCGGACGGCGGCGCTCCTTGACGGTGCGAACGATGACCGCCTTGACGACGTCACCCTTCTTCACGTTGCCACCGGGGATCGCGTCCTTGACGGTGGCGACGATGACGTCACCGATGCCCGCGTAGCGGCGACCGGAGCCACCGAGCACACGGATGCAAAGGATTTCCTTCGCACCAGTGTTGTCGGCGACACGCAGTCGCGACTCCTGCTGGATCACGTCTATCTCCTGTTTGTCTGCCGGTTCCCGGCGAGCTCCGCAAGTTACTTACGGAGCTCGCCGAGCCTGGCGGAACTGTCCTGCGGGGTTTGCCCCGCAGGAAATTACTTGGCCTTCTCGAGGATCTCGACGACGCGCCAGCGCTTCGTGGCGGACAGCGGACGCGTCTCCATGAGGAGGACGCGGTCGCCGACGCCGGCAGCGTTCTGCTCGTCGTGCGCCTTGAGCTTGTTCGTACGGCGGATGACCTTGCCGTACAGCGCGTGCTTGACGCGGTCCTCGACGGCGACGACGACGGTCTTGTCCATCTTGTCGCCGACGACCAGGCCCTCACGGGTCTTGCGGAAGCCGCGGGCCTCTGCAGTCTGCTCAGTCACGTTGCTCTCACTCATCAGGCGCTCTCCACCGTCTCGATGCCCAGCTCGCGCTCACGCATCAGGGTGTAGATCCGCGCGATGTCCTTACGGACGGCCTTGAGCCGACCGTGGTTCTCGAGCTGACCGGTCGCCGCCTGGAAGCGGAGGTTGAACAGCTCTTCCTTGGCTTCGCGGAGCTTCGCGAGAAGCTCCTCGTCACCCAGTTCGCGCAGCTCGGACGCCTTGGTACCGGCCGACATCACGCTTCACCTGCCTCGCGCTTGACGATCCGGCACTTCATCGGCAGCTTGTGGGCTGCGCGAGTCAGGGCCTCACGGGCGATCTTCTCGTTGGGGTAGGACAGTTCGAACATGACCCGTCCCGGGTGCACGTTCGCGATCCACCACTCCGGCGAACCCTTACCGGAACCCATGCGGGTCTCGGCAGGCTTCTTCGTGAGCGGGCGGTCCGGGTAGATGTTGATCCAGACCTTGCCGCCACGCTTGATGTGGCGGGTCATCGCGATACGGGCCGCCTCGATCTGGCGGTTGGTCACGTACGCCGGCGTGAGGGCCTGAATGCCGTACTCGCCGAACGCGACCGTCGTACCACCCTTGGCCTGACCGCGGCGCTTCGGGTGGTGCTGCTTGCGGTGCTTGACCCGTCGGGGGATCAGCATTTCGGTCAGGCCTCCGTTCCGGTGCTCTCAGCCGGAGCGGCAGCCGGAGCGTCGGCCTTGGGGGCCTCGGCAGCGGGAGCCTGCTGCGGCTTGCGACCGCGACCGCCACGCTCGCCACCACGGCCACCACGGGCCGGGCGGTCGGCGCCGCCGCCACCACGGGCCGGGCGGTTGCCGGCGCGGGCAGCAGCGTTCTCGGCGCGGACCTCGGCGATGTTCTTGACGTCGCCCTTGTAGATCCAGACCTTCACGCCGATGCGGCCGAAGGTCGTCTTGGCCTCGAAGAAGCCGTAGTCCACGTTCGCGCGGAGCGTGTGCAGGGGCACACGGCCCTCGCGGTAGAACTCCGAGCGGGACATCTCGGCGCCACCGAGGCGGCCACCGCACTGGATCTTGATGCCCTTGGCGCCGGCCTTCATCGTGCCCTGCATGCTCTTGCGCATGGCGCGACGGAAGGAGACGCGGGAGGAGAGCTGCTCGGCAACGGCCTGGGCAACCAGCTGAGCGTCGGTCTCGGGGCTCTTGACCTCGAGGATGTTCAGCTGGACCTGCTTGCCCGTGAGCTTCTCGAGGTCACCGCGGATGCGGTCGGCCTCGGCGCCACGGCGGCCGATGACGATGCCCGGACGGGCCGTGTGGATGTCCACACGGACGCGGTCACGGGTGCGCTCGATCTCCACCTTCGAGATACCGGCGCGCTCCATGCCGGACGTCATCATCCGACGGATGGCGACGTCTTCCTTGACGTAGTCCTTGTACAGCTTGTCGGCGTACCAACGGGACTTGAAGTCCGTGGTGATGCCGAGCCGGAACCCATGCGGGTTAACCTTCTGGCCCATTACCGGGTTCCTTCCTTGCTGCTGACGACCACGGTGATGTGGCTGGTCCGCTTGCGGATCCGGTAGGCGCGGCCCTGGGCACGCGGACGGAACCGCTTCAGGGTCGGACCCTCGTCGACATACGCCTCGGAGATGACGAGGCTGCCGGCGTCGGTGTGGTCGTAGTTGTGTGCGGCGTTGGCAATGGCGCTGTCAAGCACCTTGCCGACCGGCACGCTCGCGGCCTGCGGGGCGAAACGCAGGACCGCCTGAGCCTCCGTGGCGTCCATGCCACGGATAAGGTCCACCACTCGGCGGGCCTTCATGGGCGTGACGCGGATGTACCGCGCCTGGGCCCTGGCTTCCATGGTTGTCCTTCCAGTGTCTGTCATGGTCATTCCACCCCGCGTTAGCGGCGCTTCGACTTCCGGTCGTCCTTGACGTGACCCCGGAAGGTGCGCGTCGGCGAGAACTCGCCGAGCTTGTGGCCGACCATCGACTCGGTGACAAACACCGGAATGTGGGTCTTGCCGTTGTGCACCGCGATCGTGTGGCCCAGCATGGCCGGGACGATCATCGAGCGACGGGACCAGGTCTTGATGACGTTCTTGGAACCCGCTTCGTTCTGGACGTCCACCTTCTTGATCAGGTGGTCGTCGACGAAGGGCCCCTTCTTGAGACTGCGCGGCATCTAAACCCGCTCCTAGCGCTTCTTGTTCGTCTTGCGGCGGCGGACGATGTACTTGTTCGAAGCCTTCTTCGGCGAACGAGTACGACCCTCCTTCTGACCCCACGGCGAGACCGGGTGGCGACCACCGGAGGTCTTGCCCTCACCACCACCGTGCGGGTGGTCAACCGGGTTCATCGCCACACCGCGAACGGTCGGGCGGACGCCCAGCCAGCGCTTGCGCCCGGCCTTGCCCCAGTTGATGTTGCTCTGCTCGGCGTTGCCGACCTCGCCGACCGTGGCGCGGCAGCGCTGGTCGACCAGGCGGATCTCACCGGAGGGCATACGAAGGTGGGCCATCGTGCCCTCCTTCGCCAGCAGCTGCACCGAGGCGCCTGCGGAGCGGGCGAACTTGGCGCCGCCACCGGGACGGATCTCGATCGCGTGGATCGTGGTACCGACCGGGATGTTGCGGAGCGCCAGGTTGTTGCCCGGCTTGATGTCGGCCCCGGGACCGTTCTCGACGCGGTCACCCTGCTGCAGGTTGCGCGGGGCGAGGATGTAGCGCTTCTCGCCGTCCGCGTAGTGCAGCAGCGCGATGCGCGCGGTGCGGTTGGGGTCGTACTCGATGTGCGCGACCTTCGCCGGCACGCCGTCCTTGTCGTGACGACGGAAGTCGATCACTCGGTAGGCGCGCTTGTGTCCGCCACCCTGGTGGCGAACGGTCACACGACCGGCGTTGTTACGGCCGCCCTTGCTGTGCAGCGGGCGGACCAGCGACTTCTCCGGCGTGGACCGCGTGACCTCGACGAAGTCGGCGACGCTCGAGCCACGACGGCCCGGCGTAGTCGGCTTGTACTTGCGGATTCCCATTTCTCAGTCCTCGTCCGATATCGGACGATCCAGACCGCCGTCAGGCGGTCGGACCGCCGAAGATGTCGATACGGTCGCCCTCAGCGAGGGTCACGATCGCGCGCTTGGAGCCGGCGCGCTGACCGAAACCGGTCTTGGTGCGCTTGCGCTTGCCCTGGCGGTTGATCGTGTTGACCCCGGTGACCTTGACCGAGAAGACCGCCTGGACGGCCTGCTTGATCTGGGTCTTGTTGGCGCCCGGGGCGACGATGAAGGTGTACTTGCCCTCGTCGAGAAGCGCGTAGCTCTTCTCGGACACGACCGGCTTGAGCAGGATGTCACGGTGGTCCGTGAACGACTTGCTCACCGGGGTGACGACGGTGTTCTTGCCCTCGGTCTCGTGGCGACGCGCCTTGGCGACGCGCGCGACCTTCTTGGCCTTGGCGGCCTTCGAGGCGATGCTCGGGTGACGCGTAGCCATCAGGCCTCGCTCCCTTCGGTGTCGGTGGCCTGCGGGCCGGACACGAAGGACTCGAAAGCGGCCTGGGTGAAGACCACGTCGTCGGAGACGATCACGTCGTACGTGTTCAGCTGGCCCGGCTCCAGGATGTGGACCTGGGGCAGGTTGCGGGCGGAGAGCCACGCGGCCTCGTCGGCGCGGTCGATGACCAGGAGCAGGTTCTTGCGCTCCGAGATCTTGCCGAACAGCGTCCTGGCGGCCTTCGTGGAGGGGTTCTCGCCCTCGATCACGCCGGTGACGACGTGGATGCGGTTGTGGCGGGCCCGGTCGGTGAGGGCGTGACGCAGAGCGGCAGCCTTCATCTTCTTCGGGGTCCGCTGCGAGTAGTCACGCGGCTGCGGGCCGTGGACGACGCCACCGCCTGCGAACTGCGGCGCGCGGGTCGAGCCCTGACGGGCGCGGCCGGTGCCCTTCTGGCGGTACGGCTTCTTGCCGCCACCACGGACTTCACCGCGACGCTTGGTCTTGTGCGTGCCCTGACGGGCAGCGGCGTTCTGCGCGACGACGACCTGGTGGATCAGCGGAATGCTGATCTTCTCCACGCCGAAGATCTCCGCGGGGAGCTCGACGCTTCCGGTCTTCTCGCCTGCAGGCGAAAGGATGTCAACAGTGCTCATCGGTTACCTCAGGCCCCCTTGGCCGCGGTGCGGACCAGGACGAGGCCGCCGTTCGGACCGGGGATGGCTCCCTTGATGAGGAGCAGTCCCTTCTCCGCGTCAACAGCATGGACGGTCAGGTTCTGGGTGGTGACCCGCTCGTTACCCATACGGCCCGCCATACGCATGCCCTTGAAGACACGGCCGGGGGTGGCGCAGCCACCGATGGAGCCGGGAGAGCGGTGCTTGCGCTGGGTGCCGTGTCCGGCGCCGAGGCCCTTGAAGTTGTGACGCTTCATGACACCGGCGAAGCCCTTGCCCTTGCTCTTGCCGGTCACGTCGACCTTGATGCCGGCCTCGAACACCTCAGCGGTGATCTCCTGGCCGAGGGTGTACTCGCTGGCGTCAGCGGTACGGATCTCGACGAGGTGGCGGCGGGGAGTGACGTCGGCCTTGGCGAAGTGACCCTTGAGGGGCTTGTTCACCTTGCGAGGGTCGATCTCGCCGAAGGCGATCTGGACCGACTCGTAGCCGTCGGAGTCATTCGTACGGACCTGGGTGACGACGTTGGGGCCGGCCTTGACGACGGTGACGGGAACAACACGGTTGTTCTCGTCCCACACCTGCGTCATGCCGAGCTTCTCGCCCAGGATGCCCTTGATCTGCTTAGCCATTCTCAGATCACCGGCCCCTAGAGCTTGATCTCGATGTCGACACCGGCCGGGAGGTCGAGTCGCATCAGAGAGTCAACGGTCTTGGGCGTCGGGTCGAGGATGTCGATCAGGCGCTTGTGCGTGCGCATCTCGAAGTGCTCGCGCGAGTCCTTGTACTTGTGCGGCGACTTGATGACGCAGTACACGTTCTTCTCAGTGGGCAGCGGCACCGGGCCCGCGACCGACGCACCAGTACGCGTCACCGTCTCGACGATCTTCTTCGCCGAGCTGTCGATGACCTCGTGGTCGTAGGCCTTGAGCCGGATGCGGATCTTCTGTCCCGCCATGGCTACTAGTAGTCCTGTCTCTCGTTTAACGCTCTGGAACCCGATGTTCCGAACACTCGCTCTCCGACCCACGCGGTCGGGTGTGTCGCACTCTCACTGACACAGAGGTCCCATCTCTGGAACATCCCGTCTGGGAAAGCACGGCCCTTCCGGAACCGCAAGCCGAGGGCGAAGGCCCACCGGGTGCCTGGCCGGCGCTGCACTGACACTTCCCGAAAGATTCCCGTACGTCCGCCCCAGCGCTGCCACCTGGCAGTTGGGGCGACGAGTACTGTGGGACTCGCTTCCGGTCCTCCCGGCGGGAGGCGCGCAGCATCAACACTCGACCGAGCAACTCCGACAGTCTGCCATATGGGGCAGGGGCCTGGCCAATCGGGCCGGAGACAATACCCCGGGAGTGACGTAGGTCAAACCCTTTGGGGTGGCTACGCGCCTGCGATGGCGGGTTCGGGCAGCACAGTGGGCAACACCGTGTACACCACGCCCCACACGTTCCTGGTCGCCGCGAACAACCCCGTCCCGGTATGCGGCGCACCGGCACGCGGGCTGCCGGCCGACGCCGAGATGACGTCGACCGCCCGCCGCCCCGAAACCCCACCGGCCCGGGTCTTCGCGACACGCTCCGCACCACGCCGGAGCCGCAACACTCCCCCACCCTTCTGGATTCACGGCGGCGCGTGCTCCTGGCGCGGATCCTCCGCCGCCCCGGCCGCCTGCTGCCCTGGCCCCGACGCCTCCTCTGGTCCGTGCGGTTCACCGACACCCCACGGCAGGTCACGGGCAAGGAGGGCACCTGGTACTCGTGGCTCGTCCACGTGGTGCCCGCGCCCGCCTGGATCCTCTTCCCGCTCTTCGCGCTGCTGTACGCCTTCTTCGACGGCACCACGGACGACCACTCGTTCTCACGACCGCCTCGCCCCTGGGGGCCTGGACGTCCGGCTCGCCTACGCTCTGGCGGTCTCCAGACCTGGGAGCGCAAGCGCGGAGCGTGAAGCTCAGGCCGGTCCCCGGGCGTTCCGCATCCGCGCGAACGACGTGTCCAGCCCCCGCTTCAGCACCCCCGCCACCGGCCGCTCCACGAACCGGTGCACCAGCCAGCTCAGCACCAGGAATCCGGCGAGCACCACACAGACCAGCACCCGGGCGTCCATCGTGTCCCGCAAACGGTTGATCAGCGTCGTACCGGCCGCGTAGTGCGTCAGGTACAGCGGATACGTCAACGCACCCGCCGTGACCAGCCACTTCCCTCGCACGCGGTCCGTCGCGCCGAGCGCGATGGCGACCATGGCCAGCAGGAACACGGTGAAGATCAGCACGCTCCCCCGCCAGCCGGAGACGTGCTCCACCTCGTCGATCCGCAGGCCCAGCTCCCGCTGTCCCATCAGCCACGCCATCGCGAGGATGCCCCACAACAACAGGTCCTGACCGAAGCGGTGCATGAGGTAGAGGGCGAGGCCGGCGATGAAGTACCAGGCACCGTCGGGGTTGGCCAGCAGCTCCAGCAGGGGCAGACCGGACACCGGCGCGAGCATCGCGGCGGCACCCCAGACACAGCAGAAGACGACGACCTTCCGGTAGGTCAGCCCGGTGGCGACGACGAGGAGGAAGAGCAGGTAGAAGCGCAGCTCCGACCAGAGGGTCCAGTAGACGCCGTCGACGTTCATGACCCCCGAACCGGACTGCAGCATCGTGAGGTTGAGGAGTACGTCCCGCGCGCGCAGGCGGTCCCAGACGCCGGGCAGTGCCACCAGTACGGCCGTGGTGAAGGCGACGGCGAACCAGTACGCGGGGTAGAGCCGCATCACCCGCGACACGAAGAACTGCCGCGGGGAGCGCCCCCAGCACGACATGCAGATCACGAAGCCGCTGATCACGAAGAAGATCTCGACGCCGATCCAGCCGTAGGAGGCGAAGCGGAACACCGTGGGCATGATGTCGGACACCGGCCGGTCCCAGATCGCGTTGCCCGGCTGGTCGACGCGGTGGGTGCCGGCGTAGTGGTGGACGGCGACCATGAGGGCGGCCAGCAGCCGGATGCCGTCGATGGCGTACAGCCTGCGGCCCGCCCTCTCGCGTACGGCAGTCCGGCGGCCCGCTCCGACGGGCCGCGGCGAGCGCCCCGTGGGCACGGCGAGCGGGGGCAACGGCTGTTGCAGCGTGCCGCCCAGGCCCGCCGCCCGCGTCGGGATCGTCGTTCTGCCGTCCGCACCACGCATCGGCACCAGTCAGTCCGTCCTCATGGGAAAACTCGAAGAACTCCGGCCGCCGCACACGCTACGACCGCCACAACCACCCCACAGAGAACAGACGAGAACATTCCGTGCCACCGGCGCCGCGGAGTTGCCCGAAACCTCGCCGACGCGCCCCACAGCGTTCGGCAACACTTCACCTGCCCCCTCGAGCCGTTGGCGCCCACGGCACTCCGGACAGCGAAGAGGCCCGCACGACCGAAGTCGTACGGGCCCCTTCAGGTGCTCGCGGCTGGAGCTACCAGGTCAGATCAACGGACTTACTTGTTGATCTTGGTGACCTGGCCGGCGCCCACGGTCCGGCCACCCTCACGGATGGCGAACTTCAGGCCCTCTTCCATGGCGACGGGCTGGATGAGCTCCACCTTCATCTCGGTGTTGTCACCCGGCATGACCATCTCGGTGCCCTCGGGGAGGGTCACGACGCCGGTCACGTCCGTCGTACGGAAGTAGAACTGCGGGCGGTAGTTGTTGAAGAACGGCGTGTGACGGCCGCCCTCGTCCTTGGACAGGATGTACGCCTGCGCCTCGAACTCGGTGTGCGGGGTGACCGAACCCGGCTTGATGATGACCTGGCCGCGCTCGACGTCCTCGCGCTTGATGCCGCGAAGCAGCAGACCGACGTTCTCACCGGCCTGGCCCTCGTCGAGCAGCTTGCGGAACATCTCGATGCCGGTGACCGTGGTGGTGGTCTTGTCCTGCTTGATGCCGATGATGTCAACGGTCTCGTTGACCTTCAGGACACCACGCTCGATACGGCCGGTGACGACCGTACCGCGACCGGTGATCGTGAAGACGTCCTCGACGGGCATGAGGAACGGCTTGTCGACGTCACGCTCGGGGGTCGGGATCGCCTCGTCGACGGCGGCCATCAGGTCCAGGACCGACTGGCCCCACTCCTTGTCGCCCTCGAGCGCCTTGAGCGCCGAGACCTTGACGACCGGCAGGTCGTCGCCCGGGAACTCGTACTCGGAGAGGAGCTCACGGACCTCGAGCTCGACGAGCTCCAGGATCTCCTCGTCGTCCACCATGTCGGCCTTGTTCAGGGCGACGACGATGTACGGAACGCCGACCTGGCGGGCCAGGAGCACGTGCTCCTTGGTCTGCGGCATCGGGCCGTCCGTGGCGGCGACAACGAGGATGGCGCCGTCCATCTGCGCCGCACCCGTGATCATGTTCTTGATGTAGTCCGCGTGACCGGGGCAGTCGACGTGGGCGTAGTGACGCGTCTCCGTCTGGTACTCGACGTGCGCGATCGAGATCGTGATACCGCGCTGGCGCTCCTCAGGAGCCTTGTCGATCTGGTCGAAGGCCGAGGCCTCGTTCAGGTCCGGGTACGCGTCGTGCAGCACCTTGGTAATGGCGGCCGTGAGGGTCGTCTTACCGTGGTCGATGTGACCGATGGTGCCGATGTTGACGTGCGGCTTAGTCCGCTCGAACTTCGCCTTCGCCACTGGGGTCCTCCTGGGAGTGGTTCTGGTACGCCTTACTTCATCGGCGCCAGGTGATCTTTGCTGGATGGCCCGGATCCCCGGGGCATTCCCTCCGCCGTTTGCGGCGGAATGCCCCGCGAGGCTCCGGAGTCAAGCCTACGGCGTGTGAACGCGGTGCGTTACTCGCCCTTGGCCTTCGCGATGATCTCCTCGGCGACGTTCCGCGGAACCTCGGCGTAGGAGTCGAACTGCATCGAGTAGCTTGCGCGACCCGAGGTCTTGCTGCGGAGGTCTCCGACGTAGCCGAACATCTCCGAGAGGGGCACGAGGCCCTTCACGACGCGGGCACCGGCCCGCTCCTCCATGGCCTGGATCTGACCACGGCGGGAGTTGATGTCGCCGATGACCTCACCCATGTAGTCCTCGGGCGTGGTGACCTCGACGGCCATCATGGGCTCGAGCAGCACGGGGCTGGCCTTGCGGGCGGCCTCCTTGAAGGCCTGCGAACCGGCGATCTTGAACGCGAGCTCGGAGGAGTCGACCTCGTGGTAGCCACCGTCGATCAGCGTGACGCGCACGCCGGTCATCTCGTAGCCGGCCAGGATGCCGAACTGCATGGCCTCCTGCGCACCGGCGTCCACCGACGGGATGTACTCCCGCGGGATACGGCCACCGGTGACCTTGTTCACGAACTCGTACGCCGGACCGTCGGCCTCGGTGATGGGCTCGATCGCGATCTGCACCTTGGCGAACTGACCGGTACCACCGGTCTGCTTCTTGTGGGTGTAGTCCACGCGCTCGACGGCCTTACGGATCGTCTCACGGTAGGCGACCTGCGGCTTACCGACGTTGGCCTCGACCCTGAACTCGCGCTTCATACGGTCGACCAGCACCTCGAGGTGCAGCTCGCCCATACCGCCGAGGATGGTCTGGCCCGTCTCCTCGTCCGAGTGAACGTGGAAGGAGGGGTCCTCCTCCGCGAGACGCTGGATGGCCACACCCAGCTTCTCCTGGTCACCCTTGGACTTGGGCTCGATGGCGACCTGGATGACCGGAGCCGGGAAGTCCATGGACTCCAGGATCACCGGGTTCTTGTCATCGCAGAGCGTCTCACCGGTCGTGGTCTGCTTCAGACCCATGACGGCGACGATGTCGCCGGCGCCCACCGCTTCGATCTCCTCACGCTTGTTCGCGTGCATGCGGTAGATCTTGCCGATGCGCTCCTTCTTGCCCTTGACGGAGTTCAGCACGGCAGTGCCGGTCTCCAGGCGGCCCGAGTACACCCGGACGAAGGTGAGCTTGCCCAGGTGCGGGTCGCTCATGATCTTGAACGCGAGGGCGGACAGCGGCTCGTCCACGGACGGCTTGCGCTTGACGACCAGCTCGGGGTCCTTCACGTCGTGGCCCTCGATGGCCTCGACGTCGAGCGGGGTCGGCAGGTAGCGCACGACCGCGTCGAGCAGGGGCTGGACGCCCTTGTTCTTGAACGCGGTACCGCAGAACACCGGGGTGACCGTGACGCCGTCGGACTTGCCGGACGCGATGGTGATACGACGGATCGCGGCGTACAGCTGCTCCTCGGTGGGCTCCTGGCCCTCCAGGAACAGCTCCATGATCTCGTCGTCGTTCTCCGCGACGGTCTCGACCAGCCGGCCGCGGTACTCCTCGGCAGCCTCGGCGTGCGTGGCGGGGATGTCGACGACGTCGTACATCTCGCCCTTCGCCGCCTCGGCGGACCACACGAGCGCCTTCATGCGGACCAGGTCCACAACGCCCTTGAAGTCCATCTCGGCACCGATGGGCAGCTGCATGATGATCGGCACGGCACCGAGCCGGTCCTTGATCATGTCCACACAGCGGTGGAACTCCGCGCCGGTGCGGTCCAGCTTGTTCACGAAGCAGATGCGCGGCACGCCGTAACGGTCGGCCTGACGCCACACCGTCTCGGACTGCGGCTCGACACCGGCGACACCGTCGAACACCGTGACGGCACCGTCGAGGACGCGCAGCGAGCGCTCCACCTCGACCGTGAAGTCGACGTGGCCCGGGGTGTCGATGATGTTGATCGTGTAGTCGTTGTCCTCAAGCGGCCAGTGACAGGTGGTGGCAGCAGAGGTGATCGTGATGCCACGCTCCTGCTCCTGCTCCATCCAGTCCATGGTGGCGGCGCCGTCGTGGACCTCACCGATCTTGTAGCTGACGCCGGTGTAGAAGAGGATCCGCTCGGTGGTGGTCGTCTTGCCCGCGTCGATGTGGGCCATGATCCCGATGTTGCGGACCTTGGCCAGGTCAAGTGAAGTGGTAGCCATAAGGCTTTCGTCTTCTCTCGGTCTCGATGTGGGTAGCGACTACCAGCGGTAGTGCGCGAAGGCCTTGTTGGACTCGGCCATCTTGTGGGTGTCCTCGCGCTTCTTCACAGCGGCACCAAGGCCGTTGGAGGCGTCGAGAAGCTCGTTGAGCAGACGCTCGGTCATGGTCTTCTCGCGACGGGCGCGGGAGTAACCGACCAGCCAGCGCAGCGCGAGCGTGTTGGCGCGACCGGGCTTGACCTCGATCGGGACCTGGTACGTCGCACCGCCGACTCGGCGGGACTTGACCTCGAGGGTCGGCTTGATGTTCTCCAGCGCGCGCTTCAGCGTGATGACCGGGTCATTGCTGGTCTTCTCGCGCAGGCCCTCCATGGCGCCGTACACGATGCGCTCGGCGGTGGAGCGCTTGCCGTTCAGCAGCACCTTGTTGATGAGGGAGGTCACCAGAGGAGAACCGTAGACCGGGTCGATGATGACCGGGCGCTTCGGGGCGGGGCCCTTACGAGGCATTTCTACTTCTCCTTCTTGGCGCCGTAGCGGCTGCGGGCCTGCTTGCGGTTCTTGACACCCTGGGTGTCGAGCGAACCGCGGATGATCTTGTAGCGAACACCGGGCAGGTCCTTCACACGACCGCCACGCACGAGCACGATGGAGTGCTCCTGCAGGTTGTGTCCCTCACCCGGAATGTAAGCGGTGACCTCGATCCCGCTGGTCAGACGCACACGCGCGACCTTACGCAGGGCCGAGTTCGGCTTCTTCGGGGTGGTCGTGAACACACGCGTGCAGACGCCGCGACGCTGAGGGGAACCCTCGAGTGCGGGCGTCTTGTTCTTCTCGACCTTGTCCTGCCGGCCCTTCCGGACCAGCTGCTGGATCGTAGGCACTACTTCTCCGGTTTCTGTGTGCCGAATGGTGAAGCTAACCTGGAACATCTCCGACCCACGCGGTCGGGTGTGTCGAATACTGCAGACCCCCGCCGCAAGGCAGAAAGAGCGCAGATTACGGTGGCCAGTGACGGCTCCCTATGTGCGGTTGAAGGCACGCACGGGAGCCAGGGCACACCCCAGGCACAAGGTCTGAGCGTACCTAGCTCATTCGCTGCGGTCAAAACAACTGGGACCCACCCGCATACCCAAGCGGCGCATCTCATACTCACGCACCGTCCGTGATCTTCGAATCGACGATCCGGACCATCCCCGACGGCCGTTCCCGATCTTCGAGCCGCGGCCTCACGCAAGCCGCGCACGCCGCCCCGCGGACACTCAGCCGGTCGCCAGGGCCACCACGAACAACAGTGCCAGTACGGCGGCCCAGACTGCGGTGGACAGCCACCCCAGCGCCAGTCCGGTCAGCGCGAGCCCGTCCCCGCCCTCCCCCGTGCGCTGGATCTCCGCACGCGCCGCATGCCCCAGGACCACCGCCGGGATACCGGTGAGCCCGAACGTGGGCAGACAGAGCACACCGCAGAGCGCCGAGCCGACCGCCTTCCCGTTCGTCCGCGGCCGCGCCACGGGCACGAACGTCCCCGGCACGGCCGGCACACCCGCCGGCTGCGGCACGGGCCCCTGAGGCAGGTCCGCGACCACCAACGCCAGCTCCCCGACCGTACGAGCCGCGTAGGCCCGCGCCACCCGCCGGTCGAACTCGGACTTCTCCAGCCGGCCCTCGCCATAGCCCGCTCTGAGCACGTCCACGGCACGCTCCCGATCGGCGTGCGAGGCGAGCATGGACGGGGCGCTGTGGCCCTGCCAGGGCTGTGGAAGGCCCTGTCCAGGCTGCCAGGGCTGCCACGACGGATTCGACACCGAGCACCTCCCCGATCCCCGAGGTCCCTCCATGATGCGCCGAACCGCCACGTCCGCACAGACCGCGTCACCGGACACGCCGAAGGGCGGCCACCCCGGAAGGTGACCGCCCCTCGACTCAACCTGCGCGCCTACTACTGGTTGTACGGACCGTAGTCGTAGTCCTCCAGCGGAACGGCCTGGCCGGAGCCCGTGCCGAACGGCGAGTAGTCGATGTCGTCGTAGCCGACGGCCGAGTACATCGCGGCCTTGGCCTCCTCGGTCGGCTCGACCCGGATGTTGCGGTAGCGGGACAGGCCCGTACCGGCCGGGATGAGCTTACCGATGATGACGTTCTCCTTGAGGCCGATCAGGGAGTCGGACTTGGCGTTGATCGCCGCGTCCGTCAGAACCCTGGTCGTCTCCTGGAAGGACGCCGCCGACAGCCACGACTCGGTCGCCAGCGAGGCCTTGGTGATACCCATCAGCTGCGGACGACCGGAGGCCGGGTGACCGCCCTCCTGGACCACACGACGGTTCTCGGTCTCGAACTTCGACCGCTCGACCAGCTCGCCGGGCAGCAGCTCGGCGTCGCCGGACTCGATGATCGTCACGCGGCGGAGCATCTGCCGGATGATGATCTCGATGTGCTTGTCGTGGATCGACACACCCTGCGAGTTGTAGACCTTCTGGACCTCGCCGACCAGGTGGACCTGGACGGCACGCTGACCCAGGATGCGCAGCACGTCGTGCGGGTTGGTGGCACCCACGGTGAGCTTCTGGCCCACCTCGACGTGCTCGCCCTCGCTGACCAGGAGTCGGGCACGCTTCGAGATCGGGAACGCCGTCTCGTCGCTGCCGTCGTCCGGGGTGACGACGATCTTCTTGGTCTTCTCGGTCTCCTCGATCCGCACGCGGCCCTGGGCCTCGGAGATCGGGGCGACACCCTTGGGCGTACGAGCCTCGAAGAGCTCGACGACACGGGGCAGACCCTGGGTGATGTCGTCACCGGCCACACCACCGGTGTGGAAGGTACGCATCGTCAGCTGGGTACCGGGCTCACCGATGGACTGGGCGGCGATGATGCCGACCGCCTCACCGATGTCGACCAGCTTGCCGGTGGCCAGCGAACGGCCGTAGCACATCGCGCAGGTACCGACGTGGGACTCGCAGGTCAGGATCGAACGCGTCTTGACCTCCTCGACCCCGTGGTGCACGAGCTGGTCGATCAGGACATCGCCGAGGTCGACGTTGGCCGGCGCGATCACCTTGCCGTCGATGACGACGTCCTCGGCGAGCATGCGGGCGTAGACGCTGGTCTCGACGTCCTCCGTCTTGCGCAGCACACCGTCGGCGCCGCGCGTGGCGATCTTCAGCTTCAGACCGCGCTCGGTGCCGCAGTCCTCCTCGCGGATGATGACGTCCTGCGAGACGTCCACCAGACGACGGGTCAGGTAACCCGAGTCGGCGGTACGCAGGGCGGTGTCCGCCAGACCCTTACGGGCACCGTGCGTGGAGATGAAGTACTCCAGCACGGACAGGCCCTCACGGAAGGACGCCTTGATCGGACGCGGGATGGTCTCGTTCTTCGCGTTCGACACCAGACCACGCATACCGGCGATCTGCCGCATCTGCATCATGTTTCCTCGGGCACCCGAGTCAACCATCATGAAGATGGGGTTCGTCTTGGGGAAGTTCTCGTTCATCGCCTCGGCGACCTCGTTGGTCGCCTTGGTCCAGATCGCGATGAGCTCCTGCGTGCGCTCTTCCTTGGTGATCAGACCGCGCTCGTACTGCTTCTGGACCTTCTCGTCCAGCGCCTCGAAGCCCTTGACGATCTCCTTCTTCGCCTCGGGAACGACGATGTCGGAGATGGCCACGGTGACGCCGGAGCGGGTCGCCCAGAAGAAGCCGGCCGCCTTCAGGTTGTCGAGCGTCGCCGCCACGATGACCTTGGGGTAGCGCTCGGCGAGGTCGTTGACGATCTCGGAGAGCTGCTTCTTGCCCACCGAGTAGTCGACGAACGGGTAGTCCTCGGGCAGCAGCTCGTTGAAGAGCGCGCGGCCCAGGGTGGTGCGCAGGCGGAACGTGTCCCCCTGCTGCCACTCGGGCTCGCCCTCCTCGCGCGCCGGCGGCATCCAGCCGCGCGGCGGGATGGTGCCCACCGGGAAGCGGATGTCGATCGGCGACTGCAGCGCGAGCTCGCCGGCGTCGAACGCCATGATCGCCTCGGCCGTGGAGCCGAAGGACCGGCCCTCGCCCTTGGTGTCACGCAGTTCGCCGTCGGTGGTGAGGAAGAACAGACCGAGGACCATGTCCTGGGTCGGCATCGTCACCGGACGGCCGTCGGCGGGCTTGAGGATGTTGTTCGAGGACAGCATCAGGATGCGGGCCTCGGCCTGCGCCTCCGCGGACAGCGGAAGGTGCACGGCCATCTGGTCACCGTCGAAGTCCGCGTTGAACGCGGTGCAGACGAGCGGGTGGATCTGGATGGCCTTGCCCTCGACCAGCTGCGGCTCGAAGGCCTGGATGCCGAGGCGGTGCAGGGTGGGCGCACGGTTCAGCAGAACCGGGTGCTCGGCGATGACCTCTTCGAGGACGTCGTACACGACCGTGCGGCCGCGCTCGACCATGCGCTTGGCGCTCTTGATGTTCTGCGCGTGGTTCAGGTCCACCAGGCGCTTCATCACGAACGGCTTGAAGAGCTCCAGCGCCATCGCCTTCGGCAGACCGCACTGGTGCAGCTTCAGCTGCGGACCGACGACGATCACGGAACGCGCGGAGTAGTCCACACGCTTGCCGAGGAGGTTCTGACGGAAGCGGCCCTGCTTGCCCTTGAGCATGTCGCTCAGGGACTTCAGCGGACGGTTACCGGGACCGGTGACCGGGCGACCACGACGACCGTTGTCGAAGAGGGCGTCCACGGCCTCCTGGAGCATGCGCTTCTCGTTGTTCACGATGATCTCGGGCGCACCGAGGTCGAGAAGCCGCTTCAGGCGGTTGTTCCGGTTGATCACACGGCGGTACAGGTCGTTCAGGTCGGAGGTCGCGAAGCGGCCACCGTCCAGCTGCACCATCGGGCGAAGGTCCGGCGGGATGACCGGGACGCAGTCGAGGACCATGCCCTTGGGGCTGTTGGAGGTCTGCAGGAAGGCAGACACGACCTTCAGCCGCTTCAGCGCACGGGTCTTCTTCTGGCCCTTGCCGGTACGGATGATCTCGCGAAGCCGCTCGGCCTCTTCGTCCAGGTCGAAGGACTCCAGGCGCTTCTGCAGCGCCGCGGCACCCATCGAACCGTCGAAGTACGTGCCGAAGCGGTCACGGAGCTCGCGGTAGAGCAGTTCGTCGCCCTCGAGGTCCTGGACCTTGAGGTTCTTGAACCGGGTCCACACCTCGTCGAGACGGTCGATCTCGCGCTGCGAACGGTCGCGCAGCTGCTTCATCTCCCGCTCGGCACCTTCGCGCACCTTGCGGCGCACGTCGGCCTTGGCACCCTCGGCCTCGAGCTCGGCCAGGTCGGTCTCGAGCTTCTTGGCGCGGGCCTCCAGGTCGGAGTCCCGGCGGTTCTCGACCTGCTGCCGCTCGACGGAGACGTGCGCCTCCAGGGAGGGCAGGTCGCGGGTGCGGCGCTCCTCGTCGACGTACGTGATCATGTACGCCGCGAAGTAGATGACCTTCTCGAGGTCCTTCGGGGCGAGGTCGAGCAGGTAGCCCAGCCGCGACGGAACGCCCTTGAAGTACCAGATGTGCGTGACGGGAGCGGCGAGCTCGATGTGGCCCATCCGCTCACGACGCACCTTGGCGCGCGTGACCTCTACGCCACAGCGCTCACAGATGATGCCCTTGAAGCGGACGCGCTTGTACTTGCCGCAGTAGCACTCCCAGTCCCGGGTAGGACCGAAGATCTTCTCGCAGAAGAGTCCGTCCTTTTCGGGCTTGAGTGTGCGGTAGTTGATCGTCTCGGGCTTCTTGACCTCGCCGTGGCTCCACTGACGGATGTCGTCAGCGGTGGCCAGACCGATCCGGAGCTCGTCGAAGAAGTTGACGTCGAGCACTATGCGTCAATCCCTCTCAGGGTTGTAAGTCATGGGGTCTGATACGGGGGTCCTGGGGCCGGAGGCCTTCATGGCGAAGGCCTCCGAACTCCCGTCAGACCTCTTCGACGCTGCTCGGCTCACGCCGGGACAGGTCGATGCCAAGCTCCTCCGCAGCGCGGAAGACGTCCTCGTCGGTGTCGCGCATCTCGATGGACATGCCGTCCGAGGACAGCACCTCCACGTTGAGGCACAGGGACTGCATCTCCTTGATGAGCACCTTGAAGGACTCGGGGATGCCGGGCTCGGGAATGTTCTCGCCCTTGACGATGGCCTCGTAGACCTTCACGCGGCCGGTGACGTCGTCGGACTTGATGGTCAGCAGCTCCTGGAGGGCGTACGCGGCGCCATAAGCCTCCAGCGCCCACACCTCCATCTCACCGAAGCGCTGGCCACCGAACTGGGCCTTACCACCCAGCGGCTGCTGGGTGATCATCGAGTACGGACCGGTCGACCGGGCGTGCAGCTTGTCGTCGACCAGGTGGTGGAGCTTGAGGATGTACATGTAACCGACCGAGATCGGCTCCGGGAACGGCTCGCCGGAGCGGCCGTCGAACATCCTCGCCTTACCGGTCGGCTGCACCATGCGCTCGCCGTCGCGGTTCGGGATGGTGTGCTGCAGCAGACCCGCGAGCTCGTCCTCACGCGCACCGTCGAAGACGGGGGTGGCGACGTTCGTGCCCGGGTCGACCTGGTCGGCGCCGATGACCTGCAGGCGCTTCGCCCAGTCCTCACCGAGGCCGGAGACGTCCCAGCCGCGGCTGGCGAGCCAGCCGAGGTGGATCTCCAGGACCTGTCCCGGGTTCATTCGGGACGGCACACCCAGCGGGTTCAGGATGATGTCGACCGGGGTCCCGTCCTCGAGGAACGGCATGTCCTCGATGGGAAGGATCTTGGAGATGACGCCCTTGTTGCCGTGACGGCCGGCGAGCTTGTCACCGTCCGTGATCTTGCGCTTCTGCGCCACGTAGACACGAACCAGCTGGTTCACGCCCGGCGGCAGCTCGTCGCCTTCCTCACGGTCGAAGACGCGGACGCCGATGACCTTGCCGATCTCGCCGTGCGGCACCTTCAGCGAGGTGTCGCGCACCTCGCGCGCCTTCTCACCGAAGATCGCACGGAGCAGGCGCTCCTCCGGGGTCAGCTCGGTCTCACCCTTGGGCGTGACCTTGCCGACCAGGATGTCGCCGGCGACGACCTCGGCACCGATACGGATGATGCCGCGCTCGTCGAGGTCGGCGAGGACCTCCTCGGAGACGTTCGGGATGTCCCGGGTGATCTCCTCCGGGCCGAGCTTGGTGTCACGGGCGTCGACCTCGTGCTCCTCGATGTGGATCGAGGAGAGGACGTCGTCCTGCACGAGGCGCTGCGACAGGATGATCGCGTCCTCGTAGTTGTGACCCTCCCACGGCATGAACGCCACGAGCAGGTTCTTGCCCAGCGCCATCTCGCCGTTCTCGGTGGCCGGACCGTCGGCCAGGACCTGGCCGTCGATGATCCGGTCGCCCTCGTTGACGATGACCTTCTGGTTGACCGAGGTGCCCTGGTTGGAACGGGCGAACTTGGCCAGGCGGTACGTGATGTACGTGCCGTCGTCGTTGGCGGTGGTGATGTAGTCCGCGGAGACCTCCTGGACCACACCCGCCTTCTCGGCCTTGACCACGTCGCCGGCGTCGACCGCGGAGCGGTACTCCATGCCGGTGCCGACGAGCGGGGACTCGGACTTGATGAGCGGCACGGCCTGACGCATCATGTTCGCGCCCATGAGGGCACGGTTGGCGTCGTCGTGCTCGAGGAACGGGATCATGGCGGTCGCGACCGACACCATCTGGCGCGGCGAGACGTCCATGTAGTCCACGTCGTCACCGGGGACGTAGTCGACCTCGCCGCCACGACGGCGGACCAGGACGCGGTTCTCGGTGAAACGCATGTCGTCATTGAGCGTGGCGTTGGCCTGCGCGATGACGAATCGGTCCTCTTCGTCGGCCGTGAGGTAGTCGACCTCGTCGGTGACGACACCGTCGGTGACCCGGCGGTACGGCGTCTCGACGAAACCGAACGCGTTGACGCGGCCGTAGGAGGCGAGCGAGCCGATCAGACCGATGTTCGGGCCTTCAGGCGTCTCGATCGGGCACATGCGGCCGTAGTGGGACGGGTGCACGTCACGGACCTCGAAGCCGGCCCGCTCACGGGAGAGACCACCCGGGCCGAGCGCCGACAGACGGCGCTTGTGGGTGAGACCCGACAGCGGGTTGTTCTGGTCCATGAACTGCGACAGCTGGCTGGTGCCGAAGAACTCCTTGATGGAGGCGACGACCGGCCGGATGTTGATCAGGGTCTGCGGCGTGATCGCCTCGACGTCCTGGGTCGTCATGCGCTCGCGGACGACTCGCTCCATACGCGCCAGACCCGTACGGACCTGGTTCTGGATGAGCTCGCCGACGCTGCGCAGACGACGGTTGCCGAAGTGGTCGATGTCGTCGGTCTCGACGACGATCGTCGTGCCGTTGTCAGTGGCCGTCTCGGTCTCGCCTGCGTGCAGCTTCACCAGGTACTTGATCGTCGAGATGACGTCCTCGACGGTCAGGACACCCGCGTTCAGCGGAGCGTCCCCACCCAGCTTCTTGTTGACCTTGTAGCGGCCGACCTTGGCCAGGTCGTAGCGCTTGGGGTTGAAGTAGAGGTTCTCGAGCAGGGTCTGCGCGGCCTCACGCGTCGGGGGCTCGCCCGGACGCAGCTTGCGGTAGATGTCGAGCAGCGCGTCGTCCTGGCCCTGGGTGTGGTCCTTCTCCAGGGTGGCGCGCATGGACTCGTACTCGCCGAACTCCTCGAGGATCTGCTCGGTGGTCCAGCCGAGAGCCTTGAGCAGGACGGTGACGGACTGCTTGCGCTTGCGGTCGATGCGCACACCGACCATGTCGCGCTTGTCGATCTCCATCTCCAGCCAGGCACCCCGGGACGGGATGATCTTGGCGGAGAAGATGTCCTTGTCGGACGTCTTGTCGATGGAGGAGTCGAAGTAGACGCCGGGCGAGCGGACCAGCTGCGACACCACGACACGCTCGGTGCCGTTGATGACGAAGGTGCCCTTGCCGGTCATGAGCGGGAAGTCGCCCATGAAGACCGTCTGGGACTTGATCTCGCCGGTCTCGTTGTTGGTGAACTCGGCGGTGACGAAGAGCGGGGCCGCGTACGTGAAGTCGCGGTCCTTGCACTCGTCGATGCTGTTCTTGGGAGGCTCGAAACGGTGGTCGCGGAACGTCAGCGACATCGACCCGGAGAAGTCCTCGATCGGAGAGATCTCCTCGAAGATCTCCTCCAGACCGGACTTGGTGGGGACGTCCTGACCGGACTCCAGAGCCGCCTCGACACGAGCCTTCCACGCGTCGTTGCCGAGCAGCCAGTCGAAGCTCTCGGTTTGCAGCGCAAGAAGGTTCGGAACCTCGAGGGGCTCCTTGATCTTTGCAAAGGAGATGCGCAGCGGGGCGGTGCTGGCGCCGTTGTTCGTATTCGCGGTCGAGGCAGTGCGCGAGGCGGCCAAGAGGGGGTCCTTCCGAGGGCTCGGACTCACTACGCGCGTACCGGTCCCTCTCCCGGACACAGAGACAGACATTTCCCGCACCGGCTCAGAGAGCCAGGTCAGATTCTGTCTGTTCGTCGGTGCTCGAGTGAGGGTATGCCCCTGGTGACGGGCAGGAGGCAGCTAACAGGCAGCGCAAAGGGTCAGTGTAGCCACTTGGCACACTGATGTCCAGCTCGGGTTTTTGAGACCCTCGTTGTTCTCAACACCTTCGGCAAGCCCACGTCCTCAACGCACGTTGATACTGCCCTCTTCGTCGCCGATCCATGCCTCGGATTCGGATCCTTGTGACGACGCGTCCTGAGAATTGCGCGCTGCGTGCGGTTCGTCAAGGCCCTCCTTGCCCGAACCGGATGCTGCGCTCGTCACGTGCAGCCTGCACCGGGGGCGCCCGGAGACACGACGAAGATCACCATACTCCGCACGAACGTCGGTGCAAGGCAGTCGCGCCCGGCTCCCCGGAACGCCGAAGAGCGACCACCCGGATGGATGATCGCTCTTCGGTGCGTCAGCGTTACAGCCCTCTCAGAGGGACCGTGTCAGCTAGCAGGAGAGTCCCGTGGACTCTGGGGTCACTTGACCTCGACGGAGGCGCCGGCGGCCTTGAGGGACTCGGCAGCCTTCTCGGCGGCCTCCTTGGCGACCTTCTCGAGGACGGGCTTCGGGGCGCCGTCCACGAGGTCCTTGGCCTCCTTGAGGCCCAGGGAGGTCAGCTCGCGCACGACCTTGATGACCTGGATCTTCTTCTCGCCGGCGCCGGTGAGGACGACGTCGAACTCGTCCTGCTCCTCGGCAGCCTCGACCGGGGCGCCGGGGGCAGCGGGGCCGGCAACGGCGACCGCGGCGGCGGCGGTGACGTCGAACTTCTCCTCGAACGCCTTCACGAACTCGGAGAGCTCGATGAGGGTCATCTCTTCGAACTGCGCGAGCAGGTCTTCCTGGCTGAGCTTCGCCATGAGGGGCGATCCTTCCACTTTTCGGCTGGTGCCGGGATGTACATGTATGGCGGGCGTACGTTCGGCCCGCTACAACCGCTGCTTCAGGCGGGCTGCCTCAGGCGGCGGTCATTTCGCGAGCCGAATTACTCGGCACCGCCCTGCTCGTCCTGCTTGGCGCGAAGAGCGTCCACGGTGCGGACGAGCTTCGACGGGAGCGCCTGGAAGACCTGAGCAGCCTGAGTCTGCTTGCCCTTGAAGGCACCCGCCAGCTTGGAGAGCAGAACCTCGCGGGACTCGAGGTCCGCAAGCTTCTTGATCTCGTCGGCGGACAGCACCTTGCCGTCAAGGACACCGCCCTTGATGACGAGGTTCGGGTTGTCCTTGGCGAAGTCACGAAGACCCTTCGCCGACTCCACCGGGTCACCGGTGACGAAGGCGACCGCCGTCGGACCGTTGAACAGGTCGTCGAGCGTCGAGATGCCGGCCTCGTTGGCCGCAATCTTGGTCAGCGTGTTCTTCACCACGGCGTACTGGGCGTTCTCACCGAGCGAACGACGCAGCGTCTTGAGCTGCGCCACGGTGAGACCCCGGTACTCGGTCAGCACGGCAGCATTCGAGCTGCGGAACTGCTCCGCGAGCTCGGCCACCGCGGCAGCCTTGTCGGGCCTTGCCATAGAGCGTCGGCCTCCTTCCGGGTGATGAGGACCGCTCAGAAGGGGCTGGGACAAACGAAACGCCCCGGCGCAGGCGCACGGGGCGTAGCTCCACCGGACATTCGCAGCGTGAGCAGCGAGCTCCGGGAGTACATCCACATTCACCTGCGCGGGTCGTCCGCAGTTCAGCGGATCCTTCGGTCACCGCGCCCTCTTACGAGCACACGGCAACGACCAGCGGTCTTTGGCTTCTCCAGGAGAGTACGCGACCGGATCGCCGTCGAGCAAATCCGCTCGTACGGGGCTCAGCTCTCGACGGGGTCCGGGCTCAAGGGGCCGGGCTGTCGCCGCCCTGCTCCCCCAGCAGTTCCTTGAAGTCCTTGGTGTCGGCGGCCGGAGGCCTGCGTACGGAGACCCGCGTGCCGTAGTCGCTGTAGTACGCGGTCTGGGTCAGCTCGCCGGTGGCCATCCGGCCCTTCTCGACCTTCTTGACCAGCAGGTCGTGGTCGCCGACCCAGATGTCGACGGTCTGCGTGGTGAGGCCGGCCTGTTCGAGCTGCTTTCTCAGCTCGGCGTCGGCGACGTCACTCACCCGGACCGTGCCGGAGTAGTGCGTGGCGGCCTGTCCGCTCACCGTCTCCACGCCGACTCTGCGCACGTCCGCGGAGTCCAGGAGCAGCTTCACCGACTGGTTCGGCGTGGTGTTGCGTATCTGGTCCGCGAAGTTCGCGCCCCCGCCGCCGAGAGTCTCGAGGTCCTCGTACACGTACTTGAGCCAGTGCTTGCCGCCGGCCTTCGCGGCGAACGCGTCGCCCATCCGCGCGTAGTAGGCGTCGGACAGATAGCGGGCCTCCATCGACGTGATGCCGAGCCCGCGCATCGTCTCGGCCGTCGTACCGCCGGTGTACGTGATGGTCAGGGTGCCGGTGAGCGTGCTGCCCCAGTCGAGGGCACCGTCGGACTCGATGGACAGCTGGCTGCCCATGACCGTCGTGGAGCGCACCCTGGCCGACTCGGCCCGGTCGGTGGACCGCTCGGCGGCCCGCAGGGCCGGGAGGAGCTCGGAGGCCGCCCGGCGGTCCTTCTCGGGCTCCGCGGAGGGCTCGGAGGACGTACACGCGGTCACCGCGGTCAGCACGGTCGCCGACGCGACCGCGAGGGCGACGCGGCGCCCCTTCGTGCACTTCATACGTCCCCCTGTGCCATTGCCGTGTCCGCACGCTAACCCAGGACACGACCCCCGGACACAGGAACGGGCCCCGCACCATTCAGGTGCGGGGCCCGTCGCCGACAGGGCGAGTCGTCAGACTCAGACCGACGCCGGGTCCTCCTCGACGAGGAGGTTGCGGGTGCGGTTCGGGTCGAGCGGAATGCCGGGACCGATCGTGGTGCTCAGCGCGGCCTTCTTGATGTAGCGGCCCTTGGCGGCGGACGGCTTCAGACGAAGGATCTCGTCCAGGGCCGCGCCGTAGTTCTCCACCAGCTTGGTGTCGTCGAACGACACCTTGCCGATGATGAAGTGCAGGTTCGAGTGCTTGTCGACGCGGAACTCGATCTTGCCGCCCTTGATCTCGGTGACGGCCTTGACCACGTCCGGCGTGACGGTGCCGGTCTTGGGGTTCGGCATGAGACCACGGGGACCGAGCACGCGGCCAAGGCGGCCGACCTTGCCCATGAGGTCCGGGGTGGCGACGACGGCGTCGAAGTCCAGACGGCCCTTCGACACCTCGTCGATGAGCTCGTCGGCGCCGACGATGTCGGCGCCCGCGGCACGAGCGGCCTCGGCACGGTCACCGGTCGCGAAGACCAGGACCCGGGCGGTCTTACCGGTGCCGTGCGGGAGGTTCACGGTGCCACGGACCATCTGGTCGGCCTTGCGCGGGTCGACACCCAGGCGGAAGGCGACCTCGACGGTGCCGTCGAACTTGCTGGTGGAGGTCTCCTTGGCGAGACGGACGGCCTCGAGCGGGGCGTAGAACTTGTCCCGGTCGATCTTGGCGTCCGCAGCGCGGAGAGACTTGCTGCGCTTGCTCACTACTGCTCCTGAGGGTTCTTGAGGAGTCGTGGTGCGGGCCGAGCAGGCCCTGCCACTACTGCTGGGAGGTTGGGGCTCAGCCCTCGACCGTGACGCCCATGGAACGCGCGGTACCGGCGATGATCTTCGCGGCGGCGTCCAGGTCGTTGGCGTTGAGGTCGGGGAGCTTGGTCGTGGCGATCTCGCGGACCTGCGCCTGGGTGATCTTGGCGACCTTGGTCTTGTGCGGCTCGCCGGAGCCCTTCTCGATGCCCGCGGCCTTGAGGATCATCTTGGCGGCCGGCGGCGTCTTGGTGATGAAGGTGAAGGAACGGTCCTCGTAGACCGTGATCTCCACCGGGATCACCCAGCCACGCTGCGACTCGGTCGCGGCGTTGTACGCCTTGCAGAACTCCATGATGTTGACGCCGTGCTGACCCAGCGCGGGGCCGACCGGCGGAGCCGGGTTGGCGGCACCGGCCTGGATCTGGAGCTTGATGAGCCCCGTGACCTTCTTCTTCTTGGGAGGCATTGCTCTCCGGGTCCTTTCGATTCGGGTCTACCCCCACCCGGGTCGCGTCCCAGATGAAGGCATACCGCACAACGATAACGGGTATAGATGTGCGGCCAAAAACCGAGCAGGTCAGAGGGGCTTTTGACAGCCCTTCTGACCTGCTCGGACGCGGTGGGTCCAGATGGGAACCAGTGGAGGACTAGTTAGTTCTTCTGGATCTGGTCGAACGACAGCTCGACCGGCGTCTCGCGGCCGAAGATCTCGACGAGACCCTTGACCTTCTTCGAGTCGGGGTTGATCTCGTTGATGGTCGCCTGCAGCGTGGCGAACGGGCCGTCGGTGACGGTGACCGAGTCGCCGACCTCGAAGTCCAGCACCTGGACCTCGACCTTGCGCTGCGGAGCGGGCTTGCCCTCGGCCTCGGCGGCCTCGCGGGCGGCCTTCTCCTCGGCCTCCGGGGCGAGCATCTTGACGATCTCGTCCAGGGTCAGCGGGTACGGGTCGTAGGCGTTGCCCACGAAGCCGGTGACGCCGGGGGTGTTGCGGACGACACCCCAGGACTCGTTCGTCAGGTCCATGCGCACCAGGACGTAACCGGGGAGCTTGTTCTGACGGACGGTCTTGCGCTCGCCGTTCTTGATCTGCGCGACCTCTTCCTGCGGCACCTCGGCCTGGAAGATGAAGTCCTCGACGTTCAGCGAGACGGCACGCTGCTCGAGGTTGGTCTTCACGCGGTTCTCGTAACCGGCGTACGTGTGGATGACGTACCACTCGCCGGGGAGGGTGCGCAGTTCCTCGCGCAGGGCGGCGACGGGGTCGACCGGCTCGGCCGGCTCCTCCTCGACGTCCTCTTCCTCTTCCGCGACGGCCTCGTCCTCGGCGTCCTCGGCGGACTCGTCCTCGACTGACTCAGCAGCCTCGGCGGTCTCGTCCTCAGCGGAATCGTCCTCGACGGTCTCGTCGTCGACGTGTACGGCGGCTTCCTCGGCGGGCTCACCCAGTTCGGCTTCCGCAGCCTCGAGCTCGTCTGCCTCGTCCGCGCCCTCGACGATGTCGAGTTCGTCATCCACGGACTGGTCCGGCTCGACGGCCTCGTTCAGGTTCGGGTCAGACACGGTGGCTGCTTCTTCCTGGATACATGGGGGTGGAACACGCGAAAGGGGCGCCGGTGACGGCGCCCTTCGCTCTTGGCTCAGCCAAAGACGTACTTGGCGGCGTTGTCGAGCCCATAGTCGATCAGGGTGACCAAGCCGATCATAATAACGACGAAGACGATCACAACGGTCGTGTACGTCGTCAGCTGGTTGCGCGTAGGCCATACGACCTTGCGAAGCTCAGCGACAATCTGGCGGTAGAAGAGAGCGAGGCGCTTCAGCGGGCCCTTCTTGGCACGCTTTCCGCCCTTACGAGTCTTCTTCTGGGACTCCGGCGCCTCGTCCTGGGCATCAGGCATGTCGATGGAGCCCACGGCGTCCGTCACTCGTCCTCACCTGATTCCGGGTCGTGGCCGTGCCGCGCCCGGTCTGAGCCGCACGGCGGTGCATTGCTGTACGTACATGCGCACACATCCTGGCGAAGGAGTGTGTAGCAGGGCCGGAGGGACTTGAACCCCCAACCGCTGGTTTTGGAGACCAGTGCTCTACCAATTGAGCTACGACCCTTTGCGTGTTCCCCAACAACGTACCGCATCCGACCGAGTGCTCGGTGTGCACCGGTTGAGCGCAGGCTGCTGAGGGCCAACGAGGTGAGAGTGTACGTGTTCCGTGCGTCCTCGTCGAACAGAAAGCGCCCGTTAGAGCCCTGCCGCGGGAAGAACGGCGGAAGATCGACTGAAGATCGCCCTGGCCGTGGCGGGGATCAGGATGGGTGTCCAGGGGTTTGCCCGCACATGTTCAGTCTGTGAAACCCGCGTGCCGGGGTCGTTTCCGGTCTGGAACGATGGGCCCCATGAGCCCTGCAACCCCTCCCACCGAGCGCCGGGTCTCCGCCCGAGTCGGCGCGATCTCCGAGTCCGCCACTCTCGCCGTGGACGCCAAGGCCAAGGCCCTGAAGGCGGCCGGCCGGCCGGTGATCGGCTTCGGCGCCGGTGAGCCCGACTTCCCGACCCCGGACTACATCGTCGAGGCGGCCGTCGAGGCCTGCAAGAACCCCAAGTACCACCGCTACACGCCGGCCGGTGGTCTTCCCGAGCTGAAGGCCGCGATCGCCGCGAAGACGCTGCGCGACTCGGACTACGAGGTCGACCCGGCGCAGATCCTCGTCACCAATGGCGGAAAGCAGGCCATCTACGAAGCCTTCGCCGCGATCCTCGACCCGGGCGACGAGGTCATCGTCCCGGCGCCGTACTGGACGACGTACCCGGAGTCGATCCGGCTGGCCGGCGGTGTCCCCGTCGACGTCGTCGCGGACGAGACGACCGGCTACCGCGTCAGCGTGGAGCAGCTGGAGGCGGCTCGCACGGACAGGACGAAGGTCGTCCTCTTCGTGTCCCCCTCCAACCCGACCGGCGCGGTCTACAGCGCCGAGGACGCCGAGGCGATCGGCCGCTGGGCCGTCGAGCACGGCCTGTGGGTGATGACGGACGAGATCTACGAGCACCTGGTCTACGGCGACGCGAAGTTCACGTCGCTGCCCGCGATCCTGCCGGAGCTGCGGGACAAGTGCATCGTCGTCAACGGCGTCGCCAAGACCTACGCCATGACGGGCTGGCGGGTCGGCTGGATCATCGGCCCGAAGGACGTCGTGAAGGCCGCGACGAACCTCCAGTCGCATGCCACCTCCAACGTGTCGAACGTGGCCCAGGTCGCGGCGCTGGCCGCGGTGTCGGGTGGACTGGACGCCGTCGCGACGATGCGGGAGGCCTTCGACCGCCGTCGCAAGACGATCGTGCGGATGCTCAACGAGATCGACGGCGTCGTCTGCCCCGAGCCCGAGGGTGCCTTCTACGCGTACCCCTCGGTGAAGGGCCTGCTCGGCAAGGAGATCCGCGGCAAGCGTCCGCAGGACACGGTCGCGCTGGCGGCGCTGATCCTGGAGGAGGCCGAGGTCGCGGTCGTCCCGGGCGAGGCCTTCGGCACGCCGGGCTATCTGCGGCTGTCGTACGCCCTCGGGGACGAGGACCTCGTCGAGGGTGTCTCGCGGATCCAGAAGCTCCTGGCCGAGGCCCGGGACTGAGTTTCCGTCACAGGGCGGTCACCTACGGAGATCCGTGGGTGACCGCCCTGTGTTTGTTTGTGCGAGCAAGACCACTAAAGGGGAAAGCGCTACCGGGACGGCAGGGACGTACGGCAGGATCCTGGAATGGAGCGTGTACGTGATGTCTCTGAGCTGCCCAAAGCCCATCTGCACCTGCACTTCACCGGTTCTATGCGGCCCGGCACCGTGCTGGAGCTGGCCGACAAGTACGGCGTGCGCCTGCCCGAGGTGCTCAGCGAGGCCCTGACCAGCGGGGAACCGCCGCAGTTGCGGGCGACGGACGAACGGGGCTGGTTCCGCTTCCAGCGCCTGTACGACGCGGCGCGCTCGTGCCTCAGAGAGCCCGAGGACATCCGGCGCCTGGTGCGGGAGGCCGCGGAGGAGGACCTGAAGGACGGCTCCGGCTGGCTGGAGATCCAGGTCGACCCGACGTCGTACGCCCCGCGCCTGGGCGGTCTGATCCCGGCGCTGGAAGTCATCCTGGACGCGGTGGAGACGACATCGCGCGAGACGGGCCTCGGCATGCGGGTCCTGGTCGCCGCGAACCGTATGAAGCACCCGCTGGACGCGCGGACGCTGGCCCGCCTGGCGGTGCGGTACGCGGACCGTGGTGTCGTCGGCTTCGGACTGTCCAACGACGAGCGCCGGGGGCTGGCGAGGGACTTCGACCGCGCCTTCGCCATCGCGCGCGAGGGCGGCCTGCTGTCGGCGCCGCACGGCGGCGAGCTGACGGGGCCGTACTCGGTACGGGACTGCCTCGACGACCTGCACGCGAACCGGCTCGGACACGGGGTCCGGGCGGCGGAGGATCCGCGCCTGCTGAAGCGGCTCGCGGAGCGCGGTGTGACGTGTGAGGTGTGTCCGGCGTCGAACGTGGCGCTGGGTGTGTACGAGAAGCCCGAGGACGTGCCGCTGCGGACGTTGTTCGAGGCGGGTGTGCCGATGGCGCTGGGCGCCGACGATCCGCTTCTGTTCGGTTCCCGTCTGGCCGCCCAGTACGAGATCGCCCGCCGGCACCATGCCTTCACGGACCTGGAGCTGGCGGAGCTGGCCCGACAGTCGATCCGTGGCTCGGCCGCCCCCGACGACACGAAAGCGAAACTGCTGGCGGGGGTGGACGACTGGCTCGCGGCTTGAGGACCGCCGGGGTCGGGGTCGGCTCGGGTCGGGGTCGGCTTTACAGGCTGACGCCGACTGTCACCGGCTCGTTGACCAGCGTCACCCCGAAGGCGTCACGGACGCCGGTGACCACCTCGCGGGCCAGCGCGAGGAGGTCCTCGGTGGTCGCCGCGCCGCGGTTGGTGAGGGCGAGGGTGTGCTTGGTGGAGATGCGGGCGGGTCCGGTGCCGTAGCCCTTGGTGAAGCCCGCCTTGTCGATCAGCCAGGCCGCGGAGGTCTTGGTGCGGCCCTCCCCCGCCGGGTACGAGGGCGGCGCCACGCCCTCGCCCAGCCGCTCACGCACGCGCGCGTGGAAGGCCGCGAACTCCTCCTCGGTGAGGATCGGGTTGGTGAAGAAGGAGCCGGCCGACCAGGTGTCGTGATCTTCCGGGTCCAGGACCATGCCCTTGCCGGAGCGCAGCTTCAGTACCGTCTCGCGGGCGTCGGCGAGCGGCACGCGGTCGCCGGGTTCCACACCGAGGGCGCGGGCGGTCTCGGCGTACTTGAGAGGAGCGGACAGTCCGTCCGCGTCCTCCAGCTCGAAACGGACGCGCAGGACGACGTAGCGCTCCGGAGTGGCCTTGAAGCGGCTGTGCCGGTACGAGAAGGCGCAGTCGGCGTTCGGGATCGTGACCGTCTCCCGCGTGATCCGGTCGTAGGCGGTCACCTCGGTGATCGTCGAGGAGACCTCCTGGCCGTACGCCCCCACGTTCTGGATGGGGGTCGCGCCCGCCGAGCCGGGGATGCCGGCCAGGCACTCGATGCCGGCGAGTCCGGCGTCCACGGTGCGGGCGACGGCGTCGGTCCACACCTCGCCGGCGGCCAGCTCCAGGCTGGTGCCGTCGAGGGCGAAGCCCTTGGTGGCGATGACGAGTGCGGTGCCCGCGAAGCCGTTGTCGCCGATGACCAGGTTCGATCCGCCGCCGATGAGCAGCAGGGGCGTGCCGCTGTCGTCGGCCTCTCGGACGGCCGCGATCACCTCGGCGTCGGTCCTCGCGGTGACCAGGCGGGTCGCGGGGCCGCCGAGCCGGAAGGTGGTCAGCGGGGCGAGGGGGGCATCGTGGAGTTCCTGCACGCGCCCAAGACTACGAGACGGGGCTGACCGCTTCGGTTGCGGCGCAGATGCCTGCGTGGGGGTCGGGGCCGTGTCGGGGGGTGTCCGTCCTCGGAACGGCGCGGAATCGGTTGCTCATCGAGGTGCCGGCGTTGACGCGCCAACCGCTGC
>NZ_JBVIPA010000061.1:0-38203 GCF_055578365.1 Streptomyces sp. NPDC033131
TGAAACGCGATCCGCTCCGCCGGCTGACCCGGATCCAGCGGCAGATAACCCGCCCCCGCCTTCCACACACCCAGAATCCCCACCAGCGTCTCCACCCCACGCGGCAGACACAGACCCACCACCGACTCGGCACCCACCCCCTGCGCCCGCAGGAAATGCGCCAACCGATTAGCCCGCGCCTCGAGCTCCGCGTAGGACACCGACACGCCCGCCTGCACCACCGCCACCGCATCCGGAGTCCGCGCCACCTGCACCGCGAACAACTCCGGCACCAACACCCCAGCCACCGGCACAGCAGTGTCATTCCACTCCACCAACACCCGCCCACGCTCAACCGGCGACAGCACCCCGACCTGACTCACCCTGGTCGCAGGGGCCTCCACCACCTCCGCGAGCACCCGGCTGAACCAGTCGGCGATCCGCTCGGCCGCCCCTTCGTCAAACAGGTCCGCCGCCGCGGTCACCGCACCCCGCACACCGGCCGGTTCGCCTTCCGCTCCGAAGACCTCCCCCACCATGACGTCGAGATCGAACTTCACCGCGGGCCGCGCGGTGGAGATCAGCTCCGCGTGCAGGCCCGGGAGTTCCATCCGGCCGTCGGCGATGTCGTTGATCGTCAGCACGGTCTGGAAGAGCGGGTGGCGGCCCAGGGAGCGGCGGGGAGCAAGCTCCTCCACCAGTCGCTCGAACGGCACGTCCTGGTGCTCGAAGGCGCTCAGTACGGCTTCCCGTACCCGGCCCAGGAGCTCGGTGAAGGTGGGGTCGCCCGACAGATCGGTGCGCAGGACCAGGGTGTTCACGAAGCAGCCGACCATGTCGTCCAGAGCCTCGTCCGTCCGGCCCGCCACCGCCGACCCGATCGGGACATCCGTGCCCGCGCCGAGCCGGGACAGCAGCACCGCCAGCGCGCCGTGCAACACCATGAACGGCGTGACACCCTCAGCCCGCGCCAGCTCCAGCAGCCGGGCGTGCGCCGCGCCCGAGATGGCGAAGGCAGCCGTGCGTCCACGGTGGCTCGCCACCGCCGGACGCGGCCGGTCCGCCGGTAGCTCCAGCTCCTCCGGGATATCCGCCAGCGCCTCCCGCCAGTACGCCACCTGGCGTGCGAGGACGCTCTCCGGGTCGCCCTCGTCGCCCAGCAGCTCCCGCTGCCACATCGCGTAGTCCGCATACTGCACCGGCAGAGCGGCCCACTCCGGCGCCTGTCCCGCGCACCGCGCCGTGTACGCGGAGGAGATGTCCCGGGCCAGCGGGCCGATGGACCAGCCGTCGCCCGCGATGTGGTGCACCAGCACCACCAGGACGTGCTCGTCCGGCTGCCCGGTCCCGAACAGCCAGGCCTTGAAGGGCGCCTCGGCCGACAGGTCGAAGACATGGCTCGCGGCACCGACCACCGCGGCCGCCAGGTCCGACAACGGGTCGGCCGACGACGCGGCCGGTCCCGGCAGGTCGGTCATCGCCGCGAGCTGCTCGTACGCTCGGCCGGAATCGCTGACGGTGACGTGCTCCAGCTTCCAGTCCAGCTCGTCCATGCCGAGTACACGCTGGTACGGCTCGGCGCCGTCGACCGGCAGGATCGTGCGCAGGGCCTCGTGCCGGGCGACCACGTCGCGCATCGCGGCCGCCAGCGCCGCGGTGTCCAGCATGCCGGAGAGCCGCAGGACGATCGGGGCGTTGTAGGTGGCGCTGGGGCCTTCGAGCCGGCCCAGGAACCACAGCCGACGCTGGGCGAAGGAGAGCGGCACCCGGGCGGGGCGCTCGCGCGGCCGCAGCACCGGACGTGCCCGGCCCGCACCCGGCAGCCTGGCCACCAGGCCCGCGACCGTGGGGGTCTCGAAGACGGCCCGCATCGGCAGCTCCACGTCCAGCAGGCTGCAGATCCGGCTGACCAGCTGTGTGGCGAGCAGCGAATGCCCGCCCAGGTCGAAGAAGTCGTCGTCGGCCCCCACGCTCTCCAGCTCCAGCACCTCGGCGAAGACCGCGCACAGGGTTTCCTCGCGGGCATCGGCCGGCCCCCGGCCCGCACCGCTCGCACTCGTGGCGTACTCCGGCGCCTGGAGCGCCCGCCGGTCCGGGGCGCCGTCGGCCGCCGAGGGCAGCGCGTCGAGCACCACCACCGCCGACGGCACCATGTACGCGGGCAGTTCGTCCGCCGCGTACTCGCGGACCAGCTGCGCGAGCTCCGAGTCACCGGCGTACGCGGAGCCCTCGGCCCCGCTCATCGCGACGTAGGCGATCAGACGCTGCTCCCCGGGGGCGTCCTCCCGGACGATCACCGCTGCCTGGCGGATGGCGGGGTGGGCGGCCAGGACGGACTCGATCTCGCCGGTCGCGATCCAGAGGCCCCCGATCATCGTCTGCCCGTCCGCCCGGCTCAGGAGTTCCAGCCCGCCGTCGGCTTTCCAGCGCACCCGGTGGCCGGACCGGTAGAGGCGCGAGCCGTCCGCGGCGAACGGGTTCGCCACGAAGCGGCTTGCCGTCAGGCCGGCGCGGCCCGGGTACCCGCGCGCCACGCCGGCGCCCGCGAGATAGAGCTCGCCCGCCACACCCGGCGGAACCGGGTTCAGGGTCGTGTCCAGCACATAGGCCCGGCAGTTCGCGGCCGGGCCGCCCAGGTGCACCGCATCCCCTTGCGGGTCACCGGCCTGAAAACCCTCAAGGCCGGTGAATCCCCCAGCTCCGTCGAAGACAGCGCCGCTCGCCAGTGCGCCGTGTGAGATACCCACCGGACGGGGCCGCCCCATCGCTCCTGGCGCGGCCGTCACCTGGGCCAGGCCCTGGCTGAACAGAGGCAGGCCCAACGGACCGGTCTCCAGGCCGCGCACCTGCTCGGACACGGACGGGTCGTCCAGCGCCACCACGCGTGCCCGGCCGTCCAGCAGCGCCGGGGCCGGCTCGCCGTTGCCGACGACGAGCGCTGTCCCGCTCTCTGCGAGCACGGCGGCGGTCCAGTCGGCGGGCAGCGCCGGGTCGATCGGCAGCCGGGCGCCGCCGGCCCTCCACACCGCCAGCGAGGCCACGGTCAGGTCGACGCCCGGTGGCAGGCAGAGACCGACCACCGACTCGGCGCCCACCCCCTGGCTCACCAGATACCGCGCCAGACGGTTCGCCTGCGCGTCCAGTTCGGCGAACGGCACCCCGGCACGGTCAGCCGCCTGCGCCTCGAACAGCTCCACTGCCGACGCCACCGGAGCCGCCTCGGCCGACGCGTCGTTCCACTCGACGAGCACCTGCCGACGCTCCTGGGCGGACAGGGCGTCGATGGCGGCGGTGCGGTCGGTGCGGTCGGCCGCGGCGAGCCCCTGCAGGATCCGGAGGAAGCGCCGGTAGATGTCTGCTTCCGATTCCAGCCCGCGGGCGTCCGGGTTGACGTCGACGTCCAGCTGAAGGCCGGCGTCGGCCCGTCTGTCGTACACGTCGATGCTCAGGACGTCGATCGGTCCGTTGGAGAGGTTGTGGGCCGTGGTGGTGCAGCCGCCGAAGTTCAGCGCGTAGTCGAACGACATGGCGTTGACGACGAGGTCGCAGAGCGGACTGCCGTCGAGGAGCTTGAGATCGCGGAGGATGTCCTCGTACCGGTACCGCTGGTGGCGGCTCGCCAGGCGGACCTCGGCGCCGATCTGCCGCAGCAGCTGCGCCACCGTCGTCTCCTGGCCGACGGTGAGGCGGATGGGCAGGATGTTCGAGGTCATGCCCGGGATCGCGTGCGCCCGCTCGCCGGCCCGTCCCCGCGCGGGGATGCCGACCACGACGTCCTGCGCGCCCGTGGTCCGGTGGTGGTAAAGGGCCGCCGCGGCGATCGACAGTCCGGTCAGGCTGGTCCCCAGCCTCCGCGCGGCCCGCTTGAGGGCGCCGGTGTCCTCGGCACCGAGCTCTCCGCGGTACCGGGTGGGTACCTGCGGGAGTTGCCGGGGCTTGTGCCCGGCAGGGCGTCCCGCGCGGGCGACATCCGCCAGTGCGCCGGTCCAGAATTCCCGGTCCTCTGCCGCAGCGGGGGAGGACCGGTAGGCGCGGGCCTCGTCGAAGAGGACGGAGACCGATTCCAGGGCGGGTACGGGGTCGGCGTTCGGCCCGGCGATGAGCGCGTTGTAGTTGCGCTCCAGGCGACGGGCGAACAGCTGGCCGCTGTATCCGTCCACGACGAGGTGGTGGCCGTAGTGCAGCCAGTAATGGCGGTCGCGGCCGACCTTGATCACGGCGTGGCCGGTCAGCGGCCGGTCGAGGAGGTGCAACGGCCGGCGCAGCTTGCTCAGCATCCAGGAGCGGGCGACGGCATGGGGGTCGGATTCGGCGCTGACGTCCAGGGTCTCGATGGGGTGGTCGTCCGCGGTGGCGAGGTACTGTCGCGGCTCACCGTCCACCACCCGAAAACGCAGCCGGACCGTTTCGGCCTCGTCCAGCGTGCGCCGCAGGGCCTCGGTGAAACGCTCCCCGTCGAGGTCGCCGCAGATCTCCAGATACTCCGCGATGTTGTAGACCGGGTTCTCCGGGGCGAGTTGCTGCGCGTACCAGACAGCAAGCTGGCCGGGCATAAGTTCCTGGGTTTCACCTCGAGTTGCAGTCACGCCTGCACACCCCCACCGATCAGACTCATCGGCTGGAGCAGCAGAGAGCAGCCGCCGCCAAGGCATGCTGATTGCCGTCCAGCCTTCAAGGACAAAGCTGCGACGTGACGTTCTGGCATTCCCGGTTCAGGCAGGGGCCACGTCCTGCCGGTTTCACTATGCGGGACCTCAAGCTGCTGATCAACACTTCACGAACGCAGGCGGCAAGGGGGCGACGAGACGCCCCGTTGATTCCCTGTTCCCCGCGTTCAACTGGGTCCGCGCCTCACTTGAACAGCGGTCCGGATCGTGCACGCTCAGGGACGGCGGCCGTACGCGGCCGGCTGGGACAGCCATCTCGATCGCACTTGACAGACGCTCCTGATGAATGAGAGAGCGGGGATAAATGATCGCCGATCGCCTACCGAACAACCGATTCGGCCGCATGCTGCGCAATGCGCGAAGGCATGCGGGAATGACGCAGACTCAGCTGGCCGAGATCTCCACGGTGAGTGTGCGGACCATTCGCGACCTCGAACTCGACCGGACGGGTGCGCCGCGTGCGCAGACGGTTTTGCTGCTGGCGGACGCGCTGCATCTGAACCGGACGCAGCAGGCGGAGTTCGAGGCCGCCGCGGGGTTCGCTGTCGGCAGGTCGCTGTACGACGCGCTGCCGGATGTGCCGACCGCTCTCACCTCGCTGGTCTCCCGCAAGGTGGAGACGGCCTCGCTGACCGGGTTGCTGCGGTCGCCCGGCGTCCAGGTGGTCCAGGTCACGGGTGCCCCCGGAATGGGCAAGACGTCCCTGATCCACGGGGTGGCGAGCCGGCTGCACAGGACCGAGTTCCTGCCCGTGATCTGCCTGGATCGGAGGAGGGCGGCAGCGGACGGCGTATCCGAGGTGCCGCGGGGGCTGATCGGCGGCATCGCCGAGGTGATCGGATGCGGCGCCTCGCTGGAGGACGTGGCCGGGAGTCTCGCCGGCAACGAGGTCCTGCTCACCGTCGACGGCCGTGACCTCGATGACCGGGACCAGGAGGACTTGCGAGGGCTCCTACAGCGCTGCCGCGGCCTGAGAACTCTCTACGAGACCTGTGAGATCTCGTCGGTTCCCCTCGGCGTGGCGACATACTCGGTACCGCCGCTCGGCGTTCCGAGCCGGGGTCATGCGATCGGCGCTGCCGCGGACATCGCTGATTACCCGGCGGTGCAGTATCTGATATCGCGTTGCGCCCCGATCTATCCGGATGCGCTGTCGGATCCGAAGACGCTCGACGCGCTGTCCGGCATATGCCGACAGCTCGACGGAATCCCGTCGGCACTGGAATCGGCCACCTCGTGGCTGCTGGTCTATGAGCCCGCGGAGCTCCTGCGAATTGCCGAAGCCGCACCGGCCCGGATAGCGGTGTCCCCTTCCGGGGCGAACGGCTCGCTCATCTCCTGGATGCGCCATGCCATCGCGTCGCTGCCCCTCGTGGAGACGGACGCCCTGCGCAGGCTGGTCGAGTCGCGCCCGTGGACGGTACGTGACGCTGTCGCGATCCTCGGCTGCCCGGTCGAATACGCCGAGAGAATCATCCACGACATGTGCACGCACGGACTCGTGCGCCGCATCGCGTCCGACAGGGGAGCGCCGCAGCGGTTTGCGGCTCTCAACCTCGTGCGCCATCTGATTCGGCCAGAGCACGCACCCGAGCCTTTCCCACGCGCCTCGGCGATGCCCGGCGCGCACAACACCACCTGTCTCTCCGCCACATGACCGAGCCCGTTCCCCTGCCGCGCACCGCCGCGCCGCCCGCTGAACTGGTGGTCGCACCGGTCACCATCACGCCCACGAAACCGCTCACGCCCACCCATGTCAAAGGCCTGATCTGGACCGACCTCATTGCCAAGGCGACGGCACACGTCACCGGCGTGCGGCTGGTCTGGAACAACCGCATGGCAGCGATCACGGTCCAGTCGACGGCCTTCTGGCGGTATCTGGACCTCACGGAGCCCGAGAAGGACTGGAGCAGCGAAACGGAGCAGGGGATCGGTGAACGCTATGTACGGTTCCACAGCGAGCGCCGGGAGTCCGATCCCCGAGCCCTGGAAGGGTATCTGGGCCGAGCGGACGAGGACGGCTGGATCCATCCCGCCGGCTGCCGCATGCTCCAGCTGTGGCGAGCCCAGCTGGATCTGCTGGGCATCGGTGATCTGGGGCTCGCGGACGACCGCCCGCTGGCCATGTCGGCGGCGTCGCTGATCGACGCGCTGGCAGCGCACGGTCTGCTGATCGACCACCGCAGGTACGGCGGGCCCGTCCACCTCGACGGCTCGCGCTGGGGGATGCCACTGCGGCAGCTGATCAGCGGCGACGGACTCCCCAACTACCTCCTGCCGATCCTGCGCGAGCTGATCCCCATGGTCCGTCCCGCACGCACCTTCCTGCTCGTCCACGACGACGGGCTCACCGCCGACTACCTGCTGCTCGGGCGTGTGCTGACCACTTTCGGGGCGGACGTGAAGCGCCTCGCGATCAGTCGCGTTCCCGTCAACGGAGCGGCACTCTCGAGCCGTTACGGCGGCTGGCAGGGAGTGACGCTCACCGACCTCTCCTCCTCCCCCGGCGCCGCATCCCGGGCCGCCTACCGGCTCGGGATGCGCATGTACTTCGCCGGCACCCTGCACCGGGATTCCGCGCAGTCGTTCCGGATGCCGCTGCTGCGCCGGTGCGTCGGGCGAGCCGCCCGCCTGCTCGTCCACACCCCCGCCGGGACCGACGGCGCGCCCGGTGCGCGACTGACGGCGGCGCTCTCCCGGCTTCAGGCGCAACAGGGGTACGTGGACCCGTACCGGCTGATGAGCTCCCTGCAAGGTGATCGTGCGCTCCCGCTGACCCCTGTCCTCCGGGCGATCTGCACATGATCGCGCCATCCGACACCGAGATGCTCACCGCGGCCGCTCAGGCACGCGTCGCCGCGGTCCGCGCTCTCCCGGCTGCCCCGGGACTCGATGTGGCCGTGGCCGTGGCGCACCTCGACGCGGCGGCGTTCATCCGCGGCGCCGCCGACTTCGCCCTGGCCGTCCCCGAAGCTCTGCGCGACGGCTGGTACCGGACGTTCACCCGCACCGTGTTCCTGGCGGGGCAGCCCACCGCCCTGGCCGGCCGGTATCCGTACCAGCACGCCACGCCCGACGGGCAGTTGGCGTGGTACGGGCCTGCTCCACGGCGCGTTCTGACACCGCTGTCCCGGCTGCTGCGCGCATTCTCGGGCCCGGCCCCGATGGAGGCCCGGGCCGGGGCGCTCGCGGTGACCGTCCCGGGGCCGCCCTCCGGGCACCACGTCGGGATCGCGCTCACCGTCGGCGGGGTGAGCACCGGCGAGTACCTGGTCCACGCGCATCACCTCATCGCCGAGGCGTCGCTGCGCGGGCTGATCCGGCCCGGCGACACCCTGCTCGTCGACCACCGGCCGGACCTCGCCGCCGCGGACTTCCGCGACGCCCTCGACCCCGCCCGGGCCGGCTCGGTGCAGACCCGGATCGCCCCTGCCCGGACCGGTGCCCGGCACCTGCGCCTGTTCGGCGTGCTGACCTCGAACCGTCACGGAGGAGACCACTGAATGCAGGCGACACGAGTTCTCGCGGAGCATCGCCGTTTCCTGGACACGCTGGACCACCCCGAAGCGGTGCAGCGCGATCTGCTCACGACCGTCCTCGAGCAGAACGCCGACACCGCCTTCGGCCGCGAGCACGGGCTCGCCGGGGTCCGGACGGTGGAGGAGCTGCGCAAGGCGGTGCCGATCCGCACGCACGAAGACCTGATGCCGTGGATCGAGCGGACGATGAACGGCGAGCGGAACGTGCTCACCGCCGACGACCCGTTGGTCTACTTCTCATCCAGCGGGAGCACGGGGCGGGAGAAGCACATCCCGGTCACGCGGACCTACATGCAGAGCACCTTCCTGCCCTTCTACCACGCCAGTTTCGCCCCCTTGGTGCAGACGCTGCCGGATGCCCTCGCGGCGCCCGAGCGGGTGCTGAACCTCTGGCAGGACCCGACCTCGCCCATCGCCCGGACCAGCACCGGCCGGCCGCACATCGGAGCGAGCCAGTTCGACTACCGCAAGATCGGCGAAGACTCCGCCTCCGGCCCGGGCATCCACGCCCCCTGGAGTCGCATACCCGAGGACCTGGCATCGGCCGGCCCCTGGGATCGCAGCTACTACAAGCTGCGGCTCGCCGCCGAGCAGGACATCCGGCTGCTGATCGGCATCAACCCCGCCATGGTCGCCGCCCTGCCCTACCAGTTGCGCGAGCTCTGGCCCCGGCTGGTCGAGGACGTGCGGGCCGGCACCCTCGACGGCCGGCCGCACACGGCGCCCCATCCGGAGCGCGCGGACCAGCTCGAGCAGTACGCCGCGGCCTTCGGCACGCTCCACCCGTACCACCTCTGGCCGCGCCTTTCCGCGATCTTCGTCTGGAACAGCGCACTCGCCTCCCTCTACCTCCCCCGGGTGCGGGAGTTGTACGGGCCTGGCGTCCAGCTGTTCTCCGCGCCGATCGCCTCCTGCGAAGGGCCGGCCGCCGTGCCGGTCGACCGCCACCCCAGCGGCGCCCCGCTGTACCTGCCGGGCTGTGTGTACGAGTTCGTGCCCGCCGACCAGCCCTTCACGGCCGACAGCCCGACGCTGCTCATCCCCGAGCTCGAAGAAGGCCGCGACTACCACCTGGTGTTCAGCCACGTGGGCGGCATGTACCGCTGCGCGGTGACGGACGTGGTCCGGGTCGTCGGCCAGGTCGGCCGCACCCCGCGTATCGAGTACGCCGGCCGCAACACCACCCGTTCCGCCGCGGGCGAGGAGCTGACCGAAGCCGCCGCGCTGCGCGCTCTGGGCGCCGCCTGCCACGACACCGGCGGGGAGATCCGCAACGCGACCTACCGCCTCGCCCCCGGAGGAGCGCACTACCAGCTCGCGGTCGCCTTCGTGGGCCCGCCGGTCGCCGCGCTGGCCTACGCCCTGGACGTGCGCCTGGGCGAGCAGTGCGACGGCTACCGGAAGGGCCGTGCGAGCGGGCGGATCGGACCGGTGGAGGTGATCGCCGTACCGGACGACGCCTTCCTGCGGGAGTGGGAGCACGTCGTACGCGCCGGGCAGCGCCCGCCCCGGGTCAAGGACCGGATCTTCCAGCCCAGTACGGAGGCGTGGGCGCGGATCACCGCGGGTCACGAGGCGTCCGCGGGGGAAGCCGTAGCGGAAGGCAGCACCGTATGAACGAGGCGATACCCGGCCGGGGGCAGTACTCCGAGGGCGCCCGCCGGCAGCGGCTCGGATGGCTGCGCGGCAGGAGCGGCAGTGCGCTGGCGTCGCTGGAGACGACCGGCCTGGACGCGCAGAAGCTGGTCGGAAACGTGGAGAACTTCGTCGGCTCCATCGAGGTGCCGGTCGGCCTGGCCGGTCCGCTGCTCTTCGCCGGTGACGCGGCGCGCGGGGACATCGTGGCGCCGCTGGCCACCACCGAGGGGGCACTCGTCGCCTCGGCGTCCCGGGGCGCCCGCGCCCTCACACGGTCCGGTGGGGTGGCGACCGCGGTGCTGTCGCAGCGGATGAACCGGGTGCCCGCGTTCGAGTTCGCCGACATCGCCACCGCCCGGCGGTTCACCGGCTGGCTGCAGCAGCGGCGCGGCCTGCTGGACGAGCAGGTCAGCCTGGTGTCGCGGCACACCCGTCTGGTGGACGTCGACCCGTACCAGATAGGCCGCCATCTGCACATCCGGTTCGTCTTCGAGACGGCCGACGCCGCCGGCCAGAACATGACCACGGCGGCGACCTGGCAGATCTGCCGCTGGCTGACCGACACCCTGGCCGAGGAGGAGAGCCTGCGGCCCGTCGGCATGATCCTGGAGGGCAATCTCAGCGGCGACAAGAAGGTGACGGCCGGCTCCATGCTGTTCGGCCGGGGCAGCCGGGTGACCGCCGAATGCCGGCTGAGCCGCGAGGTCTTGGCGGCGGTCCTGAAGACCACCCCCGAGGCCATGATCAAGGGCTACACCGCGACGGTCATGGGCGCCCAGCACGCCGGCATGACGGGATACGGCATCAATGCGGCCAACGTGGTGGCGGCGCTCTTCCTGGCGACGGGGCAGGACGTGGCGTGCGTCCACGAGTCGGGGGTGTCGCTCTTCTCGCTGGAGAGGGACGGCGACGGCGTGATCGCCACTCTGCTGCTGCCCAATCTGGCCGTCGGCACCGTCGGCGGCGGCACGGCGCTGCCGCACCAGCGCGACCTGCTCGAGATGCTCGGCTGCGCGGGTGCGGGCGGCGTCCGCCGGTTCGCCGAGATCGTGGCCGGGTTCGCCCTGGCGCTCGACGTCTCCACGCTGGCGGCGGTGGTCAGCGGGCAGTTCGCCGAAGCGCACCAGCGGCTCGGCCGGGCCCGGCTGGTCAACTGGCTGCAGACTCCCGACGACCTCAACACGGCGCTGCTGCAGCCGGTGCTCGCGCAGGGACTCGACGACCCCGGGGTCCACGTCACCCGGGTGGAGCGCCGGCCGCAGCTGCACGGCGACGGAATCGCCAGCGAGCTCGGTGCGCTGGGCGAGAACCGCAAGCTCACCGGTATCCATCCGCTACGCGTGAGCTGGACCGACGGCGACGGCTCCGCCCATACGGCCGACCTCGTGGCGAAGGTCAAGTCGCGGGGCGAGGAGATCATCGCCGGCATCGCCCGGCTGGTCTCGCTGTGCGGTGCGGAGGTGGCCGACGCCTGGCAACGCTGGGGCGGCTACACCGAGTTCACCGACTCCCATCGGCGCGAGCTGTCGGTGTACCGCCGTACGGACGGCCCCCTGCGGGAGCTGCTGCCCCGCTGTTTCGGCGTCCTGGAGGACGACGAGCGCGAGGCCTATGTCGTCCTCATGGAGCGGCTGCGCCACGACGGGCAGCCGTGGACCGGGGACCGGGTCGGACAGGCCCTGCGCGCGATCGCCTCGGTCCACGGACACTGGCTCGGCCGTGAGGAGGAGCTGCTGGCCGAGGGCTGGCTGCACCAGGTCCCGGAGCCCGCGCTGCTGGCCAAGGCGGGTGAGCTGTGGGCAGCCCTGGTGCGGCACGCGGCGGCGGATCAGCCGGAGCTGCTCGACGCCGGCGGCCGGGATGCGGTGCTCGGCATCGTCGAGGACGCCGGCAGCTGGACGCAGGAGCTGTACGCCCTGCCCCGGACACTGGTCCACAACGACTTCAA
The DNA here is from genome assembly GCF_055578365.1 of Streptomyces sp. NPDC033131. Lineage (NCBI taxonomy): Bacteria > Bacillati > Actinomycetota > Actinomycetes > Kitasatosporales > Streptomycetaceae > Streptomyces > Streptomyces sp. NPDC033131. The sequence continues at coordinate 11,772 of NZ_JBVIPA010000061.1, forward strand.
CCCGCGCAACCTCGCGGTGCAGGACGGCCGCGTGGTGGCGTACGACTGGGAGCTCGCGGTGGTCGGCCTGCCGCAACGCGATGTCGTGGAACTGCTCGCGTTCACCCTCGGCGAGGACGCGACGGCGGCCGAGGTGGAGGGGCTGCTCCAGCTCCATGCGCAGGCGGTGGCCGCCGTGTCGCCGCGGGCCGCGGAGCTGGTCGCCGGCTGCGACTGGCGGCGCGGATACCAGCTGGCGCTGCGGGAGTTCCTGATGACGCGGCTGGCACTGTACGCCGCGGGGCACACCCAGCGGGAGTTCGACTTCCTGCCCGGGCTGGTCCGGACGGCATTCCGCCTCTGGCACCTCGAACAGGCGCATGGAGGTGTCTGAGATGCGAGTGGCCGTGGTCGGCATCGACGGCACCGGCAAGACCACGGTGCTGCGCAGGATGCGCGAGACGGACGGCATCGCGGCGATCCATGCGATCCGGGCCCATGAGGACCCGGCCAGCCCGGTCGCCGAGCTGTCCCGGATGCTGGCCGACGCGTCGGCCGCGGCCGACGCCCTGGGCGGGGTGCACCTGAAGCTCGCCGCGCTCGCCCTGCAACTGCACCTCTACGGCCCGGCGGAGCGCCAGGCGGCCGGACAGGGCCGGACGGTGCTCGCCGACCGGCACCCGCTCATCGACCCCCTGGTCTATCTGCCGCTGTTCGGGCGCATCGAGACGGACGCCGCGCCAGGCGCCGACGTGCCGGCCTGGTGGCAGAAGCAGGACGCGGACGCCGCTCGGGCCGTACGGGCCTGGCTGCGCGAGTGCTCCGGCGGCGAGGACCCGTGGTCGGTGGGCGCGGACCTGCTTCAGCTGGGGACCAGGCCGCCGGAGGAGATGTTCGACGGCCTGGTCCGGCGGTACGGTGTCGCGGCACCCGACGCGGTCCTGCACCTCGACCTGCCCGTGGCCGAGGCGGTGTCACGCACCCGGGCGCGGGCCCGTTCCCGCGAGCTGCACGAGACCACGGAGTTCCTGGCGCGGGCCCGGCAGGGGTACGAGGCGGTGCTGGAGTGGCTGGGCGCCCACCGGCCGGAGATCTCGGTGCGTCGGATCGACTGCTCCGGCCGGTCCGTTGCGGAGGTCGCCGAGCAGGTCCGGCGGGTGCTCGGCGACCTGGGGCGTCAGGCGGTGCCGCCACATGATGCCCGGCATGACGGCTGAGTGGTCCGTCGTCTCGAACTGACCGGCACAGGGCGGGAGTTCGTCCGTCCGTTGCCACCCCGGCCGTCTCGGGGACGCAGCCGGCCGGACGGCTGGAGGGGCCTGAACGGGATCGTGTGGACAGGGACGGCACCGTCCCTCCGGCTGGTCTCGGTGGGCGCGACGATCGTGCGCGCCCACCAGCTCCATGACGGTGGTGAACTGGGTGCGGTGGTTGGTGTTGCCGCCGGTGACCACCAGGGCCGGCGGGCGGCCGACCAGCCGAGGGCCCGCCGCCCCCTTTCCGGCCCCGGCCGCGTATCCGCGACCGCTGAGCCGGCACCTGGGCCGTCGTGCGGCGACGCGCCCAGCCCTCCAGGGCAGCCTGCGTCAGCAGGCCACACTCACCCTTCGGCCGCCTTGAGCGCCGCCACCACCTGGCGGATGGTGGGGTGGCGGTAGAACTGGCGGAGGCGGAGAGTGGGCATGCCCTCGGCGCGCATCGCGGCGGAACTCTTCACCGCCACCGTCGAGTTGCCTCCGGCTTCGAAGAAGTCGTCGTCCAGCCCGATCGGGACACCCAGCAGCTCTTCCCACAGCTTCTGCAGCCATGCGGCCATGGCGTCGTCGGCGGTCGGCGTGTCATCTCGGCCGGCCCCGGTGGTGATCGCGGGGGCGGGCAGCCGCGCCACGTCGACCTTGCCGCTCGTGGTCAGGGGAAGGGCGTCCAGCTCCGTCACGGTCGAGGGGACCATGTAGTCGGGCAGGACGGCGGCCGCGTACCGGCGCACGGCCTGCACGTCGCCGCCGTCCAGCACCACATACGCGTCGAGGCGCAGGCCGGCCGCAGAGCCCACGACGACCGCGGCGGCCCGGACGTGCCCGCTCTCGAGCAGCACCGAGCGGATTTCGTCCAGCTCGATCCGGAACCCCCGGATCTTGACCTGGCTGTCGATGCGCCCCAGATGCTCCAGCGCCCCGTCCGGGCGCAGCCGCCCCAGGTCGCCGCTGCGGTACATGCGGCCCCCGTGGTACGGGTCGGGCAGGAACCGCTGTGCGGTCAGGTCCGGCCGGCCGACGTAACCCTGGGCGATGCCGGCCCCGCCGACATGGATCTCGCCGGCCGCACCGGGAGGGAGCAGCCGCCCTGCGGAGTCCAGGACGTAGACGTGCCAGCCAGGCAGCGGCGCGCCCACCGAGCGGGTCGCGGCGAGCGCCAGGTCACGGGTCACCGTCTGGGCGGTGACATGCACGGTGGTCTCGGTGATCCCGAACATGTTGACCACCCGGCACCGGTCGCCCGGGTAGGCGTCGAACCACGGCAGCAGCATCCTGGCGTCGAGCGGCTCACCGCCGAGGATCAGCAGCCGCACCGGAAGGCCGCTGTAGTCGACGGACAGGAGGTTGGCGAGCGCCGAGGGCGTCTGGCTCAGGACGGTGACCCCGTGCGCGACCAGGAGCTCCCGCAGCTGCTCCGGGTCGCGGGAGGTGTGATGGGGCACGATCACCAGGCGGCCGCCGGTGAGCAGGCAGCCCCAGATCTCCCACACGGAGAAGTCGAAGGCGCTGGAGTGGAAGAACGTCCACACGTCCGCCGCCCCGAACTCCATGTCGGCGCGAGTGGCCTGGACGAGGCTCAGGACGTTGCCATGGGGCACGGCGACGCCCTTGGGCCGCCCGGTGGAACCGGACGTGTAGATCACGTACGCCGTGTCCTCGGTGCCGCCCTGGTCGCCGATGCTTTCCGGCACGTCGTCCCCGAGCAGCTGATCGGGCGTCATCGTCCGGTACTCCGACGGCTGCGGGGACTTTGCGGACCGGGTCACCAGCAGGCGTGCCGCCGCGTTGTCCATGGTGTACGCCACCCGCTCGGCCGGGTACGCGGGGTCGACAGGGACGTAGGCCGCGCCGGCCTTGAGCACACCCAGAAGCACGGCGACCAGCTCGGCGGACCGGTCCAGGCATACGCCGACCCGGTCGCCGGCCCGCACCCCGTGCGCCCGCAGGTTGGCCGCGAACACCCCCGCCAGCAGGTCCAGTTGCTCGTAGGTGAAGTCGACCTCGTCGTCGGACACTGCCAGGGCATCGGGTGCGGAGTCCGCCACCGCGGCGAAGGCCTCGTGCACGGTGGCCGCCGGGGAAGGCGCCGGGGGCACCGAACTGCCCAGGCGCACGATCCGGTGCCGTTCGGCGTCGTCGAAGAGCTCGATGTCGGCGGCCGGGGGCTGTCCGGCCCCCGCCGAATCGGCGTACACGTGCGCGACGTGCCGTACCAGCTGCTCGCCGATGGCAGGGCAGGCATGGCTCAGCAGATGGTCGCAGCGCATCCAGAGGCGGTGGTCCGCCCGGCGCTCGAGGGAGAAGGTCAGCGGGAAGGCCGGTGCGAGGGAGGGCAGGTATGCCTCGTCCGCATGCAGCGGTTCCGCCCCGCTGCCCGGCAGCGTGCCGGCCACCACCGGGGAATCCACCCGCGCTGTCTCATCAGGGGTGCCGCTCACCCGCACGGCGACGGTTCCCTGGTCGGAGCCGACCGCGACCTTCTCGGTGTCGTCGGCGTGGTAGCGCTGGAGCGTCACGGCCAGGGCCGTCCGCATCTGCCGCTCGCCGGCCGGGGCATCGGACGGCACGGCCGCCCAGGCCGTGGCGAACCGGTCGCCGTCGCCCTCCCCCAGCCCCCAGCCGGGTGGGGCGCCGATTCGTACCGGCGGTATGTCCCAGGCGCTCTGCCCGAGGCGCTCGAGCTCCCGGCACACCGCGTCCCAGTCCCCGCTGACCGACTCCGCGGCCAGTCGGCGCAGTCCGGCCGCGTCCAGCAGTGCCCGTGGGGCAACGGCCACCAGGTCGGCCGGACCGTCCGGGTGGCAGAGCAGCAGTGCGTGTGCGTCCTCCGTTACCGCCGCCTCCTCGCGCCACGCCTCCTCGGCGCCGGGCTCGGTCGACGCCTGCGGCACGTCCACCACACGGAAGCCGGCGCCGGAGAACCGCCGCCTCACCGATTCCACCTGCGCCGGACTGCTCAGCCGGAGCCGGACCGCGTGATTGTGTGCCCTCGCCATATGTGCGCTCCTCAACGTCGCCGAACCATCGAGCATGCTACGAGGCCGTGATCACCGCGAAAGGCAGTTTCAGCGGCGACTCCGACGCACCTGGCGCCCCTCCCCCGACGGCCGCCCAGGTGTACGCGGAACTGCCGCAGAATCACCTCCCGCACTGCCGGTGCCGGCGCCGGGGGCGCCCTAATCTCGGTGCGATGACAGCAGGTGGAGAAGCTCCCACGGCTCCGGTCAGGAGAAAGCTCCCGAATGGGATGCACGTCTTCAGCCTCAACGGCAATGAGACGGATTACCTGTACCGCGAGATCTTCAGCGACGAGTCCTACATCCCGCCGCAGGGCTGGGACGTTCCCGCGAAGCCGGTGATTCTGGACATCGGCGCCAACATAGGGCTGTTCACCCTCTTCGCCATGGAGAGGTGGCCCGACGCGAAGGTCTTCGCCTTCGAGCCGGCGCCCGACGTCTTCGACGCGCTCCAGCGGAACACCGGGCACCTCCCCGACGCCCACGCCCACAACATGGCCCTGGGCGACGAGGATCAGACGCGCGAGCTGACCTACTACCCGAACTACACCATGATGTCGGGTTTTGACGCCGATCTGGAAGTCGACCGAGGGCTTGCGTCGGCCTTCATCACCAGCGCCGCGGATTCGCTCGACGGAGAACTCCGGGACGAGTTCGTCGTCGCGGCACAGGAGCTCGTGGACGACTGCCTCAGCGAGCGGCAACTGGTGCGCTGCGACGTGCAGCGCGTGGAGACGTTCGCCGGACGGGCCGGCATCGACCGCATCGACTTCCTCAAGGTGGACGTGGAGGGGTTCGAACTCCGGGTGCTGCAGGGGATCGGCGACGGGCTCTGGCCGGCGGTCCGGAACGCCGCCATCGAGGTCGCCGATCGCGACGGAGCGCTCAAAGAGGTGGTCTCCCTCCTCGAAGGGCACGGCATGTCCACCTCCGTCCGACAGGCCGCCGAGTACCGGACGAGCGATCTCCACACCGTCTTCGCCTGGCGGGTGGGGTGAGATGGCGGCCACCTCTCCGGTGACCGACCCGCGCGCGCTGCTCTCCGCCAAGCGCTGGGTCGTACGCCCGCAGCGGATCCCGGACGCGGGCCTCAGGGTGTTCTGCTTCCCTCACGCGGGGGCCGGGGCGGCCGCGTTCACCCCGTGGGCCAGACGGCTGCTCGCCGGGGCCGAGCTGTGCGCCATCCGCTCCCCGGGGCGGGAGAACCGGATCGACGAAGCGCCGTTCGACGACCTGCAACTGCTGGTGGACGCCCTGGAACCGGCGGTCGCCGCGCTGACCGACCGGCCCTTCGTCTTCCTCGGACACTGCTCGGGCAGCGTGATCGCGCTGGAGCTGGCACACCGGCTCCGCGACAGACACGGGAAGCGGCCCGAGGCGCTGGTCGTCTCCTCCATCGCGGGCCCCGTCCGGCGCTCCTCGGAGTCGATCCATCTGCTACCGCGGGAGGCGTTCTTCGAACGTGTCGCGCTGTACGGCGGGATCGACGAGTCCGTGCTCGGCAACCCCGAGATCATGGATGTCTTCGAACCCACTCTGCGCGCCGACTTCCGCGTTGCGGAGGAGGGCATGACCGAGCACACGGAGCGGCTGGACGTCCCGATCGTCGCGGTGGGCGGACGGCACGATCCCTTTGTCGGCTTCGAGGACCTGGCGGCCTGGCGCGAAGAGACCAGCGCCTCGTTCTCGGTTCATCACCTCGACGCCGGTCACTTCGTGCTGAACGAGACGATGGAGCGGTTGGTGGCGGCCCTGCCCGCCTATCTGCAGCAGGCCGGCGCGGATGAGCGCCCGCCTCGCCCGGCGGGCTGAGCGCATACGGCTGCGGGGCGCCCGATTCACCTCGGGCGGCCCGAGTTGGACAGAAAAACGCCTTTGCCCGGCCGGTCGGCCGGGCAAAGGCTGGTCACTAACTCTCCATGGCCTCGATAAGGCTCTTGGGCCGCATGTCGGTCCAGGACTTCTCGATGAAGTCGAGGCATTCCACGCGGCCCGCCTCGCCGAACGCGACCTTCCAGCCGTCAGGCGTGTCCGCGAAGAGCGGCCAGAGGGAGTACTGACCCTCTTCGTTGACCAACACGTAGTAGTTGGCATCGGGGTCGTCGAATGGATTCGTCACCAAGCCGTCCTTTCCCAGGTGATGTGAAATCGGGCGTCCGGTCAGGGCCATCCCCCGATCAACAGCGGCCATCGGAGGCTAATCAATCGGCAGCGATCACCACACCCTCGTTCAACTGCGCCACCGCGCCAGTTGAACATCTTCCCCTCGACCACCTGCGACGATACATCGCCTGACAGGCCGTGAAGGTCGGTGCGGCGCCCCCGTTCCCTCCCCCCGGTGCCGCACCCGGCCGCGGTTGTGCCGTGTTCTGGGAATGGGTACGGTCGCCGGGCGTAGAAATCACCTGATGTCACGGTCTGCTGTGCTGATCGCGCACGTACTCCGAAAGGCGACCGAATGAGCGCATCGGACCTCGACAGATCCGCCCGGAGCGGGCCGAAGTCGCGGCCCGCGGCCGTGATTTCCGGTCTGGGAACCTGCCTGCCGAAAACGGAGATAGACAATTCGTCTCTGCCGGACGACCTGCAGACCAGCGACGAGTGGATTCGCACCCGCACCGGAATCGAGTCCCGCCGTCGGGTCGCCCCTGACATCTCGGTGATCGACCTGGCCTGCGAGGCCGCCGGGAACGCCCTGCGTTCCGCGGGGACCGGTTCGGTCGACAGCCTCGTCTTCGCCACGACGACGCCGGAGCGCCCGTGCCCCGCCGCGGCGCCCGAGATCGCACACCGCATCGGACAGGGCCGCATTCCCGCGTTCGACGTCTCCGCGGTCTGCAGTGGCTTCCTGTACGCCGTGGCGTCGGCCGGCGCCCTCGTCACCGCGGGCATCGTGAACAGCGCCCTGGTCGTCGCCGCGGAGACCTACTCCCGCATCGTCGACCCGACGGACCGGTCCACAGCCGTCCTCTTCGGCGACGGGGCCGGAGCGGTGGTGCTCCGCGCGGGTTCGTCCGACGAGCCCGGTGCGCTCCTCGCGTACGACCTGGGCAGCGACGGCGCGGGCGCGGAGCTGATCCGGATTCCCGGGGTCCGCGAGCAGCCGGCCGGTGACCGCTGGTTCGCCATGGCAGGACGGAAGGTGTACCTGCAGGCCATCGAGCAGATGGCGAACTCGACCCGGCGAGTGGTGAAGGACTGCGGCTGGAGTCCGGAGACGCTCGATCTGCTGGTACCGCACCAGGCCAATGCGAGGATCGTCGAGGCGCTGGCCCGACGGCTCGAGCTGCCGCCTGAGCACGTGGTCAGCGGGCTGAGCCGGATCGGGAACACGGCGGCCGCCTCCATCCCTCTGGCGCTGGCCGGAGCGCTGTCCAGGAGCGAGCTGCGGCCCGGGGCCCGAACGGCGCTCACCGCCTTCGGCGGCGGTCTCAGCTGGGCGTCGACGGCATTGGTCTGGCCACAGCTGACCGCCATCACTTCAGAGGTCTGAGGAGATCTCAGAGGCCTAGGGGAAGGAACCCACCTGTGTTCATCGAATACCTCATCAACCTGCTGGGCACCGTGTACAAGGTTCCGGGGACCATCGATCCGGACAAGTCTTTCGTGGACCTGGAGGTCGACTCCCTCTCCCTGGCGGAACTCGGGGCGCAACTGGAGGACGAACTCGGCGTCGAGGTCGCGGAGGAGGAGCTGAGCAGCCTCACCACCGTCTCCGAGCTGGCAAAGCTGCTGGAGTCACGCGGAGCGGACATACCAGCATGAGCACGAGCGGACATCGGTCCTCCGAGGTGGTGATCACGGGCCTCGGGATGGTGACACCGGCCGGAACCGGCACCACGGCCTCCTGGAAGGCCGTCTGCGCCGGGCTGCCCATGGCGGCCCCCGATGCCCGGCTCCAGGGCCTGCCCGTGGACTTCAGCTGCGCGACATCCGGGTTCGACGCGGACCGGCTGCTGGGTACCGACGCGCGGCGGATGGACCCCTTCACGCAGTACGCCGTCGCCGCGGCCCGCGAGGCCGTCGCCGACGCGGCTCCGGGCGACGGCGGCTGGGACCCGGCCCGGGTCGGGGTTCTCATGGGCAGCGCGTGCGGGGGCCTGGGGACGTGGCTGGAGCAGGCTGCGCGGATGGCTGAGGAGAGGCCGCGGCTGGTCAACCCCCTGGCGGTCCCGAAGGCCATCGGAAACATGGCCGCGGCATCCGTGTCCATGGATCTCGGCCTGCACGGAGTGGCGCTCGGCCTCTCCACCGCGTGCGCGTCCGGCGCATCCGCGCTGGGGTTCGCGCTCGACCTGCTGCGGGCCGGCCGCTGCGACACGGTGCTCGCCGGGGGCACCGAAGCCGCAGTGCTGCCCGTCACAGCCGCCGGTTTCGACCGGCTCAAGGCACTCTCCCGGCGCCGTGACACACCGTCGGCCGCCTCCCGTCCGTTCGACCGGGAGCGCGACGGCTTCGTCATGGCGGAGGGGGCCGCGGTGCTCGTACTGGAGCACGCGGCAGCCGCGCGGGCGCGCGGGCGCCGGCCCTACGCGAGGCTGCTGGGCTACGGCGAATCCTCGGACGCCTACCACCTCACCTCGCCCGACCCGGACGGAAAAGGCGCGCAGCTCGCCATGCGGCAGGCGCTGGCGGACGCCGGGGTGTCCGCGTCGGACGTGGCGCTGGTCAACGCGCACGCGACCAGCACACCGCAGGGGGACGCCATCGAGGCGCGGCTCATCGAGCGCTTCTTCGGCTCGCATACGGCGGTGACCTCCACCAAGGGGGTGACCGGGCACATGCTGGGCGCGGCCGGCGCGGTCGAGGCGGCGTTCACGGCGCTGTCCATCGACTACGGGCTCATCCCGCCGACCGCCAACTTCGAGGCGCGGGGCGCCGACGTGGCCGACATCGACATCGTCCATCGCACGGCCAGGTACGCCCCGGTCCCGGTCGCGGTCAGCAACTCGTTCGGATTCGGCGGCCACAACGCGGTGGTCGTCCTCGGCAGCCCCTGAGCGGCAGCATCGTGCCGCTCCCGTTCAACTGCGGCAGCCTGTGATGGACAGCGCGCCCTCGCCCCGGCGGGACGGGCTGGCCTATCGTCTGAATCATGGTGTTCGTTCGGGCAAGGGGCCCGATGTCTTCTGGGGTTGGTGGCATGGTTACCGGTCATGTGGTGCGGTTCGACGGCGTTCGGGGATTCGGGTTCATCGCTCCTGAGCATGGAGGAGAAGACGTCTTCCTGCATGTGAACGATCTGCTGATGCCCGAGCATCAGCTGCGCCCGGGGCTCGTCGTCGAGTTCGAGGTGGAGGAGGGGGACCGCGGTCTCAAGGCCTCGTCCGTCCGGCTGCCGGCGGGGGCCGAGGTCAAGCCGGCCGCCACGCGGACTGCCGGCGCTGGAGCGGTCGCGGCCAAGCAGGCGGACGGGGACGAGTCCCTGTGCGACGTACTGACGGCGACCGAGTTCCTGCATGAGGTGACCGACACGCTGTTGTCGGCCGCGCCCTCGCTCACGGGCGCCCAGATCCTGCCCATTCGCGACGGGCTTCTTCAGTTCGCCAAGAGCCACGGGTGGACCGAGGGCTGAGCATCGGTACGGAGGGGGTGCGCTGCCGCACCCCCTCCGTACCGCTCGGCCGAGACCTTCCTACTTCGCCCCGGAAAAGCGCCCGACCTTGTCGAGCACGTCGGCGCTGTACAGGCGAAGCGCCTGCTGGTGGGCGAACTCCGCCATGTAGCGCCGGAATTCATCCACGGATTCCTCCGCGAGGTGCAGCATCCGCCGATTGGCGACGACAGCAGGCCCCCTCAGCCGCTCGAGGCTCCGCTCGACCGCGCCGTCCAGCTCCTCGTTCTCGTGGACCTCGTCCACCAGCAGCCGGGCGTCCGGTTCGGCGGCCCGGATCCGGCGGCCCTCCAGGATGACCTGCCGGGAGAGGCGGGGGCCGGCCGCCCGGACGAGCCGCAGCGCGGAGGCCCCGGGGATGATCCCCTCCTTGGCCGCGGGGAGGCTGAAGTAGGCATCCGATGCGGCGATGACATGGTCGAACACGAGCAGGAGCTGGGCGCCGCCGCCGATGGCGAACGTGTCCACCACGGCGACCCAGGGCTTCTCGACCGTCGGCGTCCGCCAGCCCTCGCTGTCCTGCGTACGAATGCCGCGCAGGATCTTGTGGATGTAGCCGAGCTCCCGGCGCAGCAGAAAGTCGACGAGCGAGATGTCGCCGCTGTGCAGCGACTTGAGGTTGATGCCGGCGCTGAACACCCGCCGTCCCCGGTACCGGGGATGGGTCATCTCTCCCCCGCGCAGCAGGCAGACCTCCACCTCGGGATCCAGCAGCGCCAGATCCACCGCCGTCTCCATGTCGTCGATCTGGCGGTTGTCCTCGGCGTTCAGGCAGTCGTCGCGGCACATCGTCAGACGTGCCACGCCGGCGGTGCGCTCGATCCGCACCGACCCCAGGTCCGCCGCGCCCGTGGCGGCGTACTCGGCGTACAGCGCGAGTGCGCGGGGCGTCGGCAGGAGCAGCGACTCGACCAGGTGCGTGCCGGCCTTCGGCGAGCCCAGCAGCCTGCTGAAGAAGATGCCCTGGTCGATCTCGTGGCCCTCCTTCTCCGCCTGCGCCAGGCTCCGTTCGGCCGCCAGCTGGTCGCCGGTGGGGACGAGGCCGGGGAACGCCGTCGCGGCCGCCTCGGCCAGGTCGGCCAGGCTCAGGTTGCGGTCGCGGTTCGCCGTGAGCTCGTCGTAGACGGCCTCGGCGTGCGCCTCCATGAACGCGGCACGGAGGGTACGGGTGCCGTCCAGCGCCGCGGCGGCGATCTCGCGCTCCCGTACGGACCGTTCCCGCGGCGCGGGCAGGGCCGCCAGCCGGTCCTGGGTGCGCCGGGCGGCCTCGGCGAGCACGGTTCGGGCGTGCCCCAGCTCCCCCCGTACCGAAGGGGGTGCGTCCTGCCCGTCCGCTCGGACGGGGACGAGCCCGATCACGACGCCGCCCCCACGGCCGCGCGCCGCAGTGCCCGGTCGCAGGCCGCGAGGTGGGCGCCCAGAGCGTCCTCGAATGTGATGGAGGAGGCGTCGAAGATCAGCTGCCGGCGTATCGCCAGCTCGCTTCCCGAAACCGAGGCGAGCCGTTCGCCGGCGAGCTCCAGGGCCCGAGCCGGGTCGTCCGCCACCTCGTCGACCAGATGCACGGCCAGCGCCTCGGCCGCCGCCACGGGGGTGCCGAAGAGAGCGGCCCGGCGGATCACGGAGGCGCCCGCGGCCTGCCGGCCCAGGCGGTAGAGCGCCATGCCCGGCCAGGTGGCCCCGTCCCTGACCGGCAGCACCAGACGGGCCCCTGCGGTGGCGATGCGGTAGTCAGTGGCCAGCAGGGCGTCCAGCGCCAGTCCGCCGCAGTCGCTCTCGACGACGGCGACGGTGGCGGCCGGCAGCCGCTCCAGGCGGCGCAGCGCCCGCTCCCACTTGCTGACCAGCGACACCGTGAGGTCGTCCGGCCAGGGCCCGTCGGGGGTGCCGAAGACGTGGACGACCAGGGTGCCGCCGTCGGTCTCGACCCTGCCGCAGGCTTCGACGACCGCGCTGACCCGGGCGGCGGACAGCGGCTGGCGCCCGTCGAGCCGTAACACCCGGTCGTTGTCGTGATAGTTCATCTGCTTCTCCGTCACCATTGCACCAGCGCTGTTTCGATGGTCGAGCCGGGTCCCATGGTCATGAGGGCTCCGTAGTCACCGACCTCGGGGGACCGCTCCCGGAGCAGTCGGTCGTAGGAGAAGAGGAACGAACCGCTCGACACATTGCCGTAGTCGCGCAGCACGCCGGTGGTGTGCCGCACGTCGTGGCGGGTGAGGCCGAGGTTGATCCGGACGGCGTCGATGACCTTCTTGCCGCCCGAGTGCACGAGCCAGTGGCCGACGTCGCTGCGGCGTATCCCGGCGCGGGACAGCAGCCGGTCGACGACCTGCTCGGCGTTGGCGCCGACCACGTAGGGGATCTCCGGGTCGAGGTAGAAGCTGAACTTCGCCTGCTCCTGGTCCCAGTCGTAGCGCATGGCCTCGATGGCGTCGGTGATGAGGTGGCTGGCGAATCCCAGGATGCGCGGGCTGCCGGGCGCCGACGGCACGAAGGCGGGGCCACTCGCGGCGTCCAGGCTGTCCGCCACCAGGCAGACCGCCGCGGCGCCGTCCCCGAACAGGCTGTTCACGACGGCCGTTCGCATGGTCGAGTCGATCACGTACGCGGCCGAGCAGGCCTCCACGCAGACCATGACGGCGACCTTGCCGGGGTTGGCCGCCGACCATCCGGCGACGGCGTTCAACGCGTTCAGCCCGGCGTTGCAGCCCATGCCGACGACGTCGACGCGGCTGGTGCCGGGTGAGATCCCCATCTCGCGGATGAGCAGGGCGCTCAGGCCCGGAGTGAGGAATCCGGTGGAGGTGACGCAGCACAGGTAGTCGACGTCCGCCAGTTCGTAGCCGGAGCTCTCCAGGCAGGCGCGCACCGCGCGCGCTCCCATGTCCAGCGCGATTGTCTTGTGCTTGGCGAGCAGTTCGCCCTGGTGCTCGGCGAGGCGGCTGCCGTCGCTGTCCTGGGGCGGGATGGTGAGGTGACGCCGTTCGATGGCACTGTTGAGGAAGACGGAGCGGACTTTGGGATCGGTGATCCCGAAGACGTCCAGGATCTCCTGCTGTGTGTACGAGGCTTCCGTGGTCGCCGTACCGACACCGACGATGCCGACGACGCCCGTGCTCTTGCCCTCGGTGACGTGCGGTTGTGGGAGAACCGCGTGGACGGTCATCGGTAGGTCCACCCCCACATACGGGTCTTGCTTCGGATGGTGTGTAGCGCTGCCGACAAGTCGATCACCCTTCCGGTGAGATTGCGGACTGGGCTCTGATGAAGCGCGCCAGCCTGTCGATCCCCCGCACGATCTCGTCGCGCGTCAGATAGCTGACGGAGAGGCGGAGGCCGTGCTCGCCGCCGCCCTCGGGGTAGAAGTACGACAGGGGCGTCCAGATGACGCCGAACTCCTCCGCCGAGCGTTTCAGCGCGGTGTTGTCCGCGCTGAACGGCACCTCGACCGAGAGGAAGAACCCACCGGTGGGCTTGTTCCAGCGGATGCCGAGCGCCGCCCGCTCGTCCTCGGAGAACTCCTGGTCGAGCTGGTCGAGTACGCCGCGCAGCGCCTCGCCGTAGTGGGCGGATGTCCGGGTGTTGAGCTCCGAGGCACGCCCGTCGGCGGAAAGGAGCATGCCGGCCACGACGGCCTGGGAGACCGCCGAGGTGTTCACGGTGACCATGCTCTTGATCTTGGTGAGTTCGTCGGCCAGCAGCCCGGTGCGGCCCGTCGCGTCGACGACGGTCTGATCCGCGACGACGAAGCCGACACGGGCGCCGGGAAAGAGCGTCTTGGAGAACGAACCCAGGTGGACGACCCGGCAGTGGCGGTCGAGCGCCTTGAGCGTGGGCAGCTGCCGGCCGGGGCTGACGAGACGGTACGGGCTGTCCTCCAGCAGCAGGATGTCCTCGCGCGCGGCCAGTTCGAGCAGTTCCCGGCGGGTTTCCAGGGGAATGGTGGTGCCGGACGGGTTGGCGTGGTCGGGGATCACGTAGAAGGCTCGGGGGCGGCGGCCGCGCGCTCGTTCGGCGCGGATCGCCGCCTCCAGGTCGGCGCAGCGGAAGCCGTCCCGGTGCTCCGCGACCGCGGCCATCTCGGCGTCGAGCAGCCGGCCGACGCCGGTGATGCCCATGTAGCAGGGACTGGAGACCAGGATGACGTCCTGTCTCCCCGCCACCAGGGCCCGTACGGCGAGCAGCATCGCCTCCTGGGCACCGACGGTGACCACGATCGACTCCGGAGCGACGTCGATGTCCTCGTCCAGGCGCAGCCAGTCGGCTATCACCTCGCGGATCTGGCCGGCGGTCGGACCGTACTGGAAGAGCGCCGACCGGACGTCGCCGGGAGTGGCTCCGCCTTTCTCCAGGTGCTCCTGGTAGCGGCGCAGGTATGCGGTGATCTGGTCGGTGTCGAAGAAGCCGTCGTACGGGCGGCCGGGTGCGAACGAGATCGCCTGCGGATATCGGTGGGTGATCCCGTTGAGGAAGTTCATGGTGCCCAGCACCGGGTCACCGAGGCTGCCGTGCAGCTGATCCTTGCGGAGCCGGGTCGGGCCCGTCACCGTACGGCCATCTGGTGGCGTTCCACCGCTGCGTACGGGGCCATGAGGGCGGCGCCGAGCCCCGGGGAGCCGTGGCGCTGGACGAGGTCGTAGGAGAGGGTGTTGCGCTCGTGGGGCGAGCGGCCGAACGCCTGCAGGAGGTACGCCCCTGGGGCGCCGTGCACCAGCACCTGCGCGTCGCGCAGGTCGGCGAGGTCGGGGAAGCGTCCGGCGAGATGGTCGTAGTGGGCGTCCGGGGCGGGGAGAAACTCCATGCCGCGTGCTCTCAGCTCCCGGACGCCGGAGACGATGTCCGGGCTTCGGAACGCGAGGCTGTGCACCCCCGGGCCGCCGTTGCGCGCCAGGAAGCCGACGAGCGGGTCCGTCGCCGTCGGCGCCGGGGCTGCCAGAGCGAGCGTGACGAGCCCGGACGCACTGCGCAGCACGGGCTGCTCCGCCGGCGCGGAGAGGCGGGAGAAGCCGAACGCGTCCTGGTAGAAGGCCGCCAGGTGGGCGGTCGTCTGCGGCTCGGCACAGACCGCCACGTGGTCCAGCCGCCGGATCCGCTCCACGGTGGGTGCGGGCACCGTGCCCGCCGCCACCCATCGGCGCCCCGGCGGTGTGCTGCCCGCGGGGCGCCGGGGCAGCAGGGTGTGGCAGACGTCGCCGAACGCCTTCAGCCGCGGGGCACCGTAGCGGGAGGGGGCCGGTCCGGCGCCGGCCGCCAGTGCCGCCTCGTAGGTCGCCGTCACGTCGTCGCAGGCGAGGGCGATGTCCGCGATGCCGTCTCCGTGCTGGTGGAGGAAACCCCAGATCCCGTGGCCGGTGGTCACCACCAGCCGCACGTCACCCTGGCGCAGCAGGGTGGAGCTCCGGTCGACCTCCACGGCTTCCGCGGCCACGGTGAAGCCCATGGCCGAGACGAAGTGGTCGACCATCGACACCTTGTCGCGGGTGAACAGCTCGACATGAGCGATGTCGTGAACAGCCACTGAGAGTTCCTCCTGCCCTGTGCGGTCACGGATGTCGGTGGTTTGCGGACGTCGGCGGGAGCGGGGCACCCGGGCGGGGTGCCCCGCTCGTGCGCCGGAAGGACCTACCAGCGCCACTCCTGCTGGCCGTAGAGGTGACCGGCCGGGATCCCGCGCTCCTTGCACCAGTGCAGGAACTGCTCGATCTGCTTGATCTGGTACGTGTCCTCGGTGTACGTGGTGGCCATGACGTGGCCCAGCCACGGCTCCTCGCCCATGGCGTACACATACGCCTCGCCGGCCCCCAGCTCCGTCATGATCGCGGCGGCCTGCTCGGCGTTGGAGCCGGAGAGCTTGCGCGAGTTGCTCATCTTCTTGGTGATGGGGATCGTCAGCAGTGCCTGGTAGAGCCAGGTCAGCGGCGCGCCGTCGCACTCCATGCCGAGGAAGGCGATGTCCGCGGTGCCCAGGTGCTGCTTGATGTAGCGGTAGAGCGAGGGCTCGATGCCGGAGGAGTCGGCGCCGATGAAGACCTTCTTGCCGGCCAGGTCCGCCCAGTACGTCGACTTGGCGCGGATGTCCAGGTCGCAGTGCTCGCCGAGGAACGGCGTGGCGGTGACCTTGCCGCCGGGGAACTCGATCTCGTCGAAGTCGTCGACCTCGAGGACGGGGAAGCCCTGGTGCTTGAGCATGAGGGCCATGGACGGGTCCGCGAGATTGCCGCGCGAGCAGCGGGGGACGACGATCGTCCCGATACGGCCGCGGAGTTGCAGCAGCGTCTCGAGGACGATGTGGTCCTGGTGACCATGGGTGATCAGCACGAGGTCGATGTAGTCCGGGAGATCGTCCAGGGTGTAGCGGTCACCGGCCGTGCTGTCCGCGCTGATGAACGGGTCGGTCACGATGGCGGCCTGCGGCGTCTGGAGTACCAGGCAGGCGTGCCCGAAGTAACGGATACGGCCGCCGGCGTCGATGTGCCGGTCCTCGGCGAGACTGGGCCGGTCGCTGAGCATGCCGCGCAGTCGCTCCGCCTGGGCGTCGTTCAGCTCCAGCGCGTCGCGTAGATGGCCGAGGTCGGTGGGGTGCACCCGGGCCTTGAAGAGCTCGTCCAGGCCGGGGTGGCGGAAGGGCAGATCGAGTTCGAGGACGTCCGGCGTCGGCAGCCGGGGCGTGCTGAGAATGAAGGGGCGCTCGATCCCGGTCTCGAACGACAGCTGCACAGACTGGCGCGACTCCTGGTAGAAGTCGCTGGTGTAGACGAGCGGCTCTATGAAGCGCATCTGCGCCTGGTTGTCGGTGTCGTACGCCAGCTCGACCAGACCGCCGAGCTCCGAGGGGAGCTTGGGGTACAGCGGGGTGAGGTCGAAGCCGGTGGCGTTGGCCCGCAGCAGCTCCTGCCCGGCGGCTATCGCCTCGGCGAAGCGGAGGATCGCGGCCCTGTCCCGCTTGATGCCGGCGAGGAGGTCGCGCACCTCGTCGGCGCGCTCCTCGGGGATGTTGATGAAGTAACCGCCGCGCAGGTCAGGATTATTGCTGGCGGCCACGTGCACCTGCGGGGACTGCAGATACGACTCGAGCAACGGCACCTGCAGGAAAGCCAGGTTCATCGCGGACTGCACGGGTGCCAGGGTGTACGGCCAGGCGAAGAATCTATCCAGCAGCGGCTCGACAATAACCTTCGACCGCAGGAACAACGACTCGTCGGCCATTTTCGAGACCCCTCCAGAGGAATGTAAGAGAAACTGCATGCCCGTCAGACACGCTCGCCCCATTCCCAGCGGCACGGCATCCATCGACCGTTTATGTCTCGGGAAGGGGCGAAGCTTTCACAGCGATATCAGGCTGCCATCGAGGGCTGGTCACATCGGCAGCACGGTCCGGTTCCAGGCGATGGAACATTACTCCACGTCGTCGCGGCCACCGCCTCGCCGTTCAACTGTGACCGGGCGGCAGTTGAACGGCAATGGACGGCCGCCCGGCCACTCATGCTGGCATCGACCAGGGCTCTCGCGCGATGATGCATCGTGGGTGCGTGGATTTCTCCGTGGCCTGACGTGGCGCTCACCGAAGGGCACGCCGAGGAGGGGGGCCATCCGCCATGAGAACCCACAACGCCTCGTATCGGATGGCCCCCTGACAGCCGTGCGCGCGGGTACATTCCCCGCGTCTCCGGCAGGAAGTGACAAGCGCCCCATGCCTTTTGTCAAGACCAACAGCATCCAGCTCTCCTACCAGCGTTCAGGCCGCGGTGAACCCGTTCTCTTGATCATGGGCTCGTCCGCCTCCGGCCGCGTCTGGACCATGCACCAGACTCCTGCGCTGAACCGGGCCGGATATGAAACAGTCACATTCGACAATCGAGGCGTGGCCCCGTCGGACGTACCGGCGGGCGACTACTCCATCGCCGAAATGGTCGCCGACACCCGGGGGTTGATCGAGGCGCTGGACCTCGGCCCGTGCCACATCGTGGGGTCGTCGATGGGTTCGATGATCGCCCAGGAGCTGGCGCTCGACCGGCCCCATCTCGTGCGTTCCGCGACGCTGATGGCCACCCGGGCGCGCTCCGACGTCTTCCGGCGGGCCCAGGCGGCTGCCGACCGGGAGTTGCGGGAGAGCGGGATCCGGCTGCCGCCCAAGTACACGGCTACCAGGACCATGTTGGAGATGCTCTCGCCGGCGACGATGGACGACGAGACCGCGGCCTCCATGTGGCTGGACATGTTCGAACTCGCCGGCGACAACGGCGTCGGCGGCCAGTCGGCGGCCGTCTCGGCGCTCGGCGACCGGAGTGCGGCGCTGCGCGGTATCCCCGTGCCGTGCCAGGCCATCGCGTTCGCCGATGACCGCGTCTGTCCCCCTCGCCTGGTCGCCGAAGTCGCGGAGGCGATTCCGGACTGCCGCCTCACCACAATTCCTGACTGCGGCCACCTCGGATACCTGGAACGCCCCGACGCGGTCAATTCAGTTCTCATCGAGTTCCTCGACATGCACCGGGGCATGACACCGCGGCAGCGCGCTGCCGGCTCGCCGGTGCCGGTCGCCGGATCTTGATCCGATTCATTTTCTCCATTCAACGCGAGAAAACCAGAGAGCGAGACAGTTTCCGTGAGCGTGCTGACAAGACCAACCCCGATACGAATCCGGCCGGGCGACGAGTCGGCCGGGCGTCAGCGGGTCAGGCCGGGCACGGTGCGGCGGATTCTTCCGTACGCCCGGCCGTACCGTTGGCAGATCGCGCTGCTGCTTACGGTGACCGTCATCGATGCCTGCATCGCGGTCGGCAGCCCGTTGATCCTCAAGCTGATCATCGACCAGGGCATCATTCCCAAGAATTTCGATCGCGTCGTGTGGCTCAGCGTCGGGCTGGCCGGACTGGCCCTGGTGAACGCCGGGGCCATCTTCGTCCAGACCTGGTGCTCGAGCCGGGTCGGCGAAGGCGTCGTCTTCGACCTGCGGACCAAGGTGTTCACCCATGTCCAGCAGCAGCCGGTCGCCTTCTTCACCCGGACTCAGACCGGCAAGCTCATCAGCCGCCTCAACTCGGACATCGCCGGCGCCCGCCAGGCCGTGACCACCATCCTCGCCCAGGCGGTCTCCACGATCCTGACCCTGATCCTGGTTCTGGCCGCCATGCTCTACCTGTCCTGGCAGATCACCGTGGCCGCCCTGGTGATGATCCCGGTGTTCCTGATCCCCGTGCGGCTGCTCGCGCGCCGGATACAGCGGCTCTCGCGGTCGATGATGGAGCAGGACGGCGAGATGAGCGCGCTGATGACCGAGCGCTTCAACGTCTCCGGCGCGATGCTGGCCAAACTCTACGGCCGCCCGCAGGACGAGAAGGAGCTGTTCGCGAGCAAGGCCGGCAAGGTCCGCACGCTGGCGATCAGGCTGGCCGTCTGGGGACGGCTGCTGCCGATCATCGTCACCGTGCTGACCACCTTCACCACGGCCCTCGTCTACGGCCTGGGCGGCGCGCTCACCATCGACGGCGCCATCGAGTTCGGCACGCTGGTGGCCATGGTGGCGCTGCTGATGCGGCTGTACGGGCCCGTCAACGAGCTGTCGTCCATGCAGGCGACCGCGACGATCGCCCTGGTGAGTTTCGACCGGGTCTTCGAAATCCTCGACCTCAAGCCGCTGATCACCGAACGCCCCGGCGCCAAGGCCCTGTCGCCGGGGGCCGGCGCCGAGAACGGCAACGGCTCGGTCGCGGCCGCCCCGGACGTCGCGTTCGAGGCGGTCTCCTTCCGGTATCCCAGCGCTGACGAGGTGTCGCTGCTCTCGCTGGAGCTGCACACGAGCAGCAAGGCCGACCGGTCAGGGGCGAACGCGCAGGACGTCCTGCACGAGTTGAGCTTCCACGCCCCCGCCGGCAAGCTCACCGCGCTGGTCGGGCCGTCGGGCGCCGGCAAGACCACCATCACCCAGCTGGTGCCGCGTATGTACGACACGACCTCGGGGACCGTGCGCATCGGCGGTCACGATGTCCGCGATCTGAGCCTCGCGTCGCTGGGCGAGAGCGTCGGGGTCGTCACGCAGGAGTCGCACCTCTTCCACGACACCCTGCGCGTCAACCTGTCGTACGCCCGCCCCGGCGCCGGCGAGGAGGAGCTGATCGAGGCGTGCAAGGCTGCACTGATCTGGGACACCGTCAGCGCTCTGCCCGAAGGGCTCGACACCGTCGTGGGTGAGCGCGGTTACCGGCTCTCCGGCGGCGAGAAGCAGCGGATCGCGCTGGCAAGGCTGCTGCTCAAGGCTCCCCCGATCGTCGTCCTCGACGAGGCCACCGCGCACCTGGACTCGGAGTCGGAAGCGGCGATCCAGCAGGCTCTCAGGACCGCCCTCGCAGGCCGCACCTCGCTGGTGATCGCGCACCGGCTCTCCACGATCCGCGAGGCCGACCAGATCCTGGTCGTCGACAGCGGCCGGATCTGCGAGAGCGGCACCCATGAGGAGCTGCTCGCGACCGGGGGGCTCTACGCCGACCTCTACCACACGCAGTTCTCCCAGCAGGCGACGGACCGGTTGCCCGACCCGTCCACCGTGATCGCGGGAGCGTCACCGGCTGGAGCGTGACCGACTCCGCCCCTCGATCACGGAAGCCGGGACACCTGCCTCAGAAGGTGTCCCGGCTTCCGTGATCGTGCTTCCGCATGCCCGACAGGCCGGTGCTCTGGAACGGGGCCGAACATGGCGAAGGGCCCGGGCCTGCCGGTGACAGTTCGACACTGACGCCGGCTCGGCTGCGGGCCACTCGCATGAGTACCGCGGGGTCTGGTCGGCTCAGAACAGAGGCCGACGAATCCGTGTGATGCAGAAGGCGACCAGCAGCCCGGAGAGTGCGAGGTATGCCCCGAACTCGATCCACTGGAATGGCCAGTAGCGGTTTGCGGGCTGATAAGAGACGTCGAGGTGCAGGTCCTTCGTCGCCAGACAGGCCTTGACCTTGTCCATGTCGCCGTTGAAGCATTCCTTCTCGTACTGAGCGACGGTGAAGGGCTTGTTGTTCGACTCCAGCATCGTATGCGTGCTGTCCAGCATCCATGCTCCGGAGATGTTGTATCCCTTGATCTGCATGTTGCTGTTCTCGTCCCGGATCGCCTTGAACTCGGTGTCCGCTTCCAGCGCCACCGTCGCAGAGGCGGGCTCCTGCAGATGCGGGCGCACTGCGAACGAGGTGATGACCTGGACCGCGGCGACCACAGCCAGCGCGACCACCATGGCCGGCAGCGTACGCCGGATCAGGAGTCCCATGGTCACGGCGAGCACGAAGGCGAAGACGGCGTACGCGAGCGGTGTGATGTTCCTGGACATGAACCCCATGGCGCCGAACCGCTCACCCTGGACAAGGTCGTACGGGCTCGCGGCCCAGGTGAGCAGCAGGCTGAACACGCCCACCAGAATCACGCTGGCCAGCGCGATGAAGGAGAGCTTCACGACCAGCCAACGAGTCCGCGAGACGCTTTGGTTCCAGACCAGCCGGTGCGTGCCGCCTTCGAGTTCACGAGTGATGAGCGGCGCCCCCCAGAAGAGGCCGATGAGCGCGGGAACGGAGATGAGCAGGACACTGGCCGAAAAGATTTGCAGCTCGTAGTCGCCCAGGAACAGCTGCTTGGCGCCTTCGCAGTCGCCGCTGGCCTCGCAGCCGGCGATGTCCTTGTCATAGGCGTCGCGAATCTGCATGCCCAGGTAGATCAGGTAGCCCGCGAGGCCCGCCAGGGCGACTCCAGCCGTCAGGGCCTGTACGCGGAATTGTCTCCAGGTGAGCCAGATCACTGCCGGGCCTCCATGAACTGCTGCGCCGTTCCGGTCACCGATGCGTAGGCGGACCGGCTCATGTAGGCGAGGATGATGTCTTCGAGGTCCAGGTGCGTGGCCTCGGAGAAGTGGTGGGGGATCGGGCCGGACGAGCGCACGATCAGCGTGGTCTGACGGTCCGTGTGCGCGGCCTGGATGACCTCGATCTCCTGGGGCAGATCGTCGAAATCGCCCTGCGCCCCCACCAGGCGGTAGTGCTCGGCCACGAGGTCGTCGGCCTCGCCCGCCAGCTGAACGCGGCCGTCACCCAGGACGACCACGTGGTCGCAGATCCGCTCAAGGTCGCCGAGAAGGTGCGAGGAGAGGATGACGCTGGCCTCGAGTTCGGCCACGAACTCCATGAGGTTCTGCAGGAATCCGCGCCGGGCCAGCGGGTCCAGTGCGGCGACCGGTTCATCGAAGATCAGCAGTTCGGGTCGCTTGGCGGCGGCGATGGTCAGGGCGAGCTGGGCCCGCTGACCTCCGGAGAGCCTGCCGGCCTTGTGGTCGAGCTTGAGGTTGAGCTGTCGAACCTGCCGCTCTGCCAGCTTCTGGTCCCACCGCGGGTTCAGCTCGGCGCCCAGCCGCAGGTGCTCGGCCACGGTGAGGTTCGCGTAGACCGGTGTGTCCTGGGCGACGAATCCGACCCGGGCCAGCTGGTCGGTGCTGGCGGCAGGATGGTGGCCGAGCACCTTGATGGTCCCCTCGCTCGGCTGGATCAATCCGCAGGCCAGCCCGAGGAACGTGGACTTGCCGGCTCCGTTCGGGCCGACCAGGCCGACGACCCGGCCCTCTGGAATCTGCAGATTGCAGTCCGCCAGCGCTTCGTGGCGGCCATACCTCTTCGAGAGGCCCTCAGTTTCTAAGACGAACGTCATTTCCTCACCTTCATAGAAGTCCGGAATGTGGTCGCGAACAGGGCTTGAATGCTTTCCTCGTCGAGCCCCGCCCACTTCGCCTTGGCCAGCCACTGCTCCAGCTCTTTTCGCAGTGGCTCATGTGCTGTCAAGGAGTCATCCGCGAGCGTGCGGACGACAAAGGTCCCCACTCCCGGCTGCGGCGACACCAGGCCCTCGTGTTCGAGTTCCCGATATGCCTTCAGGACAGTGTTGGGATTAACCGCAACGTTGGCCACAACTTCTTTGACCGTTGGCAACTGATCACCGACGTCGAGCAATCCCAGGCGTAGTGCTTGCCGAACCTGCTGGGCAAGTTGGGCATACGGTGCGACACGACTTCGAGCATCCAGATAGAAGTCGATCAAGGCAATACCTCCTCTCACCTCCTTCACTAGGACCCTAGCACAATAGGCTTGCAGAACCAGCGAGTTGATCCGTTCACCCTCTTCCGCTCCGCGGCCTGGACCTCGATCCGCCGCATGAAGCCTTTTGACCGTCTTCAAGGGGGTTCGGGGGGCGATCTCTCGGAGGGCGGGCCGCCTGCCCACAGGCGACGAAGTCGTAGTCCTGGGACCGGAGTTGAGGCAAGTGCGGAGGGATCGGCTGGCTCCGCCCGCGATCCGGTCGGGGATGTCGATCAGGTGGCGCCTGCTGGTGAACGCGGTGAAGGGGGCCTCGGCGATCTCGGCGTCAGGCTCCAGCGTTCCTCATCGGCACGAGAGGGCCGCGGTGTACTCGATCGGCGTCCAGGCGTCCTCACCGATCTTCACTGCGGTGGCCGCCTTGACCGAGGCATTCATCCGCACCGTCACAGAGAACCCAACACCCAGGACCCGGCAGGCGGGGATCACGTCGCCTCGTAGCAGGCCGGGTCCGCCCGCCACTATCAACTGATGGTGTCGTCCGGCTCGAGCAGGCGACCGTGTCCATCCGGGCAGCAGTGGGGTGTGCGCGGCCGACCGCAGCAGCGGCGTGGCGGGATTTCGTCTCGGAAGTGCCCTCGTGATCGTGCGTGCCGGAAGTCCGAAGAACTTCCGGCATCGCGGACCAGAGGGCATTTCCTCGTTCCCGGCAACATCGTCGCCGCACATTCAACCGGTGAATCCGGGCTCAGTCCTGTCGGTTCGGCCGAGTGTGCAGCCATTCCGCGATGGCGTCCCAGGTACGTGCCAGCATGTCAGGCCGTGCCATGTCCGAGTGCGCGCAGGCAAGCGGGACGGTGGATGCCTGCCGAGTGAGGTGGGGCTGCCACAGGGCTTCGGCGGAGAAGTCCGCCCGTTTCCCTTCTTCCGCGACGAGAATCAGGGTTTCCCCACCGAATGTGCCGTACTGGTGCCGAAGTCTGAGCGTGGCGTTGTTGTCGAACACCCGGGCAAGGGAGGCGATTTCCTCCTCGTCGACTCCGCCCAGGAGCGCGCCGAGTTCAGCCCGGATACGCTCCGCCAGGCGTGCCGTGCCACCGTCCGTCGCGCGCTGGGGAGGCACGGGGTCGGTCCCCGGCACCGCCGGGAACGCGTCCATGAGGATCAGCGACACCTGCTCTCCCTCGGCCTCGAGCCGGACCGCGATCTCGTGTGCCGGCGTACCGCCGAAGGACCAGCCCACCAGGTAGTAGGGGCCGGACGCCTGCAGACTGCGGATGCGGTCCACATACTCCTCGGCCATGTCGGCGACGGAGCCGGGCAGCGCCCCGGGGCCGTCGACACCCCGCGCCTGGAGTCCGTACAGCGGATGCTCCTGCGGGATGTAGCGGGCGAACGGCATGTAGCACCAGCTCAGGCCACCCGCGGGGTGGATGAAGAAGAACGCCGGTCCGGTGCCACCGGTCCGGATCGACAGCACGTCGCCCAGGGCGTCCTGCACCGACGACAGACTGAAGGTCTGCATGAGCCGTGCCGGCGTCGGATTGGTGATCAGCGTGCGCAGCAACACGGTCACGCCTCTGTCCCGGAGCCGCTCCACCAACGACACCGCCAGCAGCGAGTGCCCGCCGAGCGCGAAGAAGTCGTCGTCCACACCGACCTCGGGAACGCCCAGGACCTCGGCGAACGCTTCGCACACCGCTGCTTCGAGCACGCCCGAGGGGCCACGGCCTGACGCCGGATCACCATCGCGTCCCGCCTTGTAGTCCGGAGCGGGGAGCGCCTTGCGGTCGAGCTTGCCGTTCACCGTCAGCGGCAACTCCGGCAGGACCACGACAGCCGACGGCACCAGGTAGGCGGGCAGCCGGTCGGCTGCGTAGTCCCGCAGCTCGGACCCCTGCACGTCGCCGACCACATAGGCGGTGAGGCGCTTGTCACCCGGGACGTCCTCCCGTGCGATCACTGCGGCTTGTCCGACCCGCGGATGCGCGGCCAGCACCGCCTCCACCTCGCCCGGCTCGATCCGGAAGCCACGGATCTTCACCTGCTCATCCGTACGCCCCAGATACTCCAGCCGGCCTTCCACCGACCACTGCGCGCGGTCACCCGTGCGGTACATCCGCTCACCCCCACTACCGAACGGGGAGGCCACGAACCGCTCGCCCGTCAGCCCCGGACGGTTCAGATACCCGCGCGCCAACTGCCCACCCGCGAGATACAGCTCACCCGCGACACCCGTCGGCACCGGACGCAGCCACTCATCCAGCACGTACACCTGCGTGTTGGTCACCGGGGTACCGATCGGCACCCCGCCGTCCACCGCACCGACGGCAGACTCACCGGGGCCCACCGTGCACGTGACACATCCGACCGTCGCCTCGGTCGGCCCGTACTCGTTCACCACCGTCGCCGACGGATTGGCCCGACGCCAACGCTCCAGCACCTCCACCGACAACGCCTCACCACCCACCACCAGGTCGCCCGACAGCTCAGCTCCCATCGCCAGTTCGCCCAGCAACACCAGGTGGCTCGGAGTCACCTTCAGGAACGTGCACCCGCCCTCTGCCGACAGCGCCTCACGTACCCCCTCGCTCTCCGTCAGTTCAATCACCCGCACACATCCACCGACCGTCAGCGGCCCCAGCAGCGACGTCACCGTCAGGTCGAAGGCCACAGAGGAGTGCAGGCCCGCCACTCCACGCAGACCCGCGTACCGCTCAGCACACCACTCCAGGTAGCCCACCGCGCCCCGTTGGCTGACGACCACGCCCTTCGGACGCCCCGTCGACCCCGACGTATAGATCACATACGCCGGGTGTGCCGGCACCAGCGGACCAACCCGCTCAGCATCCGTCAGCTCCGCCCCCGACAGCCCGGCGAGCCGCTCCTCGACCTCAGGCTCACCCAGCACCACGCATGCCGCGCCACCGAACAACCCGGCAGCATGGCCGGCCGTCGTGATCACGCACACGGGAGCCGCGTCATCCACCATGAAGGCGACCCGGTCCGCCGGATAGCCCGTGTCGATAGGCAAATACGCCGCCCCCGCCTTCAGCACGGCCAACACCGCCACCACCAAATCCACCGACCGCGGCAAAGCCAACCCCACCACACTCTCCGGGCCCACCCCGTCGGCCACCAGCAGCCGCGCCAGCCGATTCGCCCGCGCATCCAGGTCCCGATACGTCAGCGACTGCCCCTCGCAGACCACCGCCACCGCATCCGGAGTCCGCGCGACCTGCGCCGCAAGCAACCCGGGCACCGTCGTATCCGACACCGGCGCCGCGGTGTCGTTCAACTCCACCACGAGCTGTTCGTGCTGGGCCTCGTCGAGGACCTCCACTGCCGACAGCGAGCTGCCCGGATGGTCTTCGAGCGCGGTGACGAGATGGTCCAGGCAGGTGTGCAGCAGCCGGCACACCGCCTGCCCGTCCACCGAGTCGACCGC
This sequence comes from Streptomyces sp. NPDC033131, assembly GCF_055578365.1. Classification (NCBI taxonomy): domain Bacteria; kingdom Bacillati; phylum Actinomycetota; class Actinomycetes; order Kitasatosporales; family Streptomycetaceae; genus Streptomyces; species Streptomyces sp. NPDC033131. Next base: position 38,144 of record NZ_JBVIPA010000061.1, read on the forward strand.
ATCCACGGTCAACCCGAATCCCGCACCGAGATCGTCCACTGAGACTGCCACCGGATAGTT
>NZ_JBVIPA010000062.1:0-35726 GCF_055578365.1 Streptomyces sp. NPDC033131
TTGGCCCACTTGACGCCGTTGTCGGCCACATAGCGGACCGCGTCGATCATCTGCCGGTGGCAGAAGCCCTCCGGCCGCCCGCCCCGGCCCTCCAGGAGGGATTCTTGAATAAGTCCAGATATAATAAGCCCACCTATCCATACAGAGGTGTGCCGTGGACAAACCCGCCGAGATGTTCGACCGCGACTTCGAGTGGGCCGAGCTGACCCGATTCGCCGCCCTACCCGGCCCGCGTGCCACCCTCGCTGTGGTCTCCGGCCGCCGCCGCCAGGGCAAGACCTTCCTCCTGGACGCCGTCACGCGGGCAAGCGGCGGCTTCATGTTCACCGCCACCGAGACCACCGAAACCGACGCCCTGCGCCAGTTCGGCGAAGCCCTCGCCCGCCACCGCGACCAGCCCACCCCGTTCCGCTTCACTCATTGGGACGAGGCCGTCACGGAACTCATGCGCATCGCCGACAGGGGCGGCCCCACCATCGCGGTCATCGACGAGTTCCCCTTCCTCGCCAAGGCCTCCCCCGCCCTCCCCTCGATCATCCAGCGCGCCCTCGACCCCGCCGCCCAGCACGCCAACACCCCCGTACGGCTCCTGCTGTGCGGCTCCGCCCTGTCCTTCATGGGCGGACTCCTCGCCGGCAACGCCCCGCTGCGCGGCCGCGCCGGCCTGGAACTCGTCGTCCCCACCCTGGACTTCCGCCTCGCCGCCGAATTCTGGGAGATCACCGACCCGCGCACCGCACTGCTCACCCACGCCATCGTCGGCGGCACCCCCGCCTACCGCCGCGAGTTCACCCAGGGCGATACGCCCGCCGGGCCCCACGACTTCGACGCCTGGGTCACCCGCGCCGTCCTCAATCCCGCCCGTCCGCTCTTCCGCGAGGCCCGCTACCTGCTCGCAGAGGAACCCGAACTCCACGACACCGCGCTCTACCACTCCGTCCTGGCCGCCATCGCCGCCGGAAACGCCGCACGCGGCGGCATCGCCGACTACCTCGGCCGCAAGTCCACCGACCTCGCCCACCCGCTCAGCGTCCTCCAGGACGTCGGCATGATCACCCACGAGGCCGACGCCTTCCGCCGCAACCGCTCCGCCTACCGCATCGCTGAACCTCTCATCGCCTTCTACCACGCGGTCATGCGCCCCGCCTGGGGCGATCTGGAACGCCCCGGACGCGCCCCCGCCGTCTGGCGCCGAGCCCAGTCCACCTTCCGCAGCAAGGTTGTCGGACCGCACTTCGAACAGGTCTGCCGCGAATGGGCCCGCTGGCACGCGTCCCCCGCAACCCACGGCGGGCAGGTCACAAGGGGCGCCAGCGGGACCGTCAACGATCCTGCCGCCAAGACCAGCCACCAAGTCGATGTCGCTGTCCATGGCGAGACCGACAGCGGCCGCGAAACACTACTCGCCATCGGGGAAGCCAAATGGAACGACGTCATGGGGAAGGGCCACCTAGAACGCCTCCAGCACATCCGTGCTCTCCTCACCGCGCGCGGGACCGCCACCGACGTCACCCGGCTGCAGTGCTACAGCGGCACCGGCTTCACCGACGAACTGCGCCACCTCGCCGAGAACGACGCCGCCATCCAGCTGATCGATCCAGTTCGCCTCTACCACGGCGACTGACCCGGTCGCAGCCACCGACCCTGTACCGGGAACATAACCTCCACCCTTACCGGCGTCCCGGAGAGCCTCAGCTCACGCTCATTCCCAGTCTGCTGACCTGTGGGTGACCGGCAGGCGTTGGGTGAAGGTCTTGCCGCCGTGCCGCCGCAGGAGAGGGCCCAGGTGGCGCCGCCGTCGGTGCTGCGGTGCAGCGCGCCGGTGGGGTCAATGCCGTACAGCGCGTCCGGTTTCGTCCACGAGAGGCAGGCCATCACCGGCTCGGCGCCGCCGCTGAAGCTCTTGCCGCCGTTTGTGCTCTTGGCTATGCCGTTTTGGGCGGCGGCCAGCACGATGTCCGGTTCGTTGGGGCTGACGGCGATGTCGAGGGCGGCGAGTTCGGCGCGCTTGTCCCGGGTCTTGCCGTCCTTGCTGACGCGTAGGAGGCCAAGCCGGTGTTGTCGCAGCCGTAGATGGTGCTGTGCGTAGTCCAGGGCATGGAAGTCGACTTCGCCGCCGCGGGGCAGAACGGGGACGGAGGCGCACGACGCGAACGGCGTGATCCACATCGAGTCTCCGGTCAAGGCCACCTTCTCCCTCGGTCAGTTCATGACCGACGTGAACTTGTGCCTCCCGGCTCCCTGGTCCGGATGGTTCACTTGGCGACTCACGGTGGCGGTCGCATCTCGTTCAGGTCAGTGACTGAAGCGTTACGCCCAGACCGTGGTGAGTGCCGCGACGAGGTTGGTGTCGGCCGGTGCCGCAGGCCACCATTCGCCCTCGTCGTCCCGGGGTGGGGTACCAGTGGCACCGTTGCCGCCCGGTGTCACCCGGAGGGTCGCTAGTGTTGCCCCATGGGCGGGTTGGGCACGGCCGAGCTTGAGGCCATGATCGAAGAGGCGACTGTCGACGCCTACAACGACGATGAGCAGCTGACCGGTCTGTTCACCATGCTTGAGGAGCACCTCGGCCTGCCCTTCACCACCGCGGTTCTCGGCGTCGAGGTAACCGTGGACGGCCTCGACCTCACGCCGGAGGGAAAGATCGTCGCCCTGTGCTCTCGCGGCGGCATGCGGCAATCGATCGGAATCCTGGAACTGCCGTTGCCCAGCCCGGCGCCCGATGGCGCGGAGTGGATCGAGGCGTACCGTCACTGGGCCGGCTGAGGTAGGGCACCCCACACCTCACGCGGAACCGGCTTGTCTGGGAGGGCTGAACGTGGCTGACGCCGTACAGGGCACGCATCAGGGCGGCGGCGAACCGTCGCTGACCGACCTCATCGAGCGCAGTGCCGAGTTGAAAGGGCAGCTGGTCGCCTTCGGGCAGAGCACCCGCTTTGACCGGTGGTTGACGCCCCTCCTTCTTGAGGCCGCAGGGCCTGAGCGGAAGCTGGACGAGGGCGAGGCGATCCGGATCATCGACCACTTCATCCTGCGGTACCGCCTGCCGGACGGTTCGACCGTGGTGGACCGGTTCGTCGCTGGACGGAAGGGCTTGACCGCAGTCGACCGGGAGGTGCTGCTCGGCTGGCGGGACGCGGTGGAGGGCATCTTCGAGGTCCAGCGTAAGGAAGGGGATGCCGTCGTCCTGCTGAATTTGGTCGACGACCTGGAGTACCGCACTTACTCGAATGTCGGTCGGGCGGCGTTCCGTGGAGTGTCCAAGGGGGGCTTCCTCCACACCTGCCTGGTACCGGTCCACTCGACCGGCGGGGCGTGGCTGGTATCCGGGGCGATGACGAGCTACCCGAAGTCCAGCGCCACCGAGATCGCCCAGGCCGCTCTCCACCTGGCCACCAGTCGGCCCGAACTGGTTTTCCGCAATCCCGAAAAGCTTGAGCAGGGATGGCAGCGGATGCGGGAGGACCGGGCCGCGTTCGTCGAGTTCTGCGGCGGCGACGAACTGATCCTTCCGCCTGCCGAAGGCGAGGACCTCCTCAACGCCTACTACCGCCACCGCCAAGAGGCCGCCGTCGCCGGACAGCCCGACCGTGCCCGGGGCAGACGGCTACCCGGCCTGGACCTGCCCTTCTTCGAGCTACTGGGAGAACTGGCGGACTCGGACAGCATCGGTGTCATCTACGACGAGGTCGACGGGCTCAACTTCTACGCGGACTACGGAATGCTGCGGGAGCTCTTCGCGGACCCGGCTCTCGCGGGCCGCAGGCAGTACCAGGACCTGTTGCGCGCGTACCTGCGCGAGGAGTCGATCGCGCCACTGCCGATCCGCCGACTGGCCGCCGCCCACCCGAAGACAGCCGACGCGGTGTTCCGGAAACTGCTGCGGAAGCCCGGATTCACCTGGTCCGAGCACGGCGAGGCGCTGATGCGCCGAAGCAAGCCCTGGTACTACGCGAACGAACCCCGCCCCGGTGTCTCCGTAATCGGCGACCGCCTCGGCGCGCTCCTCACCGGCCGCCGGTAGCCGGCGTTCACACGACTGCTGGCTGTGGGGTTGTTCCGCGACGGTGACGCGCGTGGGGCCGCCGGCGCCAGGCGCGGGTGAGGCCGATGAAAGCGGTTGGTTTGGTGCCGGAGTTCTGGATCAGGTGGTGGAGCCACTCGGGTCTGGGGGTGCTCGCGGCGATGTGTACGGCCTCCCTGGGGCGGTGCAGAGTCGCTGTTGCGGTCGCCCTGCCCCGTGGTACCGGTCGACGGGGTGGTCCCGGAAGACGTGCCGTGCCCCGGGGACATGGTGGGCGCCCCGGAGGCGTCGAAGTACCGGGCGGTCTGTGTCACCGGGTCCAGCTCCACCTTCACGTAGCCGGGGCCCTCGACGGGCGGGTACGGGGCGATGCGGCGCAGGCCCCAGGGAGCGACGGTGAAGTGGCCCTGCGGCAGCGGGCTGCCGGTGGGAAAGCGATCCATGTGGTTGAACACGGTCTTCCTTTCGCTGTGGAAAGTGCCTGTTCTTGCCTTGCTTGCCCGCTCGACACCTCGGACGCCAAGCTGTCCAGCGGGAGTTGTGGAGCGCCGGTCGTCTTCGAACGAAGTCAGAGCGGCGCGAGAACTTGCCGACGTAGCCCTTCGAGCACACGTATGAGAAGGGCTACCTCCGGCTCCCTCGGCTCGGCGGCGACCCGGCCCTCCTCGTACCAGCGACGGAGGCCCCGTTGCCACGCGATCTCCGCCCGCACGGCCTCGGTTCGGATCGCGCCGAGTATCAGGTCGGACTCCAAGTGCAGCCGCACGAGGTCCACAGGCGTCATGCGCAAGGACTCGGCGAACATTGCGGCGTGGGAGTCGCTCATCGAGCCGAGGGGATCGAGGGTGAGTTCCACGCATGCCTCGGGACTGGGCTCGTTGACCAGCTCCGCCGCCTGCATGAGCCGTAAGGAAACGCGCGGCCTCAACACGAGGCCGGCGCCTTCAACTCGGCCCATACGACCTTGCCCCAGCGCTTCGGGTCGTAGCCCCACCGCCAACTGAGGGCGTCGACCAAGAGCAGCCCGCGCCCCTCCTCGGATTCCTCATCGGGGCTACCCGCCTCCGGCGTAGCCAGACAGGTGTCGGCGACCTCGATGCGCACCACTCCCTCTGCCGGACGCACGACCAGGACACGGACATTGCGGCAACGGGCGTGGTCGATGGCGTTGTTGACGAGCTCGGCCACTATCTGTACCCCGACCTCGGCCAACTCGCCTATGCCCCAGGTGTTCAGGGCGGCGGACACGAGCAGTCGGGCACGGCGAGCGGATTCCGGCTCGCACGGCAACGTCTCGGTGTAGCCGGGGCTGCCGGTCGCAGTAGGTCTGGCTGCGGTCACGGTCATAGGAACATCCCTCCGGGGTGGACGCCCGCCCCCGCGACGGGGTGGCGCCGGGGCGGGCTCTCCTCCATGCCGTCGAGGGAAGGGGAACCAGGACCTCGACGGCTGATACCGAGTCAACGACCTGCGGCCCGAGAGGAACAGGAAAGGTCGTGCTCCCACCGGTCGTCCCGAACCGGAAGACTTTACGTTCCCGTGATCTGGGGTCTGGTCCGGTCGGTGACCGCCGGTCTACGGTCGGTGGCATGGGAGCGAACGCCGCCCTCAAGGGCCGGATGGACGAACTCGGGCTCACGCAGGACGAATTGGCTGGCCGGATGAACGCTGCGCTGGCAGAGATCACCGGCAGGCCCGGCGACGTCTCGGCCCGTACGGTCCGTAACCTGCTGAACGGATCCTCCCACCGCCCCATCGGACGTACGTGCGCGGCACTGGAGCGGGTGTTCGGCTGCCCCGTCGAGGACCTAGGGTTCAGCGCACCACGCACGATGCACCACCCGCAGGAGGATCCCGTGCGGCGTCGCACCTTCATCGCCTCGGCCACCGGGACCGCAGCCGCCGCCGTTCCCCTGACGGCCCAGCGCCGCGCGGTCGGCATGTCGGACGTGGCTCGGGCCGCCGCCGGTGAACGCCCTTGTCGAGGCCGACGACCGCCAGGGCGGTCACGCGGAGCTGGAGAAGGCTGCGATGAAGGGTCGTGACGGCGTACTGGAACTGCAGCAGCGCAATGCCGGGGAACGCGTCCGCCGGGCCCTGTACGCACTGGCCGCCGAGTACTCCACCATCGCGGCCTGGTCCTGCATCGACGCCCGCAATCTCGACCAGGCGCAGCGGCACCTGAACGAGTCCGCGACGTATGCCGGTCTCTCCCAGGACGGCCCCACCGAAATGCGGGTATGGGTCAACCTCTCGATGCTCGCCCACCAGCGGCAGAACTGGCCCGAAGCGCTTGCGGCGGCGCAGGCCGCACAAGCCTCGTCGGCCGCTCGTCGTGACCCGTTCTTCGACTCGCTGGGGCGAGTCCGTGCCGCACTCGCCTACGCGGCTCTCGGCGACGGCCGTATCGCTGTGCGGTCTCTTGGATCTGCCCAGGACGCCTTCACCAGGACATTGGAGCGCGAGCGTCCGCGCTGGACGGCCTTCTACGGCCAGGCCGAACTCGATCACCTCGCCGCCGTCGTCCACTACAACAGCGGACACCACGCCCACGCCGAGGCCATGGCACACCGCGCCCTGGCCAAGATCCCGACCGCGTTCCGGCGCAACCGAGCACTCGCGACCGCCCAGCTCGCCCTCGCGCAACTGGACCAGGGCGAACCCGAGGAGGCCGCGACCACCGCTGCCGATGTCTTCACGATCATGAACGGTGACCCCCTGCCCGGCCGTATGCGCACCCTCATCGGCGACTTCCACCGGGGCCTGTTCGTCCTGGCCCCCTCCGCCTCCTACGCACGAGACTGGGCAGACCGCATGCGACCCGAATGGAGTCGAGCGTGACCGATCTGCGTCACTTCCAGCACGGAAACCTCCCTGAGGACTTCCGGCAGATGCTCATCGACGTACACGCCGACGCCTACGCCGACCAGATGGACGACCCCTTCCACCAGCGCTTCGCCTGGTTCGTCGACCACTGGTCGGGGATGGACGGCTTCTCGTGCGTCGTCGCATACGACGCGGACGAGCCGGTCGGCTTCGCCTACGGCGCCCCGCTCGCCCCAGGCCGAGAGTGGTGGCGCTCCACCGGCTTCGAGCCGAAGGACGACTACGCCGCCACCTACGCCGTCTCGGAGGTCATGGTGCGCCCGAGCTGGCGCAAGCAGGGCATCTCGAAACAACTGCATGAAGCGCTACTGAAGGAGCGCACGGAAGACCTTGCAGTACTCCTGGTCGACGTGACCCACCCCAAAGTGCAGGAAATCTACGAGTCGTGGGGGTACGCCAAGGCCGGCGAGCAACAGCCTTTCGCCGACTCTCCGGTGTACGCGGTGATGGTCACCGACCTTCGCGGCTGAGTCAGGTTCTCGCCAAGCCCCCGTTGCTGTTCGTCAGCTGGTGAGCCCGGGGAAATGGACGTCGCCGTTGAGCAAGGTGATGCGTTCCCTCTTCTGGTCCGGGCTCTGAACGCGGAGCCATCGCGAGTTGTCGAGCGCCTTCCCAAGATCTCGAAGTCCAGGTGGATCCCGCTTCCCTCGCCCTCTCGTGCCTGGGCCATGTGCCGACCCGTCACGATCGCCGTCGGTCCGGGCGAGTGCGGGGCTTCTCTGGATCGGGCTGCCGCGAGGGGGAACTGTTCGGCTCCGTCATGCGAGCCACCTTCTGGGCCTGCGCACGTAGTGCCGTACTCGGGCGGTCGCTTTTGAGTGTTTCACGTACCGTGCGATGCCTCGGATATGCGCGCGCCACCGCGTTTCTGTACCGTCCACATCCTGGGATTGGGCGGCTTCGGACCGTCCACCACACGACGCGAGGACTACGCTGCTGTACAGACGTCCCAGACCCCGGCGGCATGCTGTTGCTGAACACAGATAGCTGCGGGGTGCGGACTGTTCGTCTGTCACCCGGCGCATCCCTGGAGGGAACTGGGTGGGTCCTCTGTCCTGCTGCGCAGACTGTCGGACCGGCCGTTGCTCCGCCTCCGCCAAACGTACGCCCCTGCCGGGAGCACGCCCAGGATGCCGGGACTCCGGCACCACCGCGCCCGCTGCCTGATGGTCTTTTGAACCGAGGCGTCATGCCCCTTCCCCAGCTCACCGTGTACCGCCAGGACCGAGAGAATCGGGCGCTGATCACCCTGTCCGGTGAGATCGACCTGGAATCCGTGCCCTTGGTGCGCGCGTCCCTGGAGCGGTGCCTGCGGGACGGTATCCGCGCCATCGACGTCGACCTCATCTCCGTCACCTTCTGCGACTGCACCGGACTCAACGCATTCCTCCGCGCCGCGCAGCAGGCCACCGTGGTCGGCGGGACCCTGCGACTGCACCATCCGCCACCGACGCTGGCTCGGATTCTCGACCTCGCCGGCTGCGGGTTCCTGCTCCTCGGCCTACCGTTCGGACACGTGCCACCTCCTCTCGTGGACACCCCGGCCACGCCCGTTCCAGCCCCGCCGCACGGGACTGTCCCGCTTGCGCCTGTTCTCTTGGGCGATGTGCGATGACGGCCGAACCCGGGCGGGGACAGTCACGGAAGCCGGCGGAGGGTGATCCCTCCGCCATGGTTCCGGTGCGGTTGCGTCGGCTGAACCGTTGGCTGGTGGAGGGCCTGCGTGAAGAACTGGCGGATTTGTATGTGGAGTCCCGCGTAACGGCACCGGGTGACGCATACCGCCCTGCCGGCCGCCAGAACTTCTTGGCCCGTCTCACCACGGACATGCGCCGGCCGGGATTCGCCATGGTGATCGGCGAGATGGACAGACTGATGGGATGCGCCTTCGGATTCCCGGTACGCGGCGACGGCTCCTGGTGGTTCGACTTCGAGGGAGCATTGCCGTGCCGCATCGATCAACTCACGGTGTCCGGCGGTGTCTTCGCGTTCTGCGACATCATGATCCGGCCGCACCCGCAGGACCGGGCTCTGGCCCGTCGTCTGCTGGAGCGGCTGCTGACCGACCACCAGGCATCACTCGGCGCCACGCTGGTGGACCGGGCCGATCGCCCTACTCTCGCTGCGCTTCGCTCCTGGGGGTGGACGGACGTCGGAGAGCTTCTCAGGCCGGCCGGTCCCACCACGTTCCGCGCGCTGGTATTTCCCGTCGGGGAACGAACCGGGGCGAGGGTGGACGGCCTTGTCGTGGCGCGTGGAGGCGGTGGCCCGGGTGGGGCCTGACAGTCGGTCGGCCCGCATTCGGATGCTGGTGGCCGAGCAGGCGGTCAGGCGTGGTGCCCGGGTCGGTGTGGTGGACGTGTGCACCGCGGCCGTGGCCGCGCTGCCGGTCGGCGGGGCCGGGCTGTCGGCGATGTCCCGGTCCGCGCCGAGCCATCCGTTGTGCAGCACCGACGACATCAGCGAGCAACTGGAAGAGCTCCAGCTCACCCTGGGCGAGGGGCCCTGCGTGGACGCCTTCCTGCACGGCTCGGCCGTCCTGACACCCGATCTGCTCACCCGTGACCTGCAGGACCGCTGGACGGTGTTCGCCGACGCGGCCCTGGAAGCCGGAGCCCGCGCGGTCTTCGCGCTCCCCTTGCAGATGGGGGCGATCAGCCCTGGAGTTCTGGACCTGTACGCCAACGTGCCGACCGCGCTGGACGCGGAGGAACTGGCCGACGCACTGGCGTTCGCAGATCTGGCGACGTTGATCCTGCTCGATGCAAGGATCGACGAGACAGGCGCGCCGACCGGCGGACCGATTCCGGAACAGAGCTTCGAGGACCTGGGCGCGTACCGGGCGGAGATCGACCAGGCCAACGGCATCCTGACCGTCCAGCTCGGCGTCGGCATCGAAGAAGCCTTCGTCCGGCTTCGTGCCTACGCCTATGCGCGGGGACGCCGGCTCGCCGACGTGGCCGCGGACGTGGTGGCCCGTCGGCTTCGTTTCTCACCGGACGCGGAGCCGGACCAGACCGATGAGGAAACCTGACGCATGGGTGCCGGCCGACGAACATGCCGTACTTCCCGCCCCTTCAGGCAGGGATTAGTCTCAATCGAGGGTGCCCACGATGGATCAACAGCTTCTGGCCAAGACCTTCGTCGAGCTGGCCGACAATCTGGTCGCCGACTTCGACCTCATGGACTTCCTGCGCCTGCTGACCGACCGCTGCGTGGGCATGCTCGACGCGAGCGCCGCCGGGGTGCTGCTCGCCGACCGTGACGGCAAACTCCGCGTCATGGCCGCCTCCGACGAGCAGGTGCGGCTGTTGGAGCTCTTCCAGCTTCAGAACGACGAAGGCCCCTGCCTCGAGTGCTTCCGCACCGGCGCACCGGTGATCATCCACGACCTGACCCGGGAGGTCGACCGCTGGCCGCGTTTCGTCACGGCGGCCCACCGCAGCGGCTTCGGGGCAGTCCAGGCCCTGCCCATGCGCCTGCGGGACGAGACCGTGGGCGCCCTGAACCTCTTCCGTGCCGCCCCCGGCCCCTTCGACCCGCCCGCCACACTCATCGCCCAGGCGCTGGCCGATGTCGCCACCATCAGCCTGCTGCAACAACGCACCGTCCACCGCGGCACGGTGCTCAACGAGCAGCTGCAGGCGGCGTTGAACAGCCGGGTACTGATCGAACAGGCGAAGGGGAAACTCGCCGAACGCCAGGGCGTCGACATGGAGCAGGCGTTCACCGCGCTGCGTGGTTACGCCCGCGCCCACAACCGGCGCCTGGCCGACGTGGCCCGCGCATTCATCGACGACTCCGAACCCCTCGCCGGTCTGGGGGCCTGACCGGCGTCACGGCAGGGCCACCAGCCTGCACGGCCGCAGGGGCCCGGCCTGAACACTTTGGTGATGGCGTCGGCGATGGGCAGTTGGGCGTCCCCGGCACGACTGTTGTGGTGCGCAACCACTGCTGGGTGGGGTACGGCCTGATTGGGCGGCGTCAGTAGGCGCAGCGAAGGCCATTGAGCTCAGCCACCAGGGACGTCGTCACACCGCCCTCATGGGATCGTGGGCCTCGGCCGTCACCTGGTCGCGCAGGCGCGGGTGATCAGACGGGAGACGTGCATCCGCGAGAGACCGAGTTGCAGGGCGATGCGTTCCTGCGTCATCTCCCAGAGGAACCTCATGTGGAGGATCCGCCGTTCGCGTTCGGGCAGTGCCCGCAGCAGCGGGCGGAGCGCCTCACGGTTGACGATCAGGTCGAAGCCGGGCTCCGTGCCACCAAGGGTGTCGGTCAGCGGGTGACTGTGCTCGGAGCGGCCGGGTACGGCGTCCAGGGACAGGGCTGTGAAGCTCTCCAGCGCCCCCTCGCCCAGCCGTACCTCCGCCTCGGTGAGGCCGGTGTGCGGAGATCTCGCGGACGGAGGGTTCGCGGCCATAGAGCGAAACGCACGCACGGCCGGCCGTGCGGACCCGGCCGCGCAGCACCTGTACACGTCGCGGCACATGCACGCCCCAGAGGTGGTCCCGGAGTTGTCGTTTCACCTCGCCGAGGATCGTCGGTATGGCGAAGCTCGGGAAGGCGGTGCCGAGGTTCGGGTCGAAGCGGGTCACCGCCTTGACCAGGCCGAGTTGGGCGACCTGCTTGAGGTCTTCGAAGGACTCGCCACGTTTTCGGAAGCGCCGGGCGAGCCGTACGGCCATCGGCGCCCAGGCCCACACCACCTCCCGCCTTCGCCCACCCCGGCGCGTCGCCGTGTTCCTCACCGCCCTCGACAAGCTGGCCGGCGCCGTCACCGTCCATCCGCCGGCGCCACAGTGGCCCCTCGCCCCCAACGAGCCCCGGCGCGGCACCGGTCGGGGACTATGCTGCTGAACAGACGTCCCAGACCCAGGCGCCGCACCGCCCATCGGCCACGATGGCACTCCCGCACGTTTCCGGTCTCCTGAACCGAGGCGCCCCATGCAGACTCCGCGGCAACCCCACGAAACCGAAGGCTCGAAGCCGTCCGCCATGGACACGGTGCGACTGCGCCGGTTGAACCGCTGGCAGGCCGAGGGGATGCGAGAGGACCTGGCGGATCTCTACGTGGAGTCCTCCGCCACCCCGCCCGGCCAGGAATTCCGGGATCGGCAGGAGTTCCTGCGCCGTCTGGCACACGACGTCCAACAGCCCGGATTCGACATGCTGGTCGCCGAGGCGCAGTCCCTGACCGGCTGTGTCTTCGGATTCCCCGTGCCGCGCGACGGCTCCTGGTGGCGGGAGTTCGAGGGACCTCTGCCGCAGAACCTCGAGCAACTGACCGCCTCCGGCCATGTCTTCGCCATCACTGAAACCGTTGTCCATCCGCATGAGCACGCTCACGGGCTCGCTCGCCGCCTGCAGGAGCGTCTGCTCGCCGACCATCAGGCTTCGCTCGGCGTCACCTTGGTGGATCAGTCCGACCGTCCGGCCCGTGCCGCCTTTGAGACCTGGGGCTGGCAGGAGGCGGGGCAGATCCTCCGCGCACCGACCGTCCTGTGCGTAGTGCTTCTGCCTCTGGGAGAGCGCACGACGGAGCATCCGGACGGCCTCGCCCACAACGCCCGGACCCAACGGCCCGAGTAGACGCCCTCGCCAGGCCGGACGCGGCGCCTACGCAGGCGCGGAGGGGCGCCGGAACGGGAGCGACGGAGGATCGCGGCAGTGCCTCGTTGTGACATCCGTCGATGTTTGAGATTCTCCGGCCGGGCTACTCAGGAGGGGCGTCCGCCGGCCGTCCTGGACGAAGACACCGGAGAGTTGAGCTCACAGCTCCCGGTGTCGTCCTCTGGAGCACGCACACCGTCAGTCATCTCCGGTCCGCCAGATGGAGGCTCCGCAGTGCTCGGCGCAGCTCCCGCTGCATCGGCTCCGGAAGCGTCCGGTCCTTCGTAGTGGCGACCAGAGCAGCAGCCACATCCCGGAGCTTGATGTTGCAGTGCTGCGACACGTCCACCAGCACGTCCCAGGCCCTCTCGCTGGAACACGGCGCCAGGGCCATCACCATGCCGCGCGCCTGGTCGATCACCGCACGGCTCGCCAGCGCGTGCTCCAACTGTTCGTTCCTGGCACGTAGTTCGACGACCTCGGACAGCAAAGCCGCGCCCCCCGCCGAAGGCACGGTTCTCAACAGTCGCTGTTCTTCACCGGGTTTGGTCAGCCGGTGCATGGTGCGTACCTCACAGGGCAGTCATCCTGTCCGTAGGCGGTCAGCGGCGCGCCAGTTGCCGTTCGCCGGCCGCACCGGGCTTGTAGGCCAGTCCGTAGTGCTTGAAGATCGCTTCCTCCTGCTCGGCGGGCAGCACGTCGTCGGTGCCGATCGAAGGGGCCTGCTTCACCAGCGCTTTGACATAGCCGACCCTGAGATAGCCCGGCCCGGCGATCGCGTCCTCAAGGGGCACGAAGACCAGCCGGTGCCGGGTGGGCAGTCCGGTCCGTACCGTGGCCATGGCCGGCTCATCGGTGGTCGTGTCCACATAGACCGCCTCCAGGACACCGATCTTGTGCGACTCGCTGTCGACGACATCGCGGTCGCGCCATTCCCGGACGTCGGCTGCGTGAATCATGGCCTCTCCCTACCTGGACGATCCGCCTGGTTGTCGTGAGCCGCGCCCCTGGTTTTCCGCGTGAAATCGCCGCAGCGTACGACGTAGCGCCCGCTGCATGTGTTCCGGGAGCGGCTTGCCCTCCCAGGCGGCGACCAGGGCCGCGGCCACCTCCGGAAGTCTGGCGTCGCACTGCCGTGAGACATCCACCAGCAGCTTCCTGGCCGCCCCGCGGCGGCAGGGGGTCAGGACCATCACCATGCCGCGGGCCTGGTCGATGACCGCGCGTCCGGCCAACGCCCGCCGCAGCTGATCGTTCTCGGCGCGCAGTGCGACGACGTCCTGTCCCGCCGGCGTGTTCCCCCACGTCGCCTCGGCCCGCAGATCCCACCACTCCTGTCGGATCACGGTTTTGCGTTGCATGGCATGCACCTCTTGACGATCTCGACGTGTCCGGCCCGGCTGAAGCCGTCCGGGAACCCCTGGCTGCCCAACCGCTTCACGGGTCACCTGCGATGTTCGTGGTCCCGACGGTCCTCGCGCCGCCAACGCGCCCGGTGCTGACGGCTGTAGCGGCGGTCCCAGCGTTCCTGGCGACTCCGGCGCTCCTGGTAGTCCCGGTAGTCCCCGAGATCGGAACTGCCGCCACGGCTCCGGCCTCCGCCACGATCGCGGCGGTAGCGGGTGGCGCCGTAGACCAGCACCGCCGCGGCCACCCACCAGAGGGGATTGAGGAAGCCGAAGCCGAACAGGACCACGACGAGGACGAGGAGCAGGACGAACACGGTGGGCCTCCCCGGGAGCAGAACACAGCATCGATACCGGGGACTGGGGCCTCACCCCACAGCGTAGCCCTGCCCCAAGGTTGCGGATACCGTGCGACGTCAGCGCGTCCTGCCGGGCACGGATGGCTACTTGACACCTGTCGGAGAACCGCTGCGAGGACCAGCGTGCGACATGTTGCCCCTGCCCCCGACAGCGTCGCACCGCCGGCGCGCTCCCCAGAGGGCGCACCCTCTGCATCGGTGCCGGAACCCGCCGCGTCACGAGCGAGGCCGTCCCACACTTGAGCCGGGCGGTGCCACGGATGATTCGGCCCGTACCCCGGTGGAAGCAGTGGGCAGGCCGGGACGGCGTCACCCCGCGGAGTCACCGGAACTGCCCTCTGCCGGGAACGTCGACGTGCGCCTCGTCGCCTCGTCCCCCGAGGCCGCCCGCCAGGTCGCGGAGGTTCTCCGTCGCAGCCTCGCCTCGACCGAGCAGCGCAGCTACCCCGTCGGCACGGGCCGACGGAACCCGCCTCCACCTCACGGTGGACACCGCCCGCGCAGCAAAGCCTGCCCGCACCAGGCTGGTCACCAGTCAGTCCTCAGGGGACGGCCGGACGCAGACGGACGAAATCTGAGCGGTGTCCCCGTGGGAACACTGAGCGAGCGGAAGAACTACCGTGAGGCGATCCTGAAAGCCCTGTACGAGGCCACGCAGGGTAATCGGCTCCTTGGCATCAGCGGGACGATGTTGCGCAGCGAACTCCAGATCCCCCAGCAGGATCTCCCCGCCGCCTGCGCTTATCTGGCAGGCGAGGGACTCGTCACGGTCGAAACACACCCGCGATGGTCACGCTGACACATCAGGGGATCCGGCTCATGCAAAGCGGGGAGGAGGAACGCGGCTGGCGCAGGGCGAAAGCCCTTCCCGGGCCGCGCGGAACCGAATGGACACGAGAACCGCGAGACACCGGATGCCTGAAATGTGCACCAGGCATAGCATGAAAGCGGGTCGGCACACTCTCACGTGCGACCGGCCCGGAAGGGCGACCCCGGTGTGTATACGCCGGGGTCGTTGGAGCACGACGGACGCGGCCGCCGGGGGCAGGGCATGATCCGTTCCGCCGATGTCCGGTAGTGGCGCGACCCACGACGTCGTGGACCCGAAGGGGGCGCAGGATCGGCACTTTGCACCAAGCCCCTTGTGGTGACCGGCGTTTGGGGGCGACGTGCCGGCCATGACGTGATCGGCTCGTCGGACCGGTCGGCGATGCGAGCCTGTGCCGGTGGACAGTGTCGTACCACGCTGATAGCCGTTACCTGCCGGGTGGATCCAAGAGGGGCGGGGTGTCAGGGCACCGGGCCCTCTGGTGAACACCACGTGGACGCAGCCACCCCGATGAGTTCCTCATGCCCCGGGACGAAGGGAAGCGGACAGCGATGACGGACGGCGGGCGGAAGCCGGACCTGATCGGGGTGGACCGGTCGGAGGGGTTTGGCGAACGACTGCTGGGTGTGCTGCTGGACCGGGCCCACGAGATGCCGCCGGAGTTGATCGCCCCACTCGTCGCGGAAGAGGTGGCCAGGGTCGGGGGCCGGGAGGTCTCCATGCTCCTGCAGGACTACGAACAGGTGCTGCTGGTGCCGCTGCCGGGCCGCAGGCTGAAGGTCGGCCGCCCGGAGCCGGTCGAGGACTCCCCCGCCGGCGAGGCGTTCCTGAGTCGCGGAACGGTGGAGGTTCCGCAGGACGGCAGTGTGCGGATGTACCTGCCGCTGCTGGACGGCAGCGACCAGATCGGGGTGATGGCCGTCACCCTGGACAGGGTCGATGACGACGACCGGCGGTTGCTCCGCAGACTCGCCGGTCTGGTCGCGGACATGATCGTCACGAAGGACGCCTACACCGACCTGTTCTTCCAGGCCCGCCGCAGTGCCCCGATGAGCGTGGCCGCGGAGATCCAGTGGTCGTTGCTGCCCCCGCTGTCGATGACCGTTCCGCAGGTCGAGGTCGCCGGAATCCTGGAGCCCGCCTACGACGTGGCCGGCGACAGCTTCGACTACGCCCTCAACGGCGACATCCTTCACGTGGCCATGATCGACGCGATGGGCCACGGGCTGGACGCGGCGACCATGGCGACGGTGGCCATCGGCGCCTATCGCCACACGCGACGGGCCAACACCGATCTGTCCCAGGTGTACGCGTTCATGGACCGGGCCGTCAACGAACAGTTCGGCACCGACCACTTCGTCACCGCGCAGATGATGGTCCTGGACATCACCACAGGCCGGCTGCAGTGGGTCAATGCAGGCCATCCGGCCCCGCTTCTGATCCGTGACCGCGCCGTGCTGGACCGGCTGGAGGGCCCGACCACGTTGCCGGTCGGCTTCGGCGGTGAGGAGCCGGTGGTCAGCGAGCGGATGCTGCAGCCCGGGGACCGGTTGTTGTGCTTCACCGACGGCCTGATCGAGGAGCACCAGGCCGGCGGGGAACAGTTCGGTGAGGAGCAGCTCATCGAGTGGACCAACCGGATCCTCCACGACCGCACCGAGGTACGGGCGGTGGCACGAGCGCTCTCCCACGCCCTGAAACAGGAACGCGGCGGCACCACGACCGACGACGCGACCATCCTCCTCATCGAGTGGCGAGGCGGCGACGCCGATCACCTCGCCACCCTCGACTGAGCCCGCAACGATGCACCGGCTCCCTCGCTGAAGCCTGCCGCTGACCTGGATTTTCGTACCCAAGGTCGCTGTCGGGCGGACAGACGCGCGGCCGATCCCCTGGGTACGGAAAGGGTGGCGACGGCGAATGCGACGGACCCCGGCCGTCAGGCCGCGGAATCGGTAGCCGTGGCCGGGCAGACGGTAGCCGTGGCCGGGCGGGGATTCCGTGGTCGTCGAACCGCTCGAAGGTCCGCCGCTCGAAGGTCCGCCAGTGACGTGAGGGTCGGGTGGGGTCCGGGACTGGTCGGGGGCATTCAGGAGCCGGTCAGCGGGCCGGGCGCCGGGTGGAGCGCCAGATGGAGCGGGCCGCCAGGTAGAGCAGATCGACGATGAGAAGCAGTACGCCGATGGACATCAGGTAGGGCATGCCGTCGACGGCCGCGCCGATGGCGACCAGAGCGATTCCGGCGATGAGCAGGATCAGGAAGAGGACCATGACGGGATGCCTCCTGGGAAGGAACCGTGCGAGATCTGCGTGGTCTCTCGGTACGGCAGGACACACTGTGCCGGTGCTCGATATCCCGTCGGCCGACGGGTGATACGTGACGGCCCCGGCGCACAAGGCCGCCACCAGGGTGGTGGCCTGCGCCGACGGCGTGCCCCACCGACCCCAGGGTTCTCAGGATGATGCGCCGACAACCAAGGCAGGTGTCTTCGCGCACGCCGTCGCGAAGCGAGTGCGCCAGGCAGTGTGCTGTTCGTTCAATCCTCCGCGTGCCACAACGCTCGGGTTCCAGGAATCCGGGGCGCCTCGCGGCCGATACCCCCATGAGGCTTAGGGGTCCTTTCACTATGAGCGTCCGATCAGGTCGCGTGGTCTGGTGCCGTGCATCGCAAGGCGCCGGAGCGGCCTCGATGGGGGTCCCCCCGCGCGAGGTTGTTCGAGCGTGGGGGAGGAGCCACGTGGGCGTTTCGGCAACGCGGCGAGGTGCGGTGCCAGGCCGCGCGACCCGGACGGGCATAGTGAAAGGACCCCTTAGCCCAGGGGGTCCTAGGTGGCGCGTTCGGCGCGGTGGCGGGCTTCCCGGAGTCGGACCTTCGAGGGGAGCCGGTCCAGGCCGGCCGAGTCCCGCGCGTGTGCGAGTGTTTCGCGGCTCAGCTGCCCAAGAGCCCGCGCTGGATCGGCGTGAGGCTCCAACAGCAGCCGCACGCGTGCGGTCGGAGCGGTACGTCGGCCCGTCAGCCGGACATGAGCCCGCGAGACCCCGGCCAGGGCCTGCGCCTCTTCCTCGATGACGTTCTCCAGTGTGCGGCCGTTAAGTCGGGCCGCCGCGCCGTCTTCACTGTCGACGAGGACCCGGTCCAGGCGGTGTCTGCGTTGTGCGAGGAGCCACCACAGCAGCAGGGCCAGCAGCACGGCGAGCACCGCGATGACGGTCGGCCACCACCATCCTTCCTCCCGCCACCGCGTGCGTCCCTCGGTGCCCAGCACCACATCGTCCGGCCCACGGAAGGGCCACCAGCCCGGCACGTCGAAGTCCCAGTGGCGCTGCAGGTCCAGTGCGCCCAGCAGCACGCCGCCGCCCAGGGCGAACAGTCCGAGGCCGAGCAGTGCGAGCAGCACCCGGTTCGCCGTCTTGAGCATCGGATCACCTCAGTCCTTCTTGGGGCGCCGGACGCGCACGGCCAGTGTGGGTTGCCGGGCCAGGCCCAAGGAGGTCACGGCTTCGCCCAGCTCGGCGTGCAGGTCCGCGCGGACCTCCTCGAGGTCGCGGAAATGTGCCCGAGCCTGGGCTTTGACCTTCCGGCGGCCGACAGCGACCCGTGCCGACTGGACACCGGGCACCTGCATGGCCCGGTCGCGCAGAACCAGAGCGGCCGCGCGGCGGTCAAGCCCGGCTCGGACGTCCTCTGTCCCAGGGATACCGGTGGGCCGCCGCATGGGCAGCAGCCGACGCAGTCCCGGCGTCACCGCCAGCAGGAGAAGCCACAGGCCGAGGGCCATCGCCACCGCGGCCCCGACGATCATCCACACGTCGTCCAGAGGCCGTGTGGCCAGTTCCTCGGCGAGCCGCCGCCGCCAGCGCATGGCATTCCGGCCTGCCCGCACCGCGACCACGTCGTACAGGAGAAGTCCGACGGCCGCGGCGGACAGCAGGGCTGCCAAGGCCGCGGGAATGCGCCGCGCCGACCAGAAACGGTGCGCCGACCGGCCTGATCCGTCGATCACCCTCGTGGCGTCCCCGGCCGCCCCCGGGGTGCCGTCGGCGGACGGAGCCGCCTGTCCCGGACCGGAGGAGAGGTCGCTGTCACCGGTCGGCTGCCGCGAGGTGTCCGCGCTCATCTCACCCTCTCCCGGTCCGTGTGCCGTGTATGCGCCGAGTGCAGGTGCTCGACCGATACCGCGAGGTCGGACACCTCCATGCCGGCCCATGTTCTGATCCGTTCGGTGACTTCCCGACGCACCGCGGCGCACTGCTCCCCGATGTCTGACGGATAACCGAGCTCGACGGCGACGCTCAGCCGCGCCTCGCCGAGCACCGCCTGCCATCCGGCGGCGGACTCGGCGTCTCGTCCCGCGCTGGTCCGTTCCGGCGCCCGCCGTACGGATGTGCTCACGTGTGGCGTCCGGCGGCCGGGAGGTACATGGCCGGCCGACTCGGTGAACCGGCTCAGCGCCTCGCGCGCCACCCGGGCAGCGATCTTCGCGACGACCCGGTCGCTGACGATGGTCGCCCCGCGCTCCCCGCGGGGGACGCCCGGGCGCTCATCGGCTTCCCCGCTCACCGCCGCCAGTCTCCCCGAGCCTGTCGCCGGTCATCTCGGATCCGATCCTGCCGGTCCCGGCGACGGACGAAGTCGCCCGGTTCGAGATCACCTTCAGTGAACCGCCCGATGACGAGACCGACGAGGCCCAGCACCAGAACCAGCAGGAAAGCCCAGAAGTCACCGAAATACGCGGCGAAACCCAGCGTCATTCCGGCCATCAAGCCCACCACGGCCCTGCTCATTTCGCGCTCCTTCACTCAAGTGGACTGTTCCACCCCGGCTACTGGATCCGCTGCCGCTCCTCCCTTTCGTCCTCTTCGTCGTCCGGCAGTTTCACGTCGCTGACCGTGATGTTGACTTCCACGACTTCCCGCCCCGCCATCCGCTCCACCGCGGAGATCACGTTCTCCCGCACCGCAGCGGCCACGTCCGTGATCGCGACGCCATATTCGACGACGAGCTCCAGATCGATGGCCGCCTGCAGCTCTCCGACCTCGACACTGACCCCGCGCGTGACGGATCTGCCGCTGCCGGCGCCGGGCATCCGCTCCCGCATGGATCCCATCGAGCGGGCGATTCCGCTGCCCAGGGCATAGATGCCGCGTACGTCCCGTGCCGCCATTCCGGCGATCTTCTCCACCACCACATCGGCGATGGTCGTCCGGCCGCGAGAACCGGGTGCAGCGCCGAGCCTGACGCCGGTGTTCTCAGTCATTGGGGTATTCCTCCCTCGCGAGGCCACAGAGCACCATTATTCGAATTATAGTCTTTTTAGTACCTTTTGCCGGTCTGTAGAGCGTGAGACGGGGTGTGGCCCGAGGCCCCTGTCCCGACCTCTCGCGGACACTCGGGCAGAGCGCCGCGGGAAGAGGACTGCGGCCGTGGAGAAGGAGGGTGAGAGGCCAGTGACCGAGGCGTGGACGCAGGCAGTACGACGCCAGCTCGACCTGGGCCGTCTCCTCCCGCTCGGCGGGCCCCACGACGGGACGTGGATCACCGAGCAAGCGGCCGTCCAGGCCCTCGGGCGCACTGCCGCCGAGGTCCCCGGTGTCCGGCTGGAGTCCCTGCGCATCGGGTCGGCGCCGCTCCAACCCGTGTCCGAGCCGGCCGTCCGTCCTCCGGCCAGCGCGCTACCGCCTGGCCCGCTCACCATCGAGGCCGCCTTCACAGCATCCCTCGTGCGGCCGCTGCCGGAGACCGCCGCCGAATTGAGGAGCGCGCTGCTGGGCGCGGCCGCTGAACAGCTCGGGCTGGCCACGGTGACGGCTGACATGCGCGTAACGGATCTCCGTGAGGTCCCGGAGGCAGGCATGACGTCTCGGACCGCGGCGACGGCCATGAGGCCCACGCCGGAAACTGCGGCCGCGCGGAGCTCGCCCCCGATGACCGGAACAGGGTCCCTGCGGGGACTCGTCGGGGAGCTGGCGGACATCGCGGCCGGTGTACCGGGCGTAGCCCGCCTCACGGACGTACTGGGCAGCCGCCCGGTCAGGGTGGAGGATCATGATGATCCACCCGGCCGACACATCGAGGTTCACCTCGCGGTCGGCCCCGGACACCATCCATTGCAAGTGGCCCGCGCCGTCAGGGAGGCCGTAGCCGAGGCAGCCACCGCTGACACCCCGGGCCCGGCCACCGTCGCCGTCCTCATCACGGAAACCGCGGGTCGGCGACGGACCTCGCCGGTCACCGTGACGAGTGCCCCCCAGTGATCAGCCGGCCCCCCTTCCCGACCTCCTGGACTACGTCGAGACCGGGCTGATCACCTCCTACCGGCAAGGCCTCACCAGCCTCCATCGGGCAGGAGCACCGCTCAGGCACCCCCTCGCCCCGGCTAGAGACGCGCTGCCGCAGCCGTCGTGGCCCGTGATGCGGCGACTGACACGGCACACATCGGTCCAGGAGCACGGCTATCCGGCATACGGCGACGACTGCGCCACCGTCGACGACGAGCTCTGGTCGGCGGTCGGGGACCCGGCCCGGCGCTACAAGGTTGCCGTCGACTCGTCGTCGGACGAGGGCCTGGCAGAACGGATTCAGCACACATGAGGCCGGGAACCTCCGTGAACACGTGAGAACCACGGAGGGGCATTTCCCCAGGCCAGGCACCGTAATGTCGGCGTTTCCGCAGTTCACAGCCCCGACCAAGGAAAACTCCTAAAGCGGGTGTCGCAGGTTCGAATCCTGCCGGGGGCACCAGACAAAAGGCCCCGGACCGATCATGGTCCGGGGCCTTTGACATCTGCGACGCGGGGCACGACTTTGGCCGCCGTGAGGAGGGTGGCGGTGCCATGCCGGGCGTCGTGCTGACTGATGATCCCTGCAGGACGCCGCAAGGAAGCTCGAAGGACGGGCACACGAGCCAGCCGTCACAGACTCCGTCGAGCTAGGACCACTGTTTGATGATCTCTGCTGGACATTCCGGGGCCGCCCACACCTGGATACGGATCCTCTCAATGGTCTCGGGGCTCTCGTCAGAGTCGACGTCGGCCTGAGCTGCCCGAGCCAAGTTGGTCCGGGACACGCGGACCCGGTTCCAGCCTGCCGGGACCTCGAACGTAGCCGCCTCGGGGGCGTAGTCCGTGCAGCCCAGAACCATCAGCCGACCCGACGACACATCGAGGCTCGCCTCAACGACGTGATCGAATTCCAGGCTGTCATCACTCGGCTCCTGAGGCAGGACGACAACCGTGACGGATACGTTGACACTGACCACCGTGCCGATGCCCAGCGCATCCGGTGCAACCGCGAGGTGATCGGCGACGGCCTGGTCAGTCCACGCTTCGCTCAGATCACCGTCCGAATCCGCATCGGACACGTGTATCTGGAAGTAGTCGGCGAAGAGGGTGAGCTCTGTCGTTGTCGTCATGGCGGCACAGTGCCATGACGACAACTGACAGCTACCTCAAAGCCTGTGGACCGTACGGCCGCCGCCCTCAATCGATGGGTGGTGGCATGCCGGCCCGCCCAATCCCACGCGACACCGAAAGCGTGAGGGGAGAGAAACGGGCACCCGTGCGCCGAGGACCATGCTGCTACCGGCGGTGGCGCCGCTTGTCCTGTCGCGGCGGCAGAGTCAGCGTGATCTGCCGGACGAGTTGCTGGAAGCAGGCGAGGGAGGCGAGGGCGGGCAGACATGCTCCGGCAATACCGGTGACGGTTCTGTCTGCCTGAGCCACGCACAGCATTATCGCGACGGAGGAGAACAGCAGAACGATGAACCACGAGTGCACAGCTCGGCGCTGGTGCAGGGCAGTCCGGAGGATGGAGAGAGAGGCCACCATCCAGGGGCCGTACACGAGAAGAGGCCACGACGGGACCATGGCGCCTCCCGTCCCGGAAGTGATGTTCTGCAGAGGCCTGTAGGCCACCATGCCGCCGAAGACGCTGACCATCGCCACGATGACGGCAACGAGCGCGACGATGACGAAGCTGCCGGTCTGCAACCACTTGAGCCGGGGTTTTCGGACGTCGAGCTTCCGGTGCCCGGAGGAGGAGCGTCGGGTAGGCGGCAGTTGAGCGGTGATCTGCGCCAGACTCTCCATCGGGTCGGTGAAGGCGACGCCGGATGCGGGCTCGCTGCGAGGTTGCGGGATCCTGGCCGTCTGCTCCGCCGGAACGGCCTCCTGCAGGAGATAGGCAAGTTCCTCGACCGGGTCCCAGCCTCCGGCGGGTGCGGTCAGGGGAACTCCTGAGTGCACGTCGTCGACAGGTCCCCCGTCCCAGCCGGTTCCCGGCCCGTACGAGTACGCGTCGGAGTAGTACTCACGCTGCGCAAAGGCAGGATCGACATAGTCATGATTCACGAAAATGCGACCCGTCACACTGTACGCGGCGGCCGGATTTCTCCGGACCGTTCCATCGTGAATTGATTTCCTGCTGGATTTCCTCCAGTAGGGCGAGGAACTCGCGAAGCAGTGGCTCGGTGACCTGACGTTCGGACTGCGCGTCGCCCCTGGCCGCCGCGCCCCGCGCCGTCAGCGCCGCGTACTCCACACCGGGCTGGAAAGTGTATTTCCCCACTGGCAGATCGCGAACCGCAGAAATATTATCCGTCCTCGTGTTGCGTCGAGGCAGGCCACGGGTGCTTGCTGTCGTCATAGCTTGATAACGCGGTTCCCTTCCTTCAGGACGTGCGGCAAAAGAGTGAGCTTACGAAGGCAGAAAATCCGAGAGAAGAGTCCTTGATCAATTACGCTACACATCTGGCTCGCCACCCTATTGGTCGATAAATTCTTCTTCTCGACTCCACTTTAGGAGTAAATAGGATTCGCTGCCGGTGTAACTGGATGAGTAATCCTGGCGATGCCTGTGCCGGACACGACAGCGTCCATCGCCCTGGACAGAGCGTCGACCCGGCTCCGCCTCCGCGACCACCCAGCCAGCGGATTGGCAAGGGCCGCTGACAGCAGATACGCAAGTGCCCGCGCCCCGCTGGCAGACTGCGGCCCATGAAGCAGCCTGCCCGTCTGTCTTTGACCCCGCGGCCCATGCCGCCGCTCCGCGGTGACGAGTCAATCATCGGCGTCCCGGACGCTACCGTGGTCGACTTCTGGCGGTTCGCCATGCCGGACCTTCGTATGAACAACACACGCGGTCTGTTCGCCGAATTCCTGGTCCACCAGGCGGTCGGCTCCCACGAGCCCCGTGTGGAATGGGCCAGCCACGACGTCGAAACTGACGACGGACTGCGCATCGAAGTCAAGGCTGGCGCCTACCTGCAAGCCTGGGAGCAGCGCACACCGTCTCAAATCCGCTTCAGCGGGATCCGCGCTCGCACGTGGTCACCCGATGGCGGCTACTCAGAGGCAAAGTCGTACAACGCCGACGTCTACGTTTTCGCCGTCCAGACTGCCTGTGAACACGCGGTCTACGAACCACTCGACACGACTCAGTGGGAGTTCTACGTGCTCCCCCGCCCAGTAGTCGCCACCCTGGACTCGGACAGCGTCAGCCTGGGAGCGGTTCGCGCGGCGGCCGGTCCACCGGTGTCCTTTGCCGCCCTCAATGAGCGGATCCGATCGACCGGTCCCCGCCCCGGGACGACTGGCGGCTGACGAGTGCAGTCCGTGCCACAAGCGTGCCAGATACGAGGGGCAGGGCCGCCAGTACTTCGGCCCTGACAAGGGCTCCAAGTCCAGCCTGGACCGCAGCGCCCGCAAGGCCGCCTGGCGGATGATCCGCCGCGAGGAGGGCCTGGACGACGACGTCTGATCCGTACGCCCAGCCGGATGTGCCGGCCGGGGCACCCTTCGGCGTCGATTCGTCTCCGACCTGACGGCCGTGGGTGATCTGGTGGATGCCCTGGTGATCGTCAGTTCACCGGCAGACAGCGGCCGTAACCGAATACACGAGCTCCGTACCATTCTTGTCGAACGCCAGCCACAGGCTGCTGTTGGAAAACAAAGGGAGACGATGACTGACGACCGCAAGACGACCGTGCCCGTGTGGACACTGGCGACCGCTGATGTCCGAGTGCCAGGGTTGACCGCGGGCGAGTCGATGACGGCTGAGCGCCTGGCTGAACTACGCGGAGTGCTGGCCGCCCTGGCCGACGAGCCGATCGTCACGCTTGAAGTGCATCCGCTGCCCGACAAGATCGACCACGGCCGTGGCATCCCGCTCGACGCCGCGAGTCCCCTGGCGCAGCACCTGTCACAGTTCATCACGCAATCGGCGCGAAGTTCCCTTACGGCGGCCAGAGCGACCGCTTCCGGCGAGAGTCTGTATCGCATGGTGGTCCCGGCGAAGGTCGCCGCCCAGCTCGGGCAGGGCATCGTTCGCCCGATGGCGTCGAAGGCGGCAGCCGGTGGCATCCACAGTGCACTCATGAACTCAACGGGCATCGCCGCCCAAGCGACGTTCGTGCCGGTCGGAGGAGCGGCAGCGGCGGGCGCAGTCGGTGGAGCCGGTGCTACCGCCGGCGTCGCGGCCGCCGGCGGCGCGGCGCTCACCGTGGCCGCTCCGCTCGTGCTCATGGCCGTGGCGGTGGGGGTGAGCGCGCATGCAGACCACAAGCGCCAGCAGGCCATCGCGCACATCACGGAACTGCTGGAGCAACTTCAGGAGGACAAGCTCGACGACGAGCACAGCGGACTCAACGGCTGCCGCGCCGCCATCGACAAGGCCACGGCCATCCTGCTCGATCAGGGCAAGCTCGGTGCCTCACTGGGACTCGACTCGGCAGTGCACACCCTCGACACGGCGCTGAGCAAAGCCGATATCCGCCTCTCCCGATGGCAGAGCGCGCTCGACAGACTCCCCGAGGGCGAGGCCGTCGAACTCGGCACGCTGACCAAGTCGTTCCCCGGCATCGACGACGACGGCGGCATGTTCCGCACCCACCTCGAACTCGCTTCCCTGGCCATCGCGCTGATGCGGCGGGTCGTCGTCCTCCAAGCCGTCGAGCACGCCCAGAGCGACCCCGGCAATCCGTTCCAGAACTTCACCCGCGCACTCAAGCGCGATCAGCAGCGCCTCGACGAACTGGAGTCAAGCATCGCCGGTGTCCTGGTACGCCTGTCGGCACTGGAGCTCGCACGCCCGAACGGTTTGCGACCCGTCTTCACGACCAGTGAAGTCGATCGCCTCATGAGCGCGGCACACCGGATTCACAAGCTGGGCGACGGCGTCATGGTCAACAGCCGCACGACAGACGTGGCGATTGAGATTGCCCGCGACAAGGACGGCTCGGTGGTCGTGTTCCCCGCGCTGCCCATACACGCGTAGGCGCGCTCGCACGCACCTGGTGAGTGGTGTGGGTTGCCCGAAACTTCAGTGCGGACGTCATCACCTTCAGTGTTCGCACCTGTCACCCCTCCACCGCGCGTCTCTCCGCACGCCGTAGCCGCGCCCTCGCCAAGATCCACGGCACCACCAGCAAGGACGGCCCCGCATTCCGATCCGCCATGGACGGGCTGCGTACCGTCGAGGACATGGCGACGCAGACGGTGTCCAAGTGACGTGTGGGTGGAGTACGACCACGGACGTGGGCCCAGCCGCGTGTGCGACTGGCCCCACGGCGGTTACGAATGCACGGCTCAGGTGGTCTGGTCGGCGGCCAGCCGGACGAGCCCGGCCCACGCGTCGGGGGCGACCGTCAGAATCGGTCCGGATCGGACCTTCGAGTCACGGATGTGTATGCCCTCTACGGCGGCTGCGATCTCTACGCAGTCGCCCCCCTCAGCGCCGCTGTAGCTGCTTTTTACCCAGGCGCGTTCCAGAGCGGCAGCCGAGCTCTCTGCGGTGTTCATAGCTCTCCCAGCAACTTCTCGATGAATCCCAGGGACTCTCGCGGAGTGAGAGCCTGCGATCGGATGATCCCATAGCGCGCGGCGGCGAGACGTACCTCTTCTCGGTCCGTCAGGAGGCTGCTGCGCCCTTGGACCTCCATGTACGTGACCTGCTCGCCGCCCTTCCGCGTAAGAACCGTAAACGGGCCGTCCACGCCCGCGTTGTCCTCCCGATCGAGCGGCATGACCTGGATCTCCGCATTGCGTTTCTGGCCGATGAGAAGTAGCTGTTCGAGTTGCCCTCGCAGTACTGCCTTCCCACCGAGTGGCTTACGCAGCACGGCCTCTTCGAGCACGAAGCTGAGCAGTGGTGCAGGCCAGCGCTCGAAGATCACCTGTCGAGCGAGCCGCGCTGCCACCCGCAACTCGATCGTCTCCTCGTCCAGCAGAGGGCGTCGCATGGCGAGCAATGCCCGCGTGTACTCCTCCGTCTGCAACAGCCCCTTGACCACGTGGGAGTCGTAGGAGCACAACTCGACCGCCTCCGCCTCCAACCGCGCCATGTCCCGGAAGAACGCCGGATACTGCGCCCGCCCCACCTCCTCCTTCAGCGCCTTGAGGACGCCCCCGGCGTCCAGCACCTCGTCCGCGCGGTCGATGAACCTCGGCGAGGGAATCCGTCGGCCCTGCTCGAAGGAAGCGATCGACTGACCGGCGTAGCCCGTGAGCTTGCCGAACTCCGGCCGTTCCAGGCCCGCCCGTACCCGCAGCAGCTTCAACTGCCGTCCGAACGCGGTCACCACGCCCGAGCCCGGCTCGTCCTCCGGCCTCGGCCCGGCGTCTTCCCGTGCGCCCTCGGCCTCGCCCTGCTCCACCGACTCCATCGGTTCCATCGGCCCCACCGCCTCCCCGGCCCAGTTCCCCGGCCCAACGCGCCCGCCCCGAGCCGGACACGCGGCAGGCCTCGTACACCTCCCGCACCGTCGCGTACAACCGGAACGCGACGGCGCGTCACCACTGGTCACCCTAAGCCACTTCCGGAAGCGTTGAGGGCATGAACAATGAGATCGCTGCTCCTTCTCGTATCGGCCAACCCATCGGCCCCACAGGTCACTTCGCGATGCGCTTCAGCTCCACCCCGCGCGGTGCCCGGCTCGCCCGGCGGCTTGCCGGGCAGCGGCTCGACGCGTGGGGCATCCCCTACGACTGCGACGCGCACTACGCGCTGACGCTGATCGTCGCCGAGCTCGCCGCCAACGCCATCCGGCACGGCCGGGTCTCCGGCCGCGACTTCCACCTCGCGTTGGCCCGCGACGCCACGACCGTACGGGTCGAGGTCACCGACACCCGCACCGAAGGCGTACCGGTCGCAGCGATGCCCACGGACCTCCGCGACACCGGCCGCGGCATGCTCCTGGTGGAGCACCTCGCCGACCGCTGGGACTGGCACCCGCGCCGGGACGGCCCCGGCAAGACGGTCTGGGCGGAGTACACCCTGCCGACGGGAGGCTGACCGGCCGCCGCGCCCTCCTGCCCGCGGTCCGCCCACCGACCCCCGCGCCCAAGTCCATGTCGCACGCGACCGCTGGACGGCAGATCGACACAGCGGTCACACTTGACACCAGACCGTGACTGTTCATCACGCACACCGGGGGCAAGGTGCCGCAGGAGGCGATCTCCGACCGATACGAACTGCTGGAAAAGCTCAGCCACGGCGGCATGGGTGACGTGTGGCGCGGCTACGACGCCGTGCTCGACCGGCCCGTCGCCGTGAAGCTCATCCGGCAGGCGTCGGTCACCTCCCCACAGCTGGCCGAGGAGTTCGCCAAACGCTTCCGTCGCGAGGCCCGCATCACCGCGCGCATCCAGCACCCCGGCGTGCCGCAGGTGTACGACGCGGTCCTCGACGCGTCGTACGAGCGGCTGTTCCTGGTGATGGAGCTCGTCGACGGCGTACCGCTGTCCGCCTACCTCGATCCCGGCCGGCCGTTGCCGGTCAGCTGGGCGGCCGCCGTCGCCGCGCAGGTCGCGACCGTGCTGTCGTATGCGCACGAGGTGGCGGTGATCCACCGGGACCTCAAGCCGGGCAACATCCTCGTCGCGCTCGACGGCACGGTGAAGGTCCTCGACTTCGGCATCGCGGCGATCCTGCGCACCGACGTCACCAAGCTGACCGCCACCGGCAGCCCCATCGGCACCCACCAGTACATGTCGCCGGAGCAGGTCCGCGGCGGACGCATCACCCCGCAGACCGACCTGTACGCACTCGGCTGCGTGCTGCACGAACTCCTCAGCGGGCGCGTCGTGTTCGAGGCGGAGAACGAGTACCTGCTGATGTACCAGCACGTCAACGCCGCCCCCACCCCGCTGCGACACCTCTGTCGCGTCACCGTTCGAGCGCCCCACCCCGCTTCGGTCAGGGGCAGATCGGGCGAGTCGGTACGGGCACCGGAAGGCCGGCTTTCTCGTCGGCGGTGAACGGCTGGTCGCCGATCACTTCGCACAGCCCTCGCCGCCAGCTCTCCGGATCGAGGCGCAGGGGCCCGCCGGTGTTGATCGAGTTCTGGTAGATCACGGATCTGCCGTCCGGAGTGATGTCCCAGAAGACGTACGAGTCGTCCCTCAGGTACTCGCCGGCGGGCACGCGACCGAAGTCGTACGACTCGCGGTAGCTGCGCCTGCCGACCTCGTAGAACCGTACGGAACTGTTGGCGGCCACGGCGTAGCCGCCCTCCCCGTCGATGAACCGGGCCGCGTACGGTATCGCGGCGTCCTCGACCATGCTGCGCAGCGGCCCGAGTTCCCTGCGCAGCGGGTCGCGCCGCCACAGTTCCACGATGCCGCCGCTGCGCAGGGCGGCGAAGTAGCGACCGCTGGGATCGAATTGCAGGGCGACGGTGTCGACGGGCACCTTCACGGTCGTCTTCGTGCGTCCCGTGGCGAGGTCGACGACACGGACGGTGGGATCGTCCCAGAGGAGTACGGCGACCTGGTTGTCCCCCGGGTGGTTGGCGACCTTCACCGTCGGCGGAGTGCTCGCGCTGTCGCTCTTGGCGATGAGGGGCTTGAGGTCGAAGTGGGCGAGTTGCCTGCCCGTGCGTGTGTCCCACTGCTGCATCCGCGTCCCGGAGACGGTCACGAGGTGCGCGTTCCGGTCGAAGAAGTACTGGAACTCGGAGGTGGAGGGCGGTTTGGGGACGGTGATCCGGGCTGTCTGGCGCAGTGTGGACACCTTGCGGATGGAGATGGTGTCCTCCGCGACCCAGTCCGCCAGGAGTGTCCGGTCCGAGTTGAGCACGAGCTGGTACCCGTCCTTGGGGTACCAGTACGGTCGCGGGCGGTTCACCTTGGCTGTCGGCGGGTCGCCCGCCTTGCTTGTCACCGATCGGACCTGGAGGCTCGCGCCGTCGTCCACGAGGCTGATGGTCCTGCTGCCGTCCGCGCTGAGTTTCTGATCGCTCACCTTGACGACGTTGGGCCGGGTGAACAGTTCGACGTAATTGATCGACGTTCCGTCGTGTGCGACGGCCATCAGTCTGCCGCCGCTGGACACCAGGTCCCGGGCGATCGCCACCGTCCCTCTGGGCCGGGTGGACTCGCTGACCGGCTTGCCCTGGGAGAGGTCGATCAGCGACAGCCTGCTCGCCGTGCCCGTGACGACGTGCCGCCCGGTCAGGTCGACGCCCTCGAGGTTGCAGTCCCCGTCGGGCCAGACGTGACGACGCCCCTGCTGGGCGCCGTCGGAGATCCGCCACAGGGTGAGTGACGCGTCCGGTTCCCCGTCGCGGCGGCAGACGACGACGGCTGACCGGTCGCCCGAGACCAGGAGCTGCCTGGCGTCGCGCACGACGGTACGGCTTCTGCCGGTGGCCATGTCGACGGCGAGCAGCGCGTTGCGGAACGTGTCCCCTTTCAATTGGGAGGTCTCCACCAACAGGTGCCTCTTGTCGGGGGGATCCACAGGTTGCCGCCCATGTCCGGGGGCGCCGGTACCCTGCCGCCGACGGTGCCGCTGTCCAGGTCCCACCACATCAGGTCGTCCCCGTCGCGGACGGCGACGGTCCGGCCGTCCTCGGACATCGCGAACCCGCCGCTGATGTCGAAGTATGTGTGAAGGTCCTTCGCCTTGGGCAGTTCGTGGACGGTGCCGATGAGGTGTTCGGCGTTCGGGTGCACCTCGAACCAGCCGGCCGACCCGTCGTCGCAGACGAACGCGACCCTGCTGCCGTCGGCCGACACCATGGCCATGGTCAGCTGCTTGCGGGAGAACTGTTCGCTGCGCACGGTGCCGGTGAGGGCACCCACGAAGAGGGTCGCGCGTCCGAAGGCCGATCTGGCGAAGACGACGTTGCCGTCCCGGCTGGACTGGAACTGCTTGATCGTCCCCAGCAGTCCGGAGAGCACTCGGGTGGAGTCCGAGAAGGCCAGGTACCTCCGCAGCAACTGGCCACGCGCCTCGGCCGTGGACGAGGTCTCGTACGCCGCGAGCGCCAGCTTCACCGACAGCACCGGGTCGAATTCCGCCTGGTCCTGTGAGTACTGGGCCAGAGAACGGGAGTTGGCGAGCGCCTGGCGTTCCTGGCTCTCCCTTTGGGCGTACGCGAACAGTGTGCCGAACAGCAACGCGAGGACGAGGAGAATGCCGAAGCCGGACCTGAGCACCCGGCGTCTGCGGGTGCGTGAACGGTGATGTGCACGACCGAGTTCCAGGTACTCGTGCTCGGCGGCGGTGAGTTCGGCGCCGCGTCTGTCCAGCCACGTCTCGGCGTTCGCCAAAGCGGCTGCGGTCGGCAGCAGTTCGGGGGAGCGCCTGCCGTCGTCCCAGCGGCTCCTGTCGTGACGCAGGGACTCCCGCCAGACCAGGAAGGAACGATCCTCCGCCGCCCAGCCCGCCAGCTTGTCCCAGCTGGAGATGAGAGCCTCGTGGGCCAGCTCGACGGTTTCGGTCCCGTGGGCGTCCCGGCCGGTCACCAGGAGGCGGTTGGTGGCGAGCCGTTGCGCGACCAGCCATTCCGCGTCGTCCAGTTCGCCGCGCGGGACCACCCGCCGCGTGACACCGGCCGATTCCAGGGGCACGCGGATCAGCTGAGTGAACAGCCGCCGCGCCGCCTCCTCGTAGGACTGCGCGACTTCGGTCTCCCAGACCTTGACGAGGTGGTCGTGCAACGCGCCGGCGACGCCACCGATCCTCTCGTACGCCTCATGGGTGAGCCGTCCTTGTGTCTGCTTCTGCTCCTGCCAGAGCTGGTCGAGGGCGAAGCCGAGCAGGGGCAGCGCACCGGGCTCGGCGCCGGTGTCGTCGAGGATGCGGTCGACCAGGTGAGCCTCGTAGTCCACGCCCGGGATGTCCTGCACCGGCCCGGTGACGATGTCACGGAGCTGGTCGGGGTGCATCGGGCCGAGGGCGTACGTCTGCTGCCCGTCAAAGGCGTGGCCGAGGCGCGGGTGGTCGAGGACCGCGCCCAGGAAGTCGGCCCGCAGGGTGGTCAGCACGCGGACCGTGTCCGGCAGGGTTTCACCGAACAGCAACCCGGCCAGATCGTCGATGTCCGCCGCATCCTGGGTGAACAGTTCCTCGAACTGGTCGAGCACGACCAGCAGTCGACGGCCGCGCTGCCCATTCGGTAATCGGGAGACGACATCGGCCAGGCCGCCGTTCCTGACCAGGGTCTGGGTGAACCCGGGCACTTCCGCGAGCCGGGCCGTCTCGGACAGTTCGGGCTCCAGCAGCGCCAGCAGTTCCAGGGCCAGGCCGACCGTCGGGGTGCTGCCCGCCGAGGGCCGCAGCACGATCACCGACGTGCCGTCCCGCCGCAGCTTCGGTACGACTCCGGCCAGGGCCAGGGAGGACTTGCCGGAGCCGGAGGGGCCCACGATCGCGGTCCAGCGCTCACCGGCGACCATCCGGGCGACCGCGGCGGACTCCGCCCGGCGGCCGTGGAAGACGGCGGCGTCGGCCTCCTCGAACGCCACCAGCCGTCGGAACGGCGACGGCGGCAGGGCGAAGTTCCGCAGGTCGGGCCAGGCGTCCAGCAGGCCGGCCGTCGGGATCAGATAGCTCGCCGGGGGCTCGCCCTCCTCCGCCAGAGCCATCATGCCGACGACGCCACCGAGTTCCTCGTCCCACACCGGGCTGCCGCTGAAGCCGCCGGAGACCCGGTAGCCGCCCTCCGCCAGGTCGGCCTGGATCCAGCCGTCGGCCTGCCGCGCGCGGAGCACGGCCGAGTGCCACACGCCCCCGGGGCGGCCCGCGGGGAAACCGAACACCCGCGCCGGGTGCTTCCACACGTCCGGTTTGTCCACCAGACGGATGGGCCGGCCGCCCTGCACCGGGGCGGGCAGGCGCAGCACGGCCACGTCTCCGGCACCGGAGGGCCGCGGGGGAACCCAGTGCTCGACACTCGCCATGACGTGCGGCACGCCGGCCGCGGCATCGTCCGGCGTGCCTGCGGCCGGGGCCCTCAGCAGGGGCAGGGTCACCGCGATGCGGGCGTCGGCGTCGGGCTCGGAGTCCGGGGGCGTACCGAGCGCCGCGTTGATGACATGCGCGCAGGTCAGGGCCAGCACATC
Source organism: Streptomyces sp. NPDC033131 (assembly GCF_055578365.1). Taxonomy (NCBI): domain Bacteria; kingdom Bacillati; phylum Actinomycetota; class Actinomycetes; order Kitasatosporales; family Streptomycetaceae; genus Streptomyces; species Streptomyces sp. NPDC033131. The sequence goes on from NZ_JBVIPA010000062.1 coordinate 33,464, forward strand.
GGTGACCAGGAAGCCCACACCCACCGGTTCGCCCCGTTGGTCCCGGATCTGGAGCAGGGCCGCTTCCAGGGCACCGGTGCCCACGGACGGGTCCAGCGGCATCCGATCCGGCCGCTCGGACGCCGTCACGGCGCGGGCTCGTCTCCCGCCGCGGCGCCGGTGGGATCAGCCGAGGGTTGGCGCCAGACGAGCGCCACCTTGAAGTTGGCCTGCGCCGAGGTACTGGAGATCACCACGTCCGCTTCGGCCGACAGAGCGAGGCCGAACTCGACGCTGATCTCGTCGGGTCTGCGGGTCATGTCCTGGAAGCCGTCGACGAAGTTCTGGGCGACCGGCCTGACCGCCGCCACCATCTCGCCCAACGAACGGGTGGCCCGCGCGACGACCTGTCCCGGCCTGGCGACCCTGACCAGGCCCTCTCCCTGCGCCTCTATCTGAACCTGCACCACCTCTGACCGCCCGTCCGCCCCGCCGACCGGCACTTCCACGAGATAAGCCACCGCTTCCCCCTTCGGCCACACCAAGTCCTCGTCAGCCCTGCTCCCCCGCATGATCTCCCTTTCCCCAACTCCGTTCAAAGAGGCAGGAGTTACGGAATTGCGGTGGGGCGCCCCCATGAAGACGCCGGGCCTGCCGCTCGGGCACACCCGTGCCGCATCGCCCGCGTGATGCAAGGCGGCGCGTCGTCAACTTCCCTCCACAGCGGAGGTGTTGCCGTGTCACAGCTGTGTCATGGCGGCGTTCTGAAGAGAAGACGGGTGTGACCTGCGGGTTCCGGGACCCCTCATAGTCAGCACAGAGCGGGAAGCCGGCGGAGAACGCCGCCGGCTCCCCACTACTCCCGCCTCGGAAGGAACCTCCCGTGATGAACCGCCACCTCCGCAAGGCCGTCGTCGCCGCCGCCGCGATCACCGCCGGGCTGTTGATGACGGCGTGCCAGAACGGCACCGACGACAGCTCGTCCGGCAAGAGCGGAACGGACGCGTCACCGGTCGCGGAGAAGGCGTCGGACTCCAAGGACACGAAGGGCGTCAGCGGCACGTTCAAGAACGGCAAGGTCACCTATCTCGCCCCGGGCAAGTACATCGTGTCCGTATCGGGCAGCGACCAGCAGTTCTGGGTCGCCGAAGACACCGAGGTCTACGGCGCCGGAACCATATGCGGCGAGGCGGGCGCCAAGGTGGACGCGCCCTGCACGCCGGACCAGCTGGAGGCGGCGACCAAGAAGGGCGCCGTCAGCGCCGACGTCGTGATGAAGAACGGAATCGCGACCCTGGTGACCGAGCGGCGTGTCGCCCAGCAGGGCTCCGGTTCCGGGTCCTCCGGCTCGGGTTCGGACTCCGGCTCGCCGTCCGACTCCGACTCCCGCGAGACCGTCATCGAAGGCATCAACCAGGGCAAGGGTGTCAACGGCACCTGGTTCGGCAACGTCTCCTACCTGGCGCCGGGCAAGTACACCGTCTCCGACATGAAGGGCACCGAGCAGCAGTTCCTCGTCGCCGACGACACCAAGATCATGGGCTACGACGACATCTGCGACGCCGTGAACACCGGCCCGGGCGGAGAAGGCGGCGCCGAGTGCACGGAGGCCGAACTGGAGACGGCCGCCAAGAAGGGCTTCAGCGCCGAGGTCGTGATCAGCAACGGCATCGCGACCACCATCCGCGACGACCACTGAGCCGCACCCGGCGGCGAGCCAGGAGCAATCAGCAGGGGCCAACCAGCAGAGCAAGGCAAAAGCCCCGGACCGGTCCTTGAGTTCTAGTGGTCGTGGCAACACCCCAGCTCAAGGGGTGCGGTTGTCAGCCCTTGAAGGAACCCTTGGTGCGTTCTTTCGCGCCCCGCATCTTGCCCCGTGTCTCGAGAGCGGCGCCTTTCGCTGCGAGCGTTTCCTTGTGCACCGCGTGGGCCGCCTTCCGCACGGTCATTCCGACGACCTGTTCGGCCTTTGCCTTGGCTCGTTCTCCGGCACTCATCTCGACACCTCCGCGGGTCTCACTGGACGGGTGCCCTGGAGGCAGGGGGCAAAACCGCACCGCGAAACGCGCCGGACGACATCCGGACGGGCGAGTGATCGGGGTGGTCCCTTGTCCCGTCCGAGCAGCGGGCGATCGTCAGGACCTGTGGAGGGGCGCCGCTGCACCGACCCAGCGGTGATAGGCGTCCACGTCGACGTTGCTGCCGCACACGATGGTGACCACGTGTCGCCCTGCGAAGCGGTCACGGTCCTCGAGGATCGCCGCGATGCCGAGCGCGGCCGACG
>NZ_JBVIPA010000063.1:0-23182 GCF_055578365.1 Streptomyces sp. NPDC033131
CGCCGATGGTACTGCAGGGGGGACCCTGTGGGAGAGTAGGACGCCGCCGAACAATCATTCAGAAAAGGCCCACACCTTACGGTGTGGGCCTTTTTTGCGTTCACCCTTTTGTTGGCGTCGACTGCCCCTCGCAATTCCTCACAGGCGTCCCGCGGCCTTCAGCGCCAGATAGGCGTCTGCCAGTGCGGGGGCCAGGTCGTCGGGTGTTGCATCGACGACTGTGACGCCGTGGCGGCGGAGTTGTTCGGCCGTGCGATGGCGTTCGCTCTGGGCCTGCGCGGCGGCTGCGGCCTCGTAGACGGCGTCAGTGTTGCCGCGGGCTGTGGCCATGCCGGCGATGTGCGGGTCGGCCACGGATGCCACCAGGACCGTGTGGCGCTGGGTGAGCTGGGAGAGGACCGGGAGCAGGCCCTCCTCGACCGGGGCCGCGTCGAGGGTGGTGAGCAGGACGATCAAGGAGCGGCGAGGGGCTGACCTCAGTGCCGTTGCCGTAAGGCCACGGGAGTCTGTTTCGACGAGCTCGGGTTCCAGGGTCGCCATGGCGTTCACCAGGGACGGGAGCATGTCGCCTGCCGTGCGGCCCTGGACCAGGGCGCGAACGCGACGGTCGTAGGCGAGCAGGTCGACGCGGTCGCCGGCTCGGGATGCCAGGGCTGCGAGGAGCAGTGCCGCGTCCATGGAGGCGTCGAGGCGTGGAGCGTTGCCTACCCGGCCCGCTGAGGTTCGGCCCGTGTCGAGGACCAGGAGGATGTGGCGGTCGCGTTCGGGGCGCCAGGTGCGTACGGCGACCGTGGTCTGGCGGGCTGTGGCGCGCCAGTCGATGGAGCGGGTGTCGTCGCCGGCGACGTATTCGCGCAGGCTGTCGAATTCGGTGCCCTCGCCGCGGGTGAGCACGCTGGTGCGGCCGTCCAGTTCGCGTAGGCGGGCCAGCTTGGAGGGCAGGTGCTTTCGGCTGGTGAACGGGGGCAGGACGCGTACGGTCCAGGGGGCTTTATGGGTGCCCTGGCGGGTGAAGAGGCCGAGGGGGCCGTACGAGCGGATCGTGACGCGGTCGGACCGGCGGTCGCCGCGGCGGGTGGGGCGCAGGCGGGTGGTGACGCGGCGGCGCTCGCCCGCCGGGACCGTCACGTGGTGGCGGGAGGCCGCCACCTCCGTGCCGGGCTGCCAGGTGCTGGGGGGCCAGGCGTCGCGGAGGTGGGCGCGGAGTGGGCGGCGGGACGGGTTCGTGACGGTGAGCGTGACGTCGGCCGTGTCGCCCAGGCGGACCGATGTGTCGCCCGAGCGGGTCAGGCCGAGGCGCCGTACGGGTGCCGCGAGTGCGAAGTCGCAGGCACACGCGACGGCCAGGGGGGCGTTGACCGCGAGGAGGCCTGTCCAACCGGGGTCCCAGATGCCGATCGGGAGGGAACCCAGGGCCGCGAGGAGCGCGGTGCGTCCGGTGAGTGCCATCAGCGGGGGACGGGGACGTGAGCGAGGATCGCGTTGATGACGGAGTCGGCCGTCACGCCTTCCATTTCGGCCTCCGGGCGGAGTTGCACGCGGTGGCGGAGGGTGGGGAGGGCGAGGGCCTTGACGTCGTCGGGGGTGACGTAGTCGCGGCCGGTCAGCCAGGCCCAGGCGCGGGCCGTCGCGAGCAGGGCCGTTGCGCCGCGCGGAGAGACGCCGAGGGTGAGGGAGGGCGATTCGCGGGTGGCTCGGCAGATGTCGACCACGTAGGCGGTGATTTCCGGGGAGATCGTCGTCTTGGCGACCTCGGCGCGGGCGGCTTCCAGGTCGGCGGGGCCCGCGACGGGGCGTACGCCGGCGGCGTGCAGGTCGCGCGGGTTGAAGCCCTCGGCGTGGCGGGTGAGGACGCTGATCTCGTCCTGGCGGGAGGGCAGGGGGATCGTCAGCTTGAGGAGGAAACGGTCCAGCTGGGCCTCGGGCAGGGGGTAGGTGCCCTCGTACTCGACGGGGTTCTGGGTCGCCGCGACCAGGAACGGGTCGGGGAGCGGGCGGGGGGTGCCGTCGACCGTGACCTGGCGTTCCTCCATGGCTTCGAGGAGGGACGACTGGGTCTTGGGCGGGGTGCGGTTGATCTCGTCGGCCAGGAGGAGGTTGGTGAAGACCGGGCCGGGCTGGAAGGAGAACTCGGCGCTGCGGGTGTCGTAGACCAGGGAGCCCGTCACGTCGCTCGGCATCAGGTCGGGGGTGAACTGGACGCGCTTGGTGTCGAGTTCGAGCGCGGAAGCGAGGGCGCGGACGAGGAGCGTTTTGGCGACTCCGGGGACTCCTTCGAGGAGAACGTGTCCGCGGCACAGGAGGGCGACGACGAGGCCGGTCACGGCGGGGTCCTGGCCGACCACGGCCTTGGCGATCTCGGCGCGCAGGGCTTCCAGGGCGGCTCGGGCGTTGCCCTGATCCCCGGCGTCCCCGGCGTTGTCAGTGGTCGGGTCCATCATGGACGGCGTACCTCTCTTTCGAGGGCGTCGAGTTGGTCGGCGAGGGAGATCAGGGCCGCGTCGTCGCCGGGCGGCGGGCCGAAGAGGAGCGCGTGCAGGGCCTGTCCGTCTCCACGGCTGTCGAGGAGGGCGGACAGGGCGGGGAGCAGGGCTTCGGGCGCGTGGGCCTGGGTGACGGGGACGCCGATGAGGGAGGCGAGGCGGGTGCGGGTGGCGGAGCGAAGAGCGACGGCCGCGCGGTCGCGGGCGTTGGCCTTGCGGTAGAGGCGGGCACGGCCTTCGACGGTTTCGGAGGCGCGGATCGCCACGGGGAGTTTTTCGGGCACGAGGGGGCCGAGTCGGCGTGCCCTCCACAGGGCGGCCAGGGCTGCGGCGATGAAGAGCTGCAGTGTGCCCCAGAGCCAGCCCGAGGGAAGCAGGTCGAGGAACCCGCGTTCGTCGTCGGTGTCGGTCGGCGGGGCGTCGGAGAGTGAGGGGAGGTACCAGACCAGGTGGGGGCGGGAGCCGAGGAGTTGGAGGGCGAGCGAGGCGTTGCCCTGCTCGTCGAGGGTGTCGTTGTAGAGGATGTCGGGCGCGCCGATTACGACGGTGTCGCCGCTCCCGGACGTGTCCGGGATCCGTACCAGGGTGGCCAGGCGCTCGCTGGGATAGCACTCGTCGGCGTCGGACCGGGTGGCGGTGTAGCGGATGCCACCCGTGTCGGCGGTGCCCGCGCGTCGGGCGGCGGGCAGGTCGCAGTCGGGGGAGAGCGTCGAGGCGAGGCTGGTGGCCGGGTTGGCGACGACGCCGGGGGCGAGCCGCTCGACGGACCAGCTGCCGGGGGCGACGAGGACGGTGCGGCCGCCGGAGTCGGCGGTTCCGGAGCGCAGTTGGTTCTGTTGACCGTGCGTCAGGAGGTCGGGGACGGCCACCAGGAGCGTGGTGTCCGGGCCGGCCGCGGCGTCGGCCTCGGCGAGGGTGGTGACCACGCGGGTGGAGACGCCTCGGTCGGCGAGGAGTTCGGCCACGGCGCGGCTGCCGTACGGGTCGGCGGAGCGTGGGTCGAGCGTGCCGTGCCGGGTGTCGGAGCGGATGACGGCGATCGCGAGGGCCGCCACCAGGAGGAGCACGAGGGCGAGGACGACGCCTCGCGTGCGGGTCCACACCTGGCGTGCGGTGGGCGAGGCCGAGGTCGAGGTCGAGGTCGAGGGGAGGGTGGCCTCGGTGGTCATTCGGCGGCTCCCCGGCGGTTGTTGTCGGCCGCGCTGTGGGGCGTGCTGCTGCCGGCCGCGAGTTGGGGCTTGGTGCGCGCCAGGTCGCGGTCGAGTTCGGCGATGCGGTGGTACGACTGCTGGGTCGCCGTGCGTCCGCCGTACGTGACGTCGTCGAAGTCCCGGGCGGCGGCGCGCAGTCGGTCTGCCTGGGAGGGCAGTGCGCGGCCGGCCTCGGCGGCCGCCTCGTCGGCGGTGCGGCCGGGGCGGGTGTCGAGAAGAGCGCGTTCCTCCAGGGAGCGGACGATGGCGCGCATCTGCTCCTGGACGGCCTGGCTCCAGTGGCCCTGGGCCGCGTGGGCCTCGGCGGCCGCGCGGTGTTCGGCGGCGCTGAGGGGGCGGTCGTCGAACAGGGCGGCCGAGGAGGCGGGTTCGCGGCGCGGAGTGCCGAGGCGCCACCACAGGGCGCCCAGGACCGCGAGGACGGCCACGATGACGACGACCAGGCCGAGCGCTCCGCCGGGGGTCGCGGCCGAGGCGGTGTTGAACAGCTTGTCGACAAAGTCCCAGAAGGCGTTCAGGGCGCGCTGGAACCAACTGGGGTCGTTCTCGTGGTACATCCGCTTGGACAGTTCGCGCCGGGCCGCCTCGCGCGCGGGGTCGCGCGGGGTCGTCAGCGGTGGTTCGTCGCTGGAGGCGGCGAGCGACAGTACGGATGCGGGGTCGGCCTGCGGCAGGGCGCGGCCCGATGTGCCGCGGACGCGCAGCAGGGCCTGTACTGGTGTGTCGCCGACGCGTCGCGCGGTGCGTACGGCCATGTCGGCGACGTTCGGCAGTGTCTGTGCCGCTGTGAGAACTCCCCCCGCCAGGCTCACCGCATCAGCTCCCGGGAGCGGGGGTGGTGCCGTACCCCTGGACGCCCGCGGCGCGGGCCAGTTCGAGGTCGAGGGCCTCGCGGCGGATGCGCTGGTCGATGTAGAGGAGGACGGTGACGCCGGCCGTGATCGGGAAGGTGATCATGGAGCCGATCACCGAGCCGATCCCGCTGATGATGAGGAACGTCCAGCCGAGACCGCCGGTGCCTTCCATGAAGCCGGTGAACCCGTCACCGCTGAACGCCGCGGCGAGGAAGGTGAAGGGGATGACGACGATCGCCGCGACGATGTTCGCGATGACCGCCGCGAGGAACTGGATGCCGAACACGCGCCACCAGGAGCCGCGGACCAGCTTCCCGGAGCGGCTCATCGACTTCACGATGCCCTGCTTCTCCAGCATCAGCGCGGGCGAGGCCAGGGAGAAGCGGATCATCAGCCACAGGGCGACGATGCCGGCGCCCAGTCCGCCGAGGACGGCGAGGGCCGCGCCCGGCCCGGCCGGGCCCGAGACGGCCACGAGGATGCCGGGAAGCACGCCCACGAGGACGATGCCGACGGCGATGAGCATCAGCAGGAGGATCAGGCCCAGGAGCTTCATCACCTGCGGGCGCGCGTCGCGCCAGGCCTCGCCGGTGGTGACGGGGCGGCCGAGCACCGCGCGGCTGGTGACGGTGGTGAGCAGGGCGGTCGCCATGACCGTGCCGATCAGCGTGATCGCGAAGACGACCGCGCTGCCGAGCATGGCGTCGCCCATGGCGCGGCTCACTTCGCCGAGCGTGGCGCTCGGGTCGTTGAGGGCCTCGGCGTCGGTGGTGTCGTTGAGGACGAGGCCCTGGAGCAGGATGACGACGATCTCGGTGACGACCGCGACCGCCAGCGAGATGCCCAGGACCGTGCGCCAGTAGGTGCGCATGGTGGAGACGGCGCCGTCGAGGATCTCGCCCACGCCGAGAGGTCGGAGGGGGATCACACCGGGCTTGGCCGCGGGCGGGGGCCCGCCCCAGCCGCTGGGTCCGCCGGGGGGACCGTAGGCGCCGCCCCAGCCGCCGTATCCGCCGTTTCCGCCGTTTCCGCCGCCGGGGGTGCCGTAGCCCCCGTGTCCGGGGCCGGTGGGGGGTTGGGCGCCCCAGCCCGGGCCGGGCGGTGGGGGTGGTGGCGTCTGGCCGGGTGCCGGTCCGCCGGCGGGCGCGGACCACTGGTCGGCCGGGGGCTGCTCCTTGGACCACTTCGAGCCGGGGTTCTGCGGGTCCGGTCCTGGCTGCTCCGCGGGGTTCGCGGCGTCGGGCCCCTCGGTGGGCCCGGCGGTGCCGGACGCGCCGGGCTCGTGCCCGTCGGAGGGGGCGGATCCGGGCGAGGCCCAGCCCGGAGTGTCCTTCATCGTCGCTCCTTCACGGTGCCCGTCCGCGGTCGCGGCGGCAGGTTGGCAGCCATCGTGCCATGGGGTGGTCATCGACGGACCAGCCGCGGTATGGGCTGGACACCTTCAATTGTCCGCCGGATAACGGGCAGACTGATCGCATGGCTGATCAGTACGCGCAAACCGGCGAGGACAGCAGGCCGACCGAGATCCCGGCGATCCGATGGGAAGAGCCACCCGAGGGCCCCGTACTGGTGCTTCTCGACCAGACGAGGCTGCCGGCAGAGGAGGTCGAGCTCGTCTGTACGGATGCGCCGGCGCTGGTGGAGGCGATCCGCTCGCTCGCCGTGCGCGGGGCGCCTTTGCTCGGCATCGCGGGGGCGTACGGCGTCGCGCTCGCCGCTGTGCGCGGGTTCGACGTGGACGACGCCGCGGACGCGCTGGCGAGTGCCCGCCCGACGGCGGTGAACCTCGCCGTCGGGGTGCGCCGGGCCCAGTCCGCGTACCGGGCGAAGCTCGCCGAGGGCGGTGATGACCGGCAGGCCGCCGACGCGGCGCTGGCCGCGGCGCGTCAGCTGCACCGGGAGGACGCCGAGGCCAGTGGCCGGATGGCCGAGCGGGGGCTGGCGCTGCTGGAGGAGCTGCTGCCCGGCGGTGGGCACCGGATCCTCACCCACTGCAACACCGGGTCGCTGGTGTCGGGTGGTGAGGGGACGGCGTTCGCGGTGGCGCTCGCGGCGCACCGGGCGGGGCAGCTACGGCGGCTGTGGGTGGACGAGACGCGGCCGCTGCTGCAAGGAGCCCGGCTGACGGCGTACGAGGCGGCGCGCAGCGGTATGGCGTACACCTTGCTCACCGACAACGCGGCGGGTTCGCTGTTCGCGGCCGGAGAGGTGGACGCCGTGCTGATCGGGGCGGACCGCATCGCGGCCGACGGCTCGGTGGCGAACAAGGTGGGGAGCTATCCGCTCGCGGTGCTGGCGCGGTACCACCATGTGCCGTTCATCGTGGTGGCGCCGGTGACCACGGTGGATCCGCACACGCCGGACGGGGCGTCGATCGAGGTCGAGCAGCGCCCCGGGCATGAGGTGACCGAGCTCACAGCGCCACAGGTGCCAGTGGCGGGAGCGGAGGCGGGCGGCGGGGTTCCGGTGGCACCGCTGGGGACCCAGGCGTACAACCCGGCGTTCGATGTGACGCCGCCCGAGCTGGTGACGGCGATCGTCACGGAGGAGGGCGTCGTCTCGCCGGTGACGGCTGAGGGGCTTGCGGAGCTGTGTGCGAGGTCGCCGCAGGTGACCAACGGCTGAGCGGACGCCGTCGGCCTGGCCGACGGGAGCGGCTCCTCCGGTGGCGCCGATGGGCGGGAGGAGGGGCCGTGACATCTTGGGGTGCCGTCGATTGCGGCTCGGCACTTCGAGCCGGCGAGGGCAGACAGTGACGGTTGATACGACTATCGTCACAGGCCAGTGACCCTGCTCACCAGCGCCCCGGTCACTGTTACGAGAATGGGATGATGTCGTTTATGAAGGGACGAGTCCTTGTCGTCGACGACGACACCGCACTGGCCGAGATGCTCGGCATTGTGTTGCGTGGTGAAGGTTTTGAGCCGTCTTTCGTAGCCGACGGCGACAAGGCGCTGGCCGCTTTCCGTGAGGCGAAGCCCGATCTGGTGCTGCTGGATCTGATGCTGCCCGGGCGGGACGGTATCGAGGTGTGCCGTCTGATCAGGGCGGAGTCCGGGGTGCCGATCGTGATGCTCACGGCGAAGAGCGACACCGTCGACGTCGTCGTGGGCCTCGAGTCGGGTGCCGACGACTACATCGTGAAGCCGTTCAAGCCGAAGGAGCTCGTTGCCCGCATCCGGGCGCGGCTCCGGAGGTCGGAGGAGCCTGCGCCCGAGCAGCTCGCCATTGGTGACCTGGTCATCGACGTGGCCGGACACTCCGTGAAGCGGGACGGGCAGTCGATCGCGCTGACGCCGCTGGAGTTCGACCTGCTCGTGGCGCTCGCGCGCAAGCCATGGCAGGTGTTCACGCGTGAGGTGCTGCTCGAGCAGGTGTGGGGCTACCGGCACGCGGCCGACACCCGGCTGGTCAACGTGCATGTGCAGCGGCTGCGCTCCAAGGTCGAGAAGGACCCGGAGCGGCCGGAGATCGTGGTGACCGTCCGTGGCGTCGGTTACAAGGCCGGGCCGAGCTGACATGTCGGAGGACAGTGCCGCTTCGGCGCCCGGCGGTTCCGGGGCCCGCGCGGAGCGGCCTGTCGGCCGGAAGGCGGCAGGCTCCCGCTGGAGCCGCTTCCTCGAGGGCGGATTGCTGCAGGGCGGTGTCCAGGGCAGCCCGGTCCTGCGCCTTTTCATGCGCTGGGTGCGTCGGCCGCTGCTGCCCGTCATGCGGCTGTGGCGGCGCAACATCCAGCTCAAGGTCGTCGTCACGACCCTGCTGATGTCGCTGGGCGTCGTTCTGCTGCTCGGTTTCGTCGTCATCGGGCAGGTGCGCAACGGGCTGCTGGACGCCAAGGTGAAGGCCTCCCAGAGCCAGGCCACCGGTGGGTTCGCGGTGGCCAAGCAGAAGGCCGACGAGGCGGCCGCCGGGACCGGTGACGACGGTGGTCGTCCGGCGGACGGCCGTGCCGAGCAGAACGTCAGTCCGTGGATGGGCGACCTGGTGGAATCGCTTTCCAGCGGTGGCCAGGGCGCTTTCGACGTGGTGACGCTCCCCACGGGCGACGGCAGCAGCGGCGGCGGACGCGGGCCGCGTGCCTCCGGTGACGTCGACTGGTCTGCCAGCGTGCCCGAGGACCTGCGTGAGCGTGTCGACAGCAGTCCGTCGGGGGCCGCCCAGAGCTACACGCGGATCGCCTATGGCAGCGCTGCCACCAAGCAGTCCCAGCCGGCCCTCGTGATCGGCAAGCAGGTCAACGACCCGAACGGCGACCCCTACCAGCTGTACTACCTCTTCCCGCTCACCCAGGAGGAGAAGTCGCTGAGCCTGGTCAAGGGGACCCTTGCGACGGCCGGCCTCTTCGTCGTCGTCCTCCTCGGGGCCATCGCCTGGCTGGTGGTGCGGCAGGTCGTCACCCCGGTGCGGATGGCGGCCGGGATCGCCGAGCGGTTGTCTGCCGGCCGGCTTCAGGAACGGATGAAGGTCACCGGTGAGGACGACATCGCCCGGCTCGGTGAGGCCTTCAACAAGATGGCGCAGAACCTGCAGCTGAAGATCCAGCAGCTGGAGGAGCTGTCGCGGATGCAGCGCCGGTTCGTGTCGGACGTGTCGCACGAACTGCGTACGCCGCTGACGACCGTGCGGATGGCGGCCGACGTCATCCACGACGCGCGCGTGGACTTCGATCCGGTGACCGCCCGGTCGGCGGAACTGCTCGCCGACCAGTTGGACCGCTTCGAGACGCTGCTCGCGGACCTGCTGGAGATCAGCCGCTTCGACGCGGGCGCGGCGGCCCTGGAGGCCGAGCCGATCGACCTGCGTGAGGTCGTACGACGGGTTGTCAGCGGGGCCGAACCGCTCTCCGAGCGCAAGGGCACGCAGATCCGCGTCGTGGGCGACCAGCAGCCCGTGGTGGCCGAGGCGGACGCCCGGCGGGTGGAGCGGGTGCTGCGCAACCTCGTCGTCAACGCCGTGGAGCACGGCGAGGGCAAGGACGTCGTCGTCAAGCTCGCCGCGGCGGGCGGGGCGGTCGCGATCGCGGTGCGCGACTACGGCGTCGGGCTCAAGCCCGGTGAGGCGACCCGCGTTTTCAGCCGCTTCTGGCGGGCCGACCCGGCACGCGCGCGTACCACCGGCGGTACCGGCCTGGGGCTGTCCATCGCCCTGGAGGACGCACGTCTGCACGGCGGCTGGCTGCAGGCGTGGGGTGAGCCGGGCGGCGGCTCGCAGTTCCGGCTGACGCTGCCGCGGACCGCGGACGAGCCCTTGCGGGGCTCGCCGATACCGCTGGAGCCCAAGGACTCGCGGCGCCATCGTGGCCTCACCGATGCCGGACTGCCGAGCGCGGGCGGGGAGAAGGCCGCCACCGTGCCGGCCCAGCAGACGGGCGACCAGGGGCCGTCACGCGGCCCGATCGCGCCCCGGCCGTCCGGGTCGACCCCCACGGCCGACCCGACGGCGCTGCCCGGCAACGGCGCGCGCGTGGTGCCCCGGCCCGCTTCAGGGGCTCGGCTGCGGGGGGACGCGTCCGCGGGAAGCCGGCAGGGCACCAGCGAGGCCGGCGGACCGCAGAGCGAGACCGCGAGCCGCCCGGGCACCGGGTCGGAGGGCTCGTACGAGCAAGGGGAGGCATTTCGTGGGCGCTGACCGCCAGGGGGGCGCCCGGCGCACGCCGGGGCGCGCGGCGGCGTACGCCGCTTGTGGTGTCGTACTGCTGGCAGGGTGTGCGTCCATGCCCGACAGCGGGGACCTGCGCGGCGTCGAGTCCACACCGCGCCAGGACGCGCAGGTGCGGGTGTTCGCCATGCCGCCCCAGGAGGACGCGCCCGCCTCGGAGATCGTCCAGGGCTTTCTGGAGGCGCTGACCAGCGACGATCCGCACTACGAGACGGCGAGCAGGTACCTGACGTCTGAGGCCGCGAAGACATGGCGGCCGGAGCTGTCCACCACGGTGCTCGCGAACGGGCCGACCATCGGACCCGAGCGGCCCGCGGACCGTGGGGACGCCAACGTCGTCGCGTACTCGCTCACCGGTGAGCGGGTCGCCACGGTGGACCGGCAGCAGTCGTACGCGCCCGCCGACGGGGACTACAGCCAGTCGGTGTTCCTCACGCGGGACCCGAAGACCAAGCAGTGGCGTATCGACGGGCTGCCGCAGGGCGTCGTCATGGGGAAGTCGGACTTCCAGCGCAACTACACGTCCGTCAACAAGTACTACTTCGCCTCGAACACGACGACCGGGACGAGTCCGCAGACCGTGGCCGTCGCCGATCCCGTGTACGTGCGCGAGCGCGTGGATCCCATGACACAGATGGTGCGTTCCCTGCTCACCGGGCCCACGAGCTGGCTCGACCACGTGGTCAGGTCCAGTTTCCCCACCGGTACGAAGCTCAAGAAGGGCGTCACCTCGCTGACGCCGGACGACCGGAGCATCCTGACCGTGCCGCTCAACGACCGGGCGGCTCGGGTCAGTTCGACCAGGTGCGAAGCGATGGCGGCACAGCTCCTGTTCACCTTGCAGAACCTCACCCCCGCGGTGGACGAGGTCGAACTGCAGGCCGACGGCAAGCAGTTGTGCATGCTCAACGAGACCGACGCCGACGAGGTCGCCGCGCGCGGCTCGGTGCGCAGTCCCGAGTACCTGTACTTCCTCGACGGGAAACACCGGCTCGTACGGCTGCCCGCGGGGAACAACAGTACGAACCCCGATCCGGTACCGGGAGCACTGGGCGAGGGCGGCAAGGAGCTGCGCTCGGTCGCCGTGTCGCGCGACGAGAACAGCGCTGCCGGGGTCGGCATCGACGGCAAGGCGCTGTACGTCGGCTCCCTCGTGTCGGGCGGGTCGCTCGGGGAGCCCGTGCTGAGCAGTAAGGGCCCGACGGAGAACGACCGGCTGACCGCGCCCAGTTGGGACGCGGAGGGCGACCTGTGGGTGGCCGACCGCGACCCCGCCGACCCGCGGCTGCTGTTGCTGGAGGAGGGCGCGGGCAAGCCGCTGACGGTGCGGACGCCGGGGCTGGACGGGCGCGTCAAGGACATCCGGCTGGCCGCCGACGGGGTGCGTATCGCGCTGGTCGTGGAGAAGGACGGCAAGCAGTCCCTGTTCGTCGGGCGGATCGAGCGGGGCGAGAAGCCGGGGGAGGCGCCGTCGGTCCAGGAACTGCGTTCCGCGACGCCGGAGATGGAAGAAGTCACCACCATGTCGTGGGCCGGTGACAGCCGGCTCGTGGTGGTCGGGCGCGAGCAGGGTGGCGTGCAGCAGATGCGGTACGTCCAGGTCGACGGCTCCACGCCGGAGGGACCCGCGCCGGCGGCGCTGACGGGCGTGAAGGAGATCGCCGCGTCCGAGGACGACCGGTTGCCGTTGGTGGCGTACTCGGAGGACGGGATCGTACGGCTGTCGTCCGGGACCCAGTGGCAGAAGGTGGACACGGACGGGACGGCTCCGGTTTATCCGGGGTGAGTGCTGGACTGCGGGGCCGGGTGCCGCCGCGGTGTGAGGGAGGCGGCCGTTCCTGCCGGAGTTCGCTCCGGCGGAGCGGTCGCTCTGTTTCGGGGCGGTACGGCTGTCGTGCCGCAGCCCGGAGTTGAGTTATCCACAGGCGGTTGTCCACAGGGGTGGCAGGGTGGCTTCGGCGCTGGCACAGTGGTGGGCATGCGGGGGTGGTGGCAGGACCTCACCGACCTGGTGCTGCCGGCCGAGTGCGGAGGCTGCGGGACGCCTCGTACGGTGCTCTGTCCGGAGTGCCGTGCCGTCCTTTGCGGGGCCGTACCGCGCCGGGTGCGACCGGATCCGGAGCCGGCGGGGCTGCCGGACGTGCACGCGGCGGCCCGGTACGCCGACGAGGTGCGGGCCATGCTGCTGGCCCACAAGGAACGGGGTGCGCTGGCGCTGGCGACACTGCTCGGTACGGCCCTGGCGGGGGCTGTGCGGGCCGGGCTTCAGCAGGCCTGGGGACCGGCTCACAGGGCCGGGCCCAGGGAGGTGCGAGGGATGGTCGGCGGGGCCGGGGGCCGCGGGGCCGCCGGGCCGGACGGCGAGGTCGTGATGCTCGTCCCGGTGCCGTCCTCGCCTGGGGCGGTTCGGGCCCGGGGACATGATCCGGCGCGGCGGATCGCGCTTGCCGCCGCCGGGGAGCTGCGGCGGGCCGGGACGCCGGCGCGCGTGGTTCCCGTGCTGCGGCAGGGGCGTGCCGTCGCCGACCAGACGGGGCTCAACTCCCGGCAGCGGCTCGAGAATCTCGCCGGTGCGCTGGTGGTGGCCCCCGGCGGGGGACGGCTGCTCCTCGGCGGCCGGGTCGTGCTCGTCGACGACCTGATGACCACGGGCGCGTCCCTGAGGGAGGCGGCGCGTGCGGTGCGGGCGGCGCTGGCGGGGCACACGGTGTCCGGTGGTGCTGCCGCGGACGCAGGGCGGGCGGCGGGTGGTCGCGCGGGTTCGGTGCGGCACAGGGAGGCCGGCGGTGGCGAGGGTGTGTGGGCGGGCAGGGCGGATGTGTGTGGAGGGGGTGCAACGGCGGTGTACGGCGCGGCAGGTCGGGAAGGCAGAGGGGAACGGACGGGCGGCACGACGGAGGAGGAGACGGGCCGGGTGGCCGCCCCCTCGGAAAGGGTGGGTGTCGGCGGTGACGGCGATGGAATCTGCGCGGCAGTGGTCGCTGCGACGCCGGATTCTTTCGAAATAAACCGGAACTGACAGTGAACTTGCATCGTTGCAGGTAATGAGAGGGCTAATTCACCTGAACGGAGGTAGGCCGCGGTAGAGGGTGACGACATCCGTCCGGGCGAGATATGTTCGGTTGTGAGGGAAAGGCCCAGGCCACACCTCTCCTGTCCGAATGCCGTGCCGTGGGTTTTTCACTATCACCCGCACCGGTGGAGTGGAGATCTTGCCCGCGGGGGAGGAGGTGGACGTCACCGAGTCCGAGGTTCCGGGACTCACCGGAGCCTGGTGCAAAAGGGAGATGCTCCGCAGCGAAGCGGAGTGATCCGGGAACGGAGTTCTGCGTGGACATCGTCGTCAAGGGCCGCAAGACCGAGGTGCCCGAGCGGTTCCGCAAGCACGTGGCCGAGAAGCTGAAGCTGGAGAAGATCCAGAAGCTCGATGGCAAGGTGATCAGCCTCGACGTCGAGGTGTCCAAGGAGCCGAACCCCCGACAGGCCGACCGTTGTGACCGAGTGGAGATCACCCTCCGCTCCCGCGGTCCGGTGATCCGGGCGGAAGCGGCAGCCAGCGACCCGTACGCGGCACTCGACCTGGCGGCGGAGAAGCTGGACGCGCGGCTGCGCAAGCAGCACGACAAGCGCCACACCCGACGCGGCTCACGGCGGCTCACGGCGGCCGAGGTCCCCGACCACGTCCAGGGCGCGGCGACGCTCAACGGCAACGGCCACACCGTCTCCGAGGAAGAGCCGGACGGAGTGCCCACCAAGAAGATCGGCTCGCTGGAAGTGAAGGGCGACGGCCCCCTCATCGTCCGCGAGAAGACCCACGTAGCCTCCCCGATGACCCTCGATCAGGCCCTCTACGAGATGGAACTGGTCGGGCACGACTTCTACCTGTTCATCGACTCCGAGACCAAGGAGCCGAGCGTCGTCTACCGGCGGCACGCCTACGACTACGGCGTCATCCACCTCAGCACGGACCCGATGGTCACCCAGGCGCAACCGACCGCGGCGGGTGGCACGCTGGGCGGCTGATGACCCGGCCGACAGCTGATCCGGTGCCCCTGGTGCGCGTGTGCGCCCCCAGGGGCACCGGTGTGCGACCACTTCGCGACCCGCTCTGTCACCGCAGTGTCGTCCCGGCATGAAATCATGGCCGCACCGGCCCAACCGCTGGGCCGTTGCCTTGGGTTGGCGATGGCACAGAACCACAGGCCACAGCCTTCAGGGGGAGGAACGATGGCGGACAGCTTCGGACCGATGCAGGACGAGGACGCCGGGGACGGCGTCGTCGCCACGGGCCCGGACGCGGGCTCTCCACGCAAGGAGCCGATCCGCGTCCTGGTCGTGGACGACCACGCCCTCTTCCGCCGCGGTCTGGAGATCGTGCTCGCGGCCGAGGAGGACATCCAGGTCGTGGGCGAGGCCGGGGACGGCGCGGAGGCCGTCGACAAGGCCGCCGACCTGCTGCCGGACATCGTGCTGATGGACGTCCGGATGCCCAAGCGCGGCGGGATCGAGGCGTGCACCTCCATCAAGGAGGTCGCCCCCAGCGCCAAGATCATCATGCTGACGATCAGCGACGAGGAAGCCGACCTCTACGAAGCGATCAAGGCGGGCGCGACCGGATATCTCCTCAAGGAGATCTCCACCGACGAGGTGGCCACCGCCATTCGCGCGGTGGCCGACGGGCAGTCGCAGATCAGCCCCTCGATGGCGTCGAAACTGCTCACCGAGTTCAAGTCGATGATCCAGCGCACCGACGAACGCCGTCTCGTGCCGGCGCCACGGCTCACGGACCGTGAGCTGGAGGTGCTGAAGCTGGTTGCCACGGGGATGAACAACCGGGATATCGCCAAGCAGTTGTTCATCTCCGAGAACACCGTGAAGAACCATGTGCGCAACATCCTGGAGAAGCTGCAGCTGCACTCCAGGATGGAGGCCGTGGTGTACGCGATGCGGGAGAAGATCCTCGAAATCCGGTAGGGACGGGATCGGGACGGGATCAGCCGGTCAAGCGGGCGAGTTCCCCCGCCAGGGGCTCGCGCAGTTCCGGTGCGTCCACCCGTTCCACCCGCACGTCCGTGCAGTTCACCCAGCTTGCCGCCTCGACCAGGGCCTGCGCGACCGCCGGGACCGCCTTCGGACCGTCCAGGGTGACCTGCCTGGCGACCAGGGTGCTGCCCTCGCGAGCCGGGTCCACGCGGCCCACCAGGTGACCACCGGCCAGCACCGGCATCGCGAAATAGCCGTACACCCGCTTCGGCTTGGGGACGTAGGCCTCCAGGCGGTGGGTGAAGCCGAAGATCCGCTCGGTGCGCGCCCGTTCCCAGACCAGGGAGTCGAAGGGGGACAGAAGGGTGGTGCGGTGGCGGCCACGCGCGGGAGCCTCCAGGGCCGCCGGGTCGGCCCAGGCCGGTTTGCCCCAGCCCTCGACCGTGACCGGGACCAGGCCCGAGTCGGCGATCACCGCGTCGACCTGTTCGGCCTTGAGGCGGTGGTAGTCGGCGATGTCCGCGCGCGTGCCGACGCCCAGGGACTGGCCGGCGAGGCGGACCAGGCGGCGCAGGCACTCGGTGTCGGTCAGGTCGTCGTGCAGCAGGGTGTCCGGGATCGCGCGTTCGGCGAGGTCGTACACGCGCTTCCAGCCGCGGCGCTCGACGCACACCACCTCGCCGTACATGAGGGCGCGCTCGACGGCGACCTTCGTGCCGGACCAGTCCCACCACTCGCTGGTCTTCTTCGCGCCGCCCAAATCCGTGGCCGTCAGCGGGCCTTCGGTGCGGAGCTGCTTGATGACCTGGTCGTAGGCGCCGTCGGGGAGGGTGTGGTTCCAGTGCGGGCGGCCGCGGTACACGCGGCGGCGGAAGGCGAAGTGGGGCCACTCCTCGATGGGGAGGATGCACGCGGCGTGGGACCAGTACTCGAAGGCGTGGGGACGTGCCGGAGCCGCGCCCGAGGCCGCGGTGCCCCAGTAGGCGCTCTCGACCGTCTTGCGGCCGACGGCGCCGAGACGGGCGTACGGGATCAGTTCGTGGGAGCGGGCGAGGACCGAGATGGTGTCCAGTTGAACCGCGCCCAGGTGGCGGAGGAGGCCGCGGACGCCCGAGCGGCGGTCCGGGGCGCCCAGGAAGCCCTGGGCCCTGAGGGCGATGCGGCGGGCTTCGTCTGCCGAGAGGGTGGTGGTCGGGCGCGTCGTCATGGGCCGCACGATAGAGGGTGGGACTGACAACGCGGCATGACCTGCGGCTTCGCTGTCACGACCGGGACGGCGCCGGCAAATACGGTGCCGTGGACGGCATTCCGAGGTCCGACGGCAGCAGCGAACCCACCCAGGAGTCCCGTCGTACGCCCTGGTGGACGATCGCGGAGCGCAGGGTGCCCTCGAAGGCGAAGCCGGCGCGTTCCGCCACCGCGCGGGAGGGATGGTTGCCGACCTCCGCGCGCCACTCCACGCGATCGACCGACAGGTCGGTGAAGGCCCAGCGGGCGGCCGAACGGGCGGCCTCGGTGGTGTAGCCGTTGCCGCGGTGCTCCTTCGCGCCCCAGAAGCCGATCTCGGCCACGCTCAGGGAGCGCATCGTGAGGCTGACCATGCCCGTCAGTTCACCGTCGGGGAGGAAGAGACCGAAGGTGAACATGGAGCCGTCCGCCCAGCCCTCGGGGACCAGTTGCTCGGTGAAGCTGCGGGCGTGTTCGGGGAGGTAGGGAGCCGGGATCGACGTCCAGCGCTGGATGTCGGGGTCCTGGGCGGCCGCGTACACGGCGTCGGTGTCCTGGGAGCCGACGGTGCGCAGCAGGAGACGGCCGGTGGTGAGCGTGACGGGGTCCATCGGCCGATTCTGCTCGGGGTTCGGCGAAGACACCATCTCTTTGCCGTGCGTGAGCGGGCGATCACGATTCGCGCGATTCGTCCCCGTGGTGCGGCACCATCCGCCGGGCCCGGGCGTTGTTCCTTTGCAGAGATGTGAAGCAGTGGGCAGTCGCCGTCCCGGCAGGCCTCCCGGCGTGGCGGGGTCCTCGCATACGATGGCCGTTGCTCAGTAGTCCAATGGAAACCGACCGTCCCAGGCCCGACCGGCAAGGAGACCAACCCCCGTGTCCGTCCTCTCCAAGATCATGCGTGCAGGCGAAGGCAAGATCCTGCGCAAGCTGCACCGCATCGCGGACCAGGTCAACTCCATCGAAGAGGACTTCGTCGACCTCTCCGACGCCGAGCTGCGGGCCCTCACCGATGAGTACAAGCAGCGGTACGCCGATGGTGAGAGCTTGGACGACCTGCTGCCCGAGGCCTTCGCGACCGTGCGCGAGGCCGCCAAGCGCGTCCTTGGACAGCGTCACTACGACGTCCAGATGATGGGCGGCGCCGCCCTCCACCTCGGCTACGTGGCCGAGATGAAGACCGGTGAGGGCAAGACCCTGGTCGGCACCCTGCCCGCCTACCTGAACGCCCTCTCCGGACAAGGCGTCCACCTGATCACGGTCAACGACTACCTGGCCGAGCGCGACTCCGAGATGATGGGCCGCGTCCACAAGTTCCTGGGCCTGGACGTCGGCTGCATCCTCGCCAACATGACGCCGGCCCAGCGCCGCGAGCAGTACCGGTGCGACATCACCTACGGCACGAACAACGAGTTCGGCTTCGACTACCTGCGCGACAACATGGCGTGGTCCAAGGACGAGCTCGTCCAGCGCGGCCACAACTTCGCCATCGTCGACGAGGTCGACTCCATCCTCGTCGACGAGGCCCGTACGCCGCTGATCATCTCCGGTCCGGCCGACCAGGCCACCAAGTGGTACGGCGACTTCGCCAAGCTGGTCACCCGGCTGAAGAAGGGCGAGCCCGGCAACCCCCTCAAGGGCCTCGAGGAGACCGGCGACTACGACGTCGACGAGAAGAAGCGCACGGTCGCCATCCACGAGTCCGGCGTCGCCAAGGTCGAGGACTGGCTGGGCATCGACAACCTCTACGAGTCGGTGAACACGCCGCTGGTGGGCTACCTGAACAACGCCATCAAGGCCAAGGAGCTCTTCAAGGCGGACAAGGACTACGTCGTCATCGACGGCGAGGTCATGATCGTCGACGAGCACACCGGCCGTATCCTCGCCGGCCGCCGCTACAACGAGGGCATGCACCAGGCGATCGAGGCGAAGGAAGGGGTGGACATCAAGGACGAGAACCAGACGCTCGCCACGATCACCCTCCAGAACTTCTTCCGCCTCTACAAGCGCCACGACCACAGCGGCAAGGAACAGCCCGGCCTCTGCGGCATGACCGGTACGGCCATGACCGAGGCCGCCGAGTTCCACCAGATCTACAAGCTCGGCGTCGTCCCGATCCCGACCAACCGGCCGATGGTCCGCAAGGACCAGTCGGACCTGATCTACCGCACCGAGGTCGCCAAGTTCGAGGCGGTCGTCGACGACATCGTCGAGAAGCACGGGAAGGGCCAGCCGATCCTCGTCGGTACGACGTCGGTCGAGAAGTCCGAGTACCTCTCGCAGCAGCTCTCCAAGCGCGGCGTCCAGCACGAGGTGCTGAACGCGAAGCAGCACGACCGTGAGGCCCCGATCATCGCCCAGGCCGGCCGCAAGGGCGCCGTCACCGTCGCCACCAACATGGCCGGCCGTGGTACCGACATCAAGCTCGGCGGCAACCCCGACGACCTCGCCGAGGCGGAGCTGCGTCAGCGCGGCCTCGACCCCGAGGAGCACATCGAGGAGTGGGCCGCGGCCCTGCCCGCCGCCCTGGAGCGGGCCGAGAAGGCTGTCGAGGAGGAGTTCGAGGAGGTCAAGGAGCTCGGCGGGCTCTACGTCCTCGGCACCGAGCGGCACGAGTCGCGTCGTATCGACAACCAGCTGCGTGGTCGTTCCGGCCGCCAGGGCGACCCGGGCGAGTCCCGCTTCTACCTCTCCCTGGGCGACGACCTGATGCGCCTGTTCAAGGCCCAGATGGTCGAGCGCGTGATGTCGATGGCGAACGTCCCGGACGACGTGCCGATCGAGAACAAGATGGTCACGCGCGCGATCGCGTCCGCGCAGTCGCAGGTCGAGCAGCAGAACTTCGAGACCCGTAAGAACGTCCTGAAGTACGACGAGGTGCTCAACCGGCAGCGCGAGGTCATCTACGGCGAGCGCCGCCGCGTCCTGGAGGGCGAGGACCTGCACGAGCAGGTCCAGCACTTCATGGACGACACCATCGACGCGTACGTCACCGCGGAGACCGCCGAGGGCTTCCCGGAGGACTGGGACCTCGACCGGCTGTGGGGCGCGTTCAAGCAGCTCTACCCGGTGAAGGTCACCGTCGATGAGCTGGAGGAGGCGGCCGGCGACCGGGCCGGTCTGACCGCCGAGTACATCTCCGAGTCCATCAAGGACGACATCCACGACCAGTACGCGGCGCGTGAGGCGCAGCTCGGCTCCGAGATCATGCGTGAGCTGGAGCGCCGGGTCGTGCTGTCGGTCCTGGACCGCAAGTGGCGCGAGCACCTCTACGAGATGGACTACCTCCAGGAGGGCATCGGCCTGCGGGCGATGGCGCAGAAGGACCCGCTGGTCGAGTACCAGCGCGAGGGCTTCGACATGTTCACCGCCATGATGGAGGGCATCAAGGAGGAGTCCGTCGGCTACCTGTTCAACCTGGAGGTCCAGGTCGAGCAGCAGGTCGAGGAGGTCCCGGTCGAGGACGCGAAGCCGTCGCTCGACAAGAAGGACGCGGTGCCGGCGCAGGCGGGCGCGCGTCCCGAGATCCGCGCCAAGGGGCTCGACGTTCCGCAGCGCCGGGAGCTGCACTTCTCCGCGCCGACCGTGGACGGCGAGGGCGGTGTCGTCGAGGGCGAGTTCGCCGCCGACGACGAGCCCGTGCGCTCCGAGTCCGACGGCCTCACGCGCGCGGAGCGGCGCAAGCAGTCGCGTGGCGGGCGCCGCCGCAAGAAGTGACGGTGCGGTTGCCGGCGGCGCCGTAGCGCATCGAAGGGCCGGGTCACCTGAGGGTGCCCGGCCCTTCGGCGTGCAGTGCGACTTCGGCGTGGGGTGCGCCGGGACGTGTGGTGCGCTCGGGCGTGCCGGGTGCTGGGCTGCTGTGTCAGTCGTCGTCCGTGTGCGGCCTGCGGGGGCCGCCGAGTTCCACGGCCGTGCAGCGCCAGCGCAGGTCGTGGCCCTGCTCCAGGCGGAAGGCCATGGCCCGCAGCTGGTCGCCGGCGCCGATGCGGGCGAAGGCCTCGATGGCGCCGGGGCGGGGGACGTAGTAGCCGATGTCGCGGACGACGGGGAGGGTGCCGCGGGTGGCGCGCAGGGGGCCGCGTTCGGCGAGCCAGGCCAGTTCGTCATAGGCGCGGCCCGCGGTGTGCCGGAGCATCCAGTGGACGGGGCGCCGGCCGCTCAGGACGGCGAGGAGCCGGTCGGCGAAGACGTCGGTGGGGCGGGGCTGCGGGAGGGGCCTGCGGGGGGTCTGGGAGGGGACGACGGGGGAGGCGGGGGTTCCCGCGACTGCGCGGGTGGGACTGGGCGTGGTGGGCCTCTCAGGGGTTGTGAGGGGCCTTCCTGCGGTGGCGGGGCGGGCGGGGGTGGTGGCCCGGGTCGGGGCGGCGGTGCCGCGGAGGCGCGTGCCGGTGCGCGTGCTGGTGCCGGTGCTGGGGGTCAGCGGGTCCGGCCCGGGGGCGGTCGTGGGGCGGTTGTCGGTCGGGCGGGTGAGGGCGCGGGTTCCGGACGTGCCCGGTGAGCCCGGTGGGCGGCCGTCGGGCGCGGTCGTGCGGGGCGTGCCTCCGCCGGGGGCGCGGGGCGGGGTGCCGCCGGGACGGCGGGGGTCGCGGCGGCCCGGCGGGCGGGCGCCGGGGTGGTGGTTCGCCCTCGTCATGACCTTGTTCATCGTCGTCCCCGCTCGATCGGCCCGGGTAGTACCGGGCGGTAACTTCGTGCTTGGGGATCTTGTACGGGGTGGTGGACCTCGACGGCAAGGCGGCCGGGGGCCTCCCCGGGGTGGCCGGAATGTTCACCTATCAGAGTGGTCGGGGGTGCCGGGAAGCCCGTCGTGGCGGGGGTGTACCGGGTGAGTTCCGGGGCGCCGGGTGGACGCCTTCGGGGGGATGGGCAGGGACTCGAAAGGGGACCCCACGGACGTATCCTGAAGGCCCTCCGGGAGGTGCCGAACGCCTTTAAGGAGGGCCCGACGAGCCTTTGACCACGAAAGAAGCGGCGAGCCATGCGTGTCTACGTCCCCCTGACTCTTCCCGGGCTCGCCGAGGCGTACAAGACGGGAGAACTGGGGAACGGGCCGTTCGTCGCGTACGCGGTCACGCCCGCGTTGCGGGAGTGGTACCTGTCCGACGACATCGAGGAGTTGGAGTACGCCGCGCTCAACCGGGCCGCGCTGGCCTCGCTGCGGTTGCTGGCGGCGGACGCCGAGGCGGTGCGGCGGCGGGTCGTGGTCGCCGTGGACGTGCCGGACGGTACGGCGACCTCTGATCCCGACCGGGCGCTGGATCCCGCGGCGCTCGGTGAGGTGCGGGTCGCCGGGGCTGTGCCGTTGGACAAGGCGGCGGCCGTGCACGTCGATGCCGGGGACGCGGAGGCCGACGTGGCCGCGGCGGCCGGCGCGCTCGCGGCGGCGGACGCCGGGGACGGCGACGCGCAGTTCGTCGTGGACGGGGCCGAGGACCATGAGCTGCTGTGGTTCGCCAGGCAGGAGATCCCGAATCTGGTCGGGCTGGGAAGCTGAGGGCGGATGTTCTGCTCGGCTCTGAGCTGGGGGTCTCTTGATTGTCAGTGAGGGCGGGTACGTTTTCGGCATGGGGAAGCAGACAGGCGCGCACATTGTCTGGGACTGGAACGGCACGCTGTTCCACGACAACGACGCGATCATCGGGGCGACGAACGCGGCGTTTTCGGAGTTGGGGCTGGCGTCGATCACGCTGGAGCAGTACCGGGCGTTGTACTGCGTGCCGGTGCCGAAGTTCTACGAGCGGTTGATGGGGCGGCTGCCCACCGAGGCCGAGTGGGAGGTCATGGATGAGACCTTCCATCGGTACTACACCGAGCACCGGGTGAGATGCGGGCTGACCGCGGGGGCGGCGGAGCTGCTTGCGGGGTGGGGGTCGGCGGGGCGGAGCCAGTCGATCCTCAGCATGTACGTGCATGACGAACTCGTGCCGTTGGTGCGGGGGTTCGGTATCGAGGCGCACTTCCTGCGGGTCGACGGGCGGGTCGGGCCGTCCGGAGGGAGCAAGGCGGAGCACATGGTGCGGCACCTGGGGGCGTTGGCCGGGGTGGACCCGGCTCGGACGGTGGTGATCGGGGATGCCGCCGATGACGCGGTGGCGGCTCGGCATGTGGGGGCTCGGGCCGTGTTGTACACCGGGGGGTCGCATGGGCGGGCGAGCCTTGAGGTGGTGGGGGTGCCGGTGGTGGACACGCTGGAGGAGGCCGTGGTGGAGGCGCAGCGGTTGGCGGCGTGACGCTGGGCTGAGCTGGGGCGGGGGGTGGGGTGTCGGGGGCCGCTGTGGTTGGCGCCGGGCTGTTTCTCGCCCCCGCCGCCCCTACCCGTCCCATCCCCAGGGGCTCCGCCCCTTCGACCCCACCAGGGGCTCCGCCCCTGGGCCTGGGCGGGGACTGCGTCCCCTGCACCCCTCGCGGGGCTCCGCCGCTGCATACCGGCGGGGACTGCGTCCCCTGCACCCCGCCGGGCTCCGCTCCCGGACCCGTCGGGACTGCGTCCCTTGCATCCCTCGCGGGGCTCCGCCTCTGGTCCCGGGCGGGCTCCGCTCCTGGCTCCGGGCGGGACTGGGTCCCCTGCATCCCTCGCGGGGCTCCGCCCCTGGACCCGGGCGGGCTCCGCTCCTGGCTCCGGGCGGGACTGGGTCCCCTGCATCCCGTCGGGCTCCGCTCCTGGACCCGGTCGGGACTGCGTCCCTTGCATCCCTCGCGGGGCTCCGCCTCTGGTCCCGGGCGGGCTCCGCTCCTGGCTCCGGGCGGGACTGGGTCCCCTGCATCC
>NZ_JBVIPA010000063.1:23277-33124 GCF_055578365.1 Streptomyces sp. NPDC033131
CATCCCGTCGGGCTCCGCTCCTGGACCCGGTCGGGACTGCGTCCCTTGCATCCCTCGCGGGGCTCCGCCCCTGGACCCGGGCGGGCTCCGCTCCTGGCTCCGGGCGGGACTGGGTCCCCTGCATCCCTCGCGGGGCTCCTCCCCTGGTCCCAGGCGGGCTCCGCTCCTGGATCCGGGCGGGACTGCGTCCCCTGGACCCCTCGCCGGGCTCCGCCCCTGGACGCTCCGCCGGGGAGTGCCTCCGTGCGCCTCTCGCCGGCCTCCGCCCCTGGACGCTCCGCCGGGGAGTGCCTCCGTGCGCCTCTCGCCGGGCTCCGCCCCTGGACGCTCCGCCGGGGAGTGCCTCCGTGCGCCTCTCGCCGGGCTCCGCCCCTGGACGCTCCGCCGGGGAGTGCCTCCGTGCGCCCCTCGCCGGGCTCCGCCCCTGGACGCTCCGCCGGGGAGTGCCTCCCTGCCCCTCTCGCCGGGCTCCGCCCCTGCGCTCCGGCAGGGAGTGCCTCCCTGCACTCCTTGCGGGGCTTTCGGATGCGGGCGGGGGGTGTGTCGCTGTCGTTTCTCCGGGGTTCGCCCTTGGGCCCCGTGGGGACTGCGTTGACTGGGTCTCTTGAGGGGCTCTCTCTGCACTCCCAGCGCCTCCCCCCACCGCCATCCCGGCTGAAAACAGCGCGCTCGTGCTTGAGTCGGAATTGAGGAAGACACGCATGGAATGTCTTCCTTCGCCCCTGTGCAGAACGTCAAAGTTCTGCCCCTGGTTTTGTACACATACGGCTCATGACGGGCCCCCTGTGAGGAGCGATAGCCTGGTGGCGTGATCAGCGCGATAGTTCGCGGGGGCATCGTCGCCCCTGTCCTGCGCCCGGGGAGCACGGACTACATCCGTGACCGGGCGGCGCTCGCTGGTCTTCGCGGGCGGGACGAGGGCGCAAGGGCCCCCAGGACGCCGTACACATCCCGGAAGCAGGCGCCGCCGAGAGCAGCGTCACACCCTTCCGGCATGTCGAGAATGGCTGATAACCCCCCGCTCATCTCGCCTTGCGGCATAGCGTCGGAGCAGACCGGACACCCCGCGTCACGGCGTTACGTCACAGGGGAAGAGACCGTACTTCCACCTACGTCACGCAACGGCGCGCGACAGGAGCCAGAGGACAATGCAGACCAAGCTGGACGAAGCAAAGGCCGAGCTGCTCGAGAGGGCCGCCCGGGTAGCTGAGAACAGCCCGGTCGGGGGGCACCTACCGACCGGGACGACGGATGCGAGCACTCCCGACCGGGACACCCTGCTCGCGTTCCTCCAGCGCTACTACCTGCACACCGCCCCGGAGGACCTCGCCGACCGCGACCCGGTCGACCTCTTCGGAGCCGCACTCTCGCACTACCGCCTGGCCGAGAACCGCCCGCAGGGCACGGCCAACGTGCGGGTCCACACGCCCACCGTGGAAGAGAACGGGTGGACGTGCACTCATTCGGTGGTCGAAGTCGTCACCGATGACATGCCCTTCCTCGTCGACTCCGTCACCAACGAGCTGACGCGTCAGGGGCGCGGGATTCACGTCGTCATCCATCCGCAGGTCATCGTGCGGCGTGACGTCACCGGCAAGCTCATCGAGGTGCTCACCCCGCGTCCCGCCGGCGAGCTGCCGCACGACGCGCACACCGAGTCCTGGATCCACGTCGAGACCGACCGCGAGAGCGACCGGGGCGACCTGAAGCAGATCACCGCCGACCTGCTGCGTGTCCTGTCCGACGTCCGTGAGGCCGTCGAGGACTGGGAGAAGATGCGGGACGCGGCGCTGCGCATGGCCGACGAGATGCCCAAGGAGCCCGTCGCCTCCGATCTGCGCGAGCAGGAGATCGAGGAGGCGCGGGAGCTGCTGCGCTGGCTGGCCGCCGACCACTTCACCTTCCTCGGGTACCGGGAGTACCGGCTGCGGGAGGACGACTCCCTCGTGGCCGTCCCCGGCACCGGGCTCGGCATTCTGCGGTCCGACCCGCACCACGCGAGCGACGAGACCCACCCCGTCAGCCCCTCCTTCGAGCGGCTGCCCGCCGACGCCCGTGCCAAGGCCCGCGAGCACAAGTTGCTCGTGCTGACCAAGGCCAACAGCCGGGCCACCGTGCACCGGCCGTCGTACCTCGACTACGTCGGCGTCAAGAAGTTCGACGAGAACGGCAACGTGGTCGGTGAGCGGCGCTTCCTCGGGCTGTTCTCGTCCGCCGCCTACACCGAGTCCGTGCGCAGGGTCCCGGTCGTCCGCCGCAAGGTCGCGGAGGTCCTGGAGCGCGCCG
Source organism: Streptomyces sp. NPDC033131 (assembly GCF_055578365.1). Lineage (NCBI taxonomy): Bacteria > Bacillati > Actinomycetota > Actinomycetes > Kitasatosporales > Streptomycetaceae > Streptomyces > Streptomyces sp. NPDC033131. Next base: position 25,564 of record NZ_JBVIPA010000063.1, read on the forward strand.
GGTTCTCGCCCAACAGCCACGACGGGCGCGATCTGCTGCAGATCCTGGAGACGTACCCGCGCGACGACCTCTTCCAGACCCCGGTCGACGAGCTGCAGGCCATCGTCACCTCCGTGCTCTACCTCCAGGAGCGCAGGCGGCTGCGGCTCTACCTCCGCCAGGACGAGTACGGGCGCTACTACTCCGCCCTCGTCTACCTGCCCCGTGACCGGTACACCACGGGCGTACGGCTGCGGATCATCGACATCCTGAAGGAGGAACTCGGCGGTACCAGCGTCGACTTCACCGCCTGGAACACCGAGTCGATCCTCTCCCGGCTGCACTTCGTCGTCCGGGTCCCGCAGGGCACCGAGCTGGCGCAGCTGTCGGACGCCGACAAGGAGCGCCTCGAGGCCCGGCTGGTGGAGGCCGCGCGGTCGTGGGCCGACGGGTTCGGGGAGGCGCTGAACGCCGAGTTCGGCGAGGAGCGCGCCGCCGAGCTGGTGCGTCGCTACGGCAACGCGATCCCGGAGGGCTACAAGGCCGACCACAACCCGCGCTCCGCCGTCGCCGACCTCGCGCAGCTCGAGAAGCTCACCGAGGAGACCGGCTTCTCGCTCAGCCTGTACGAGCCCGTGGGCGCCGCCCCCGAGGAGCGCCGGTTCAAGATCTACCGCAAGGGCGAGTCCATCACCCTGTCGGCCGTGCTGCCGGTCCTCAACCGGCTCGGTGTCGAGGTGATGGACGAGCGGCCGTACGAACTGCGCTGCTCGGACCGGAGCGTGGCGTGGATCTACGACTTCGGGCTGCGCATGCCCCAGCCGAAGAGCGGGAGCGGCGACCACCTCGGTGACGACGGGCGCGAGCGCTTCCAGGAGGCCTTCGCCGCGACCTGGACGGGCCAGGCGGAGAACGACGGGTTCAACTCCCTCGTGCTGAGCGCCGGACTGAACTGGCGTCAGGCGATGGTGCTGCGGGCGTACGCGAAGTACCTGCGGCAGGCGGGTTCGACGTTCAGCCAGGACTACATGGAGGACACCCTCCGCCACAACGTCCACACCACCCGGCTGCTGGTGTCGCTGTTCGAGGCGCGGATGTCGCCGGAACGCCAGCGTGCCGGGCACGAGCTCGTCGACGCGCTCCTCGAAGAGCTCGAGGCGGCTCTCGACCAGGTCGCCTCCCTCGACGAGGACCGGATCCTGAGGTCGTTCCTGACCGTCATCAAGGCGACCCTGCGCACGAACTTCTTCCAGGAGGCGGCGGGCGGCCGGCCGCACGAGTACGTCTCCATGAAGTTCGACCCCCAGATGATCCCCGATCTGCCGGCGCCGCGCCCGGCGTTCGAGATCTGGGTGTACTCGCCGCGGGTGGAGGGCGTGCACCTGCGGTTCGGGAAGGTCGCGCGAGGCGGACTGCGCTGGTCCGACCGCCGTGAGGACTTCCGCACCGAGATCCTCGGCCTGGTCAAGGCGCAGATGGTGAAGAACACCGTCATCGTGCCGGTCGGCGCCAAGGGCGGCTTCGTCGCCAAGCAGCTGCCCGATCCGGCCGTGGACCGGGACGCGTGGCTGGCGGAGGGCATCCGCAGCTACAAGACCTTCATCTCGGCGCTGCTCGACATCACCGACAACATGGTCGCCGGTGAAGTGGTCCCGCCCGCCGACGTGGTCCGGCACGACGAGGACGACACCTATCTCGTCGTGGCCGCCGACAAGGGCACCGCGACCTTCTCGGACATCGCCAACGGGGTGGCCGAGACGTACAACTTCTGGCTCGGCGACGCCTTCGCCTCCGGAGGCAGCGCCGGATACGACCACAAGAAGATGGGCATCACCGCCCGCGGCGCCTGGGAGTCCGTCAAGCGGCACTTCCGGGAGCTGGGCGTGAACACGCAGGCCGAGGACTTCACGGTCGTCGGCATCGGGGACATGTCCGGTGACGTGTTCGGCAACGGCATGCTGCTCTCCGAGCACATCCGCCTGGTCGCCGCCTTCGACCACCGGCACATCTTCATCGACCCGAAGCCCGACGCGGCCACCTCCTACGCCGAGCGCCGCCGCGTCTTCGAGCTGCCCCGCTCCAGCTGGGCCGACTACGACACCGCGCTCATCTCCGCGGGTGGCGGCGTGTTCCCCCGTTCGGCCAAGGCGATCCCGGTCAACGCGCACATCCGCGAGGCTCTCGGCATCGAGGGCAAGGTCGCCAAGATGACGCCGGCCGACCTGATGAAGGCGATCCTCAGGGCGCCGGTGGACCTGCTGTGGAACGGCGGCATCGGCACGTACGTGAAGGCGAGCACCGAAACGCACGCGGACGTCGGCGACAAGGCCAACGACCCCATCCGCGTCGACGGCGCCGACCTGCGGGTCAGGGTCGTCGGCGAGGGCGGCAACCTGGGCCTGACCCAGCTCGGCCGGATCGAGTTCGCGCTGCACGGCGGCAAGATCAACACGGACGCCATCGACAACAGCGCGGGCGTGGACACCTCCGACCACGAGGTGAACATCAAGATCCTGCTCAACGGCCTGGTCGCGGACGGCGACATGACGGTCAAGCAGCGCAACAAGCTGCTCGCCGAGATGACCGACGAGGTCGGCCACCTGGTCCTGCGCAACAACTACGCGCAGAACACGGCCATCGCCAACGCGCTCGCCCAGTCCAAGGACATGCTCCACGCCCAGCAGCGGTACCTGCGTCACCTGGTGCGCGAGGGCCTGCTCGACCGGGCGCTGGAGTTCCTGCCCACCGACCGCCAGATCCGCGAACGCCTCGGCGCCGCCCAGGGTCTGACCGGACCGGAGACGGCCGTCCTGCTGGCGTACACGAAGATCACGGTCGCCGAGGAGCTGCTGCACACCTCGCTGCCGGACGACCCGTACCTGCGCACCCTGCTGCACGCGTACTTCCCGAGCGCGCTGCGCGAGGCGTTCGGGGAGCACATCGACGGCCACCCGCTGCACCGTGAGATCACCACGACCGTACTGGTCAACGACACGGTCAACACGGGCGGCACGACCTACCTGCACCGGCTGCGCGAGGAGACCGGAGCCTCGCTGGAGGAGATCGTGCGGGCGCAGACCGCGGCGCGCGCGATCTTCCGCTCCGGTGTCGTGTGGGACGCGGTGGAAGCGCTCGACAACAAGGTCGAAGCCGCCGTCCAGACCCGGATCCGGCTGCACTCGCGGCGCCTGGTGGAGCGCGGTACGCGCTGGCTGCTCAACAACCGGCCGCAGCCGCTCCAACTCGCCGAGACCGTCGACTTCTTCGTCGACCGGGTCGAGCAGGTGTGGTCACAGCTGCCCAAGCTGCTGCGGGGCGCGGACCTGGAGTGGTACCAGAAGATCTACGACGAGCTGACGGGCGTCGGCGTGCCGGACGAGGTCGCCACGCGCGTCGCCGGGTTCTCGTCCGCCTTCCCCACGCTCGACATCGTCTCGGTGGCCGACCGCATGGGCCGGGACCCGATGGACGTCGCCGAGGTCTACTACGACCTCGCCGACCGTCTCCACATCACCCAGCTCATGGACCGCATCATCGAGCTGCCCCGTGCCGACCGCTGGCAGTCCATGGCCCGCGCCTCCATCCGTGAGGACCTCTACGCGGCCCACGCGGCCGTGACCGCCGACGTCCTGGCGGTGGGCAACGGCACCTCGACTCCCGAGCAGCGCTTCAAGGCGTGGGAGGAGAAGAACGCGGCGATCCTGGGTCGGGCCCGGACGACCCTGGACGAGATCCAGGGCTCGGAGACGTTCGACCTGGCGAATCTGTCGGTGGCCATGCGGACGATGCGGACGCTGCTGCGGACGCATTCGTAGCCGTACGGCGAAGAGGGCGCCCCGGGCCGTGAAGGCCCGGGGCGCCCTTGTGTTGTGGGGGTTGCTCTGGGCCTTCGTTACGAGGAGACCGGCACCTTCGGCCTGGCCTTCGCCTTGTCCGGGCCGCCGGTGAACGCCTCGTACGCCTCCAGGACCTCCTCCGTCGGCCCGTCCATGCGCAGTTCGCCGCGCTCCAGCCACAGCACGCGGTCGCAGGTGTCGCGGATCGACTTGTTGCTGTGGCTGACCAGGAACACCGTGCCCGCGTGCTTGCGCAGCTCGCGGATGCGGGTCTCGGAGCGCTTCTGGAAGGAACGGTCGCCGGTTGCCAGTGCCTCGTCGATGAGCAGGACGTCGTGGTCCTTGGCGGCGGCGATGGAGAAGCGCAGCCGGGCGGCCATGCCGGAGGAGTAGGTGCGCATGGGGAGGGTGATGAAGTCGCCCTTCTCGTTGATGCCGGAGAAGTCGACGATGTCCTGGTAGCGCTCCTTGACCTGCTCGCGGGACATGCCCATGGCGAGGCCGCCGAGATAGACGTTGCGCTCGCCGGTCAGGTCGTTCATCAGGGCCGCGTTCACGCCGAGGAGGGAGGGCTGGCCGTCGGTGTGGATCCGGCCGTTCTCCACCGGGAGGAGGCCGGCGACCGCCTTGAGCAGGGTCGACTTGCCCGAGCCGTTGGTGCCGATCAGGCCGATCGCCTCGCCGCGGTACGCGACGAACGACACGTTCCTGACGGCGTGGACGGTGCGCACACCGGCCGCCTTCTCGGCCTTCCCGCGGCGCAGCATGCGGTTGAGGGCGGCGGTCGCGGAGCCACGGCCGGCGCCGGTGCCGTTGACCCGGTAGACGATGTCGACGCCGTCGGCGATGACGGTGGGGATCTTCTCGCCGTCGTAGATGTTCTCGGTCTTGTCAGCCACGGCCGTACGTCTCCTCAGCCTTCCAGAAGTAGATGAAGCCGCCGACTCCGGCGAGCAGGGCCCAGCCGGTCGCGATCAGCCACACGTGGGCGGGCAGCTGGCTCGCGTGGAAGCTGTCGATCAGCGCGAAGCGCATCAGGTCGATGTAGACGGCGGCCGGGTTGGCCTTGAGCAGGGGTGCCACCCAGAACGGCAGGTCGCTGTGCTTGCTGAGCAGGTGGTCCAGGCTCCACATCACGCCGGAGATGTACATCCAGGTGCGCAGGACGAAGGGCATCAGCTGCGCGATGTCCGGTGTCTTCGCGCCCACCCGCGCCAGGACCATCGCGATGCCCGCGTTGAAGGTGAACTGCAGCGTCAGCGCCGGGATCGCCAGCAGCCAGGACGCGGACACCGGCACGCCGAAGGCGAGCAGGATCACGACCAGGGCGGCCATCGAGAACAGCAGTTGCTGGAGCTGCTGGAGGCAGAAGGAGATGGGCAGCGCGGCCCGCGGGAAGTGCAGGGCCCGCACGAGGCCCAGGTTGCCGGAGATCGCCCGGGTGCCCGCCATGATCGAGCTCTGCGTGAACGTCCAGACGAACACGCCCGTCACCAGGAAGGGGACGTAGTCCGCCACGCCCTTCTTGGTGCCCATCAGCACGCCGAAGATGAAGTAGTAGACCGCCGCGTTCAGCAGCGGGGTCATCACCTGCCAGAGCTGGCCCAGCTTCGCCTGGCTGTACTGCGCGGTGAGCTTGGCGGTCGAGAAGGCGGCGATGAAGTGGCGCCGCGCCCACAGCTGGCTGACGTACTCGCGCAGGGTGGGGCGGGCGCCGCTGACCGAGAGGCCGTAGCGGGCGGCGAGGGCCGCGAGGTCGTCTTCGGCCGGTGCGGTCGCCGTCGTCGGGGGCGGTGTGTGGAGGACCTGGCTCACATCCGCTGCTTTCACTCGGGGGGTGGGGTGCGTGTGGCTGGGGTGGGTCCGTCGCCCGGCGTTTTCTTACGCTTCTCTTCACGTTCTCTTACGTCGGGACGGGACCGTATCGTCGCAACGTGAGCGTAGGCCGAGTTGACGTCGGAACGCAACCGTTTCGTCGTAACGCCCCTATGCTGGACCGCATGACGACGAACGCCGACGAGCCGCAGACGCGTCCGCGCCGCCGGGCACCCGCGGGTGCCGCCGTACTCCGCGAGGATGTGACGGAGGCCATCCGGGCGGCCGTCTTCGAGGAGCTGGCGGCCGTCGGCTACGCGCGGATGTCCATCGAGGGGATCGCGCGCCGCGCGGGCGTCGGCAAGACCGCGGTGTACCGCCGCTGGCGCTCCAAGCTGCACCTCGTCCTCGACGTCGTCTCGGCGATCGCGGTGATGGGCCTGCCGGTGCCGGACACCGGCTCGCTCGAGGGCGACCTGCGACTGCTGTACGAGGTGACCTCCCGTGCCCTGCGCCACCCCGTCGCCTCGCAGGTCATCCCCGACCTCCAGGCCGAGGCGGCACGCAACCCGGAGATCGCCGAGGCCATGCAGAAGGCCCTGCGTGAGGGGCAGGAAGGCGTCGCGAGCAAGATCGTGGCGGCGGCACGCGAGCGCGGCGAGGTCAGTGCAGGGCTCGACGAGGACCTGGCCCTGGACCTGATCTCGGGGCCGCTGTACTGGCGCGCGGTGGTGATCCGCAGCCCGAAGCTCCCCAAGGGGTATCTGGGAGGGCTGGCGCGGGGCACCGCGGAGGCGCTCAAGGCGCTGTGAGCGGACCTTCCCGGGAGCGGTCCGCCGGAACCGTAGGAACATGGGCGCCATGAGACTCGTGATCGCCGAGGACAACGCCCTGTTGCGGGAGGGCCTTGTCCTCCTGCTGACCTCTGCCGGGCACGAGGTGTCGGCCGTCGTCGGCACCGGGCCCGAGGTGCTGCCCGCGCTGCTGGAGCACCGGCCGGACGTGGCGGTGCTGGACGTGCGGATGCCGCCGGGTTTCCGCGACGAGGGTCTGCGGGCCGCGCTCGCCGCGCGGAAGGAGATGCCCGGTCTGCCGGTGCTGGTGCTCTCGCAGTACGTGGAGGAGTCGTACGCCGCCGAGCTGCTGGGCGGGGGGAGCAGCGGGGTGGGCTATCTGCTCAAGGACCGGGTGGGGCGGGTGGACGAGTTCCTCGACGCGCTGGAGCGGGTCGCGGCCGGAGGCACGGCCCTCGATCCGGAGGTGGTGACGGAGTTGCTGACCCGGCGCCGGGACACCCCGCTCGACTCGCTGACACCGCGCGAGAGTCAGGTCCTGAAGCTGATGGCGGAGGGGCACGACAACGCCACCATCGCGAAGATCCTGGTCGTCACGGAACGGGCGGTCCACAAGCACATCGGGAACGTGTTCCTGAAGCTGGGCCTGCCGCAGAGCGACAGCGGGCACCGCCGGGTGCCGGCCGTGCTGACGTATCTGAACAACGTGTAACCGGGCTGGGCCGCCTGCTCGCCGGGGCCGAGCTCGTCGCGGGGTTCAGGTGCTCAACAGAGGAGCGAGCTCCGTGAGTTCCGGTGTGCGCGGGACCCGTTCGCCGAATCCCGGCAGGGGTACGTGCAGAGGCGCTGTCCAGCGGTCAGGGATCGCGGTGATGCCGTACACCGCGCCGGCCAGGCCGCCGGTCGGGGTCCGCGACGGTGTCCGTGCCGCCGCCGAGGTCGACCGCGGCGCGTACGGCGTCCTCGTAGGAGGACGCGTGCACAGGCCGTGGTCGGGGGACGGGGCGTGCGGTCGCGGCCCCGGCCTCGGGCGGGCTAGCCGCAATGCCGGTGACTTAGATGCCCTGCGCTCGTTGGTTGTGGTGTGGCGAGGGTGGGGCAGGTCAAGTCGCCTGCGGGCGAGCGTTTGTCGGACCG
>NZ_JBVIPA010000064.1:0-32636 GCF_055578365.1 Streptomyces sp. NPDC033131
ACAGTGGCTCCACACCTACAATCACCACCGCGGACACACCGCGCTCAAAGGCCAACCACCCGCCAGCCGCGTCCACAACCTCACGGGTCAGTACACCTAGCGCTGCCGGGCGTCGGAACCGAGACCGCCGGGCAGTTGCTGGTCACCGCTGGCGACAACCCCGACAGGCTTGCTTCCGAGGCCTCCTTCGCGCACCTGTGCGCTGCCGCACCAGCCCCGGCCTCTTCCGGGCGTACCGATCGCCACCGGCTCAACCGCGGCGGAGACCGCCAGGCCAACCGCGCGCTGCACACGATCGTGCTGGTCCGCATGCGCCACGACCCGCGGACCCGCGAGTACGTCGCACGGCGCACCCTCGAAGGACTCAAGACGAAGGACATCTTCCGATGCCTCAAGCGCTTTGTCGTGCGAGAGGTCTACCACCACCTCACCAGCGTATTCACCGATGAGTCCGCGCCATCTCCTACAGCTCGACGATCTATGGAAGCTTCAGAGTCAAGCTCACCGCCGACCTCCCCCCCCAGCTCCCGCTCCCGAGCCTCCTGCGTGGAGGCGCCATGGGAGTACCAGACGTGCTCGCCGACTGTGAGCATGGTGGCGGCCACCGCCTCGGCACTCCAGCGGCGGGCGACAACGGGCGGCCCCCACTTCACCGAGAACGCGCCCTGCTCCCTTAGGGGTCCTTTCACTATGCCCGTCCGGGTCGCGCGGCCTGGCACCGCACCTCGCCGCGTTGCCGAAACGCCCACGTGGCTCCGCCACGAGGCCGCTCCGGCGCCTTGCGATGCACGGCACCAGACCACGCGACCTGATCGGACGCTCATAGTGAAAGGACCCCTTAAGAATGCGAGCACTGGCACCAGCCACTGCTCGAGATCAGCGGCGGCCCAGTCGATGGCCGGTCCCTCGGGCAGGTGGGCGAGGTACCACTTCAGCTTCGGCAACGGCCGCATCAGCGCCGGCCCGCGCAACCAGCCTCCCGGCCTGGCGCGGGGAGCGCGGACGAACCGCGCTGCGCGTACTGTGTCGTTACATCCACTGACCTGTGCACACCCCCGTCACGGTATGCAGGTCAGGAGCTGCGTGTGCGCCGTTCAACAGACGCGGCACCCAGCTCGAGGAGGCGCTCCAACGCCGTCGGCGACGAGTGCACGCTTGCGAGTACGAGCGCGACAGCCCCCCATGCGCCGGCGTCGGCACCTGCCGGGAGCAGCGACGGTACGACCTTTGGCGCACCCCGGGGTGCGAGGGTGTGACGCACCAGGCCTTCGCGCAGCGGCTCGAGCAGGACGTCACCGGCCGAGGCCGTCTGGCCGCCCACGACGACCAGCTCGGGGTTGAGCAGATTGCAGATGCTTGCCAGTTCGCGACCGACGACACCGCCCACGTCCCTCAGGACATTGTGCACCGCACGGTTGCCTGCGGCGGAGGCGGCCACGATGTCGGAGAGCTTCGCCGAGTCGCCGAGCACGTCGCGCAGACGCCGGCCCACGGCAGATCCGCCCGCCTTCAGCACCAAACATCCTCGATTGCCGCAGCGACACGCGGGGCCCTCGATATCGATCGAGACATGCCCGAACTCGCCGGCTCCTCCGTCGGCGCCGCGGTACAACTGGCCGGCGATCACTATGCCGATGGCGAGACCGCTCGAGATGTGCACGTAGATAAGGTTCTCGACGTCGCGGGCGTCGCCCCAGCGGCATTCTGCGAGGGTCTCGAGCCGGACGTTGTTCTCGACCAGGACGGGGACTCCGAGCCGGTTCGACATCACATCGAGCGCGTTCACGCCATGCCAGGGCTGATCGTCGAGCGCGCCATGCACGACGCCTTCGGACGGGTCGATCTGGCCGGGCAGGCCGAACCCGACAGCGAGCAGCCGATCACGATGGCCGCCGGCCCGCTCGAGCGCCTCGTCGAGCGCTTCCGTCGCGAGTTCGGCACGACGCTCTCCGTCGTCCGTCGGTGCGAGCTCGCGCTGTGCGGTACCGAGCTCGCCGCCGGCCAGATCATGAACGCGCGCTGCGACGCCATCGAGCGTCATGTTGACCCCACCGGCCCACGCCGCCGTCGGAGTGAGCATCAGATGTCCGCCGGCGCGACCGTCGACCTCCGGTCCGCGGTTGTCGTCGAGCGACTCGACCAGCACGCCGCCCTCGATCAGCTCTCTGGTGATCGTGGTGACCGTGGTACGCGAGAGTTCGACGCGACGAGCGATCTCGGCGCGGTGCAGCGGACCGGCTTCGGCGACCGTGCGAAGAACGGCGGCCGCGTTGGACAGGCGCAGCGTGCGGAGCGAGCCCCCGGGCGAGTACGACGTCATGGTCGCAAGTATCTCGCGCGCCCGACCGACTCGGTCGCACCAGGGGCTGGATCCGGATCCGGTTCGGGCTGAGCCCTAAGTGTTCTGTCCCGAGACAGCGACAGTCGGTCGGCCACGCAGGGAATGCCGAGCACGTCCAGCGCGTCGGTGATCCACTCAACCGTCGCCGTGAGCGATGTCGCCCGGTGATCGCCGCCTTGATCGCGCCGGGCAGCGGCGAGGTCGGCGGCATCTTTTTCGGGTTTTGGGTCATGGTGGAGCCGTGGGGTCGGATTGGGAAGTGCGTCAGGAGTGTTGACTGACTTGTAGTCAGGTCGCCCGAGGCGCGAGGCTATGACGCGAGCCACCGCGGAGGGCATTCGGTTCGGCGGTATCTTCTGCGTTACCGACGCGCTTGCGACCGGCGCACTGTACGGTCTCGCTGATGCGGGCATCCGCGTGCCTGACGAGGTGAAGGTGTATGGCTTCGACGGTATTACGGTGGCCGGCTACACGGTGCCCTCCTTGTCCACCATCGCGCCGGACTACGACGTGATGGCCCGCACCGCTGTTGAGCGTCTGCTTGTACACATCGCCGACCGGGCCGGAATGGAAGCGACCGAGTTCGCCGGTCCATTCGCCGCATGGATCGCGAGTCGACGGGTGCCCTGTTAAGTGCCGATCGTCCAGTCGTCCGAGGGCGTGATACAAGGTTTCGAAGCGATGACGTGCCCACCGGATCGGAAAGCATCCGGTGGGCACGTCATGGGCTCGGTCGGCCTTACCTTGTTATCTGACGAACACGAGGTTCCAGCTTTGGTCCAGGTTACCGTTGGCCAGTTGTTGCACCGCGAGCGCGCCTTCGGTTGTTGATCCGTCCTTGATGCCGAGCACCTTGGAGCTGTATCGGTTGACCAGCTTGTAGGTGCTGTTCGCCGACGTCACCAGTTGCCACTCGTGGTCGGCTGTTCCGTTGTCCGACCACTGCAGGGCTTGCGCGCCGTCAGCGGTCGACATGCCGCTGATGCCGAGCACCTTGCCGGAGTTCACGTTCGTGAGCTCGTAGTTGCCGTTGCTCAGCTGGGTGAATGTCCACTCGTGGTCGGCTGTTCCGTTGTCCGACCACTGCAGCGCCTGGGCGCCGTCGGTCTTCAACATGTTGGTGATGCCGAGCACCTTGCCGCTCTTGGCGTTCTGGATCTTGTAGACGTGTCCGCTCTGGATCGGGGTTCCGCCGCCCGCGGAAAAGGTGATGTTGCTGGTGTAGTTCCCGATCGCGAATCGTCCGGCGGCGGCATTCGTCACCACGGCTCCATTGACCCTCAAATTCTCGAAGGCCACGTTCTGGGTCATCCGGGTCGCGTCGTAGCCATAGATGTTGTTGTCGTACTGCAGCGTGCCGTTGTACGAGAAGTTCTTGACGGTGACGCCGTTGATTCCACGACCGACCGACAAGCCGTATCCCGGATTCTTGTAGGTGATCACGTCCAGGAACTTGCCGACGAGCACGTCCTCCCACCGGATGTCCGCGAGCAGGACGTCCGTCACGAGGTTCGAATCGCTCGCGGTGAGAGAAATCGGCGAGACGGCAGACAGCGGGTTGTGCGTCAGGATGTCCACATTGGAAATCGTGATCCCGCTGATCGTGTCGGGGGCGTCCGGATTGCCGTGTGTGCCCACGTTGACCGGATGCGCTTTGCCCGGCATGAGGATCGAGTTGGTCACATTGAAGACGTTCGTGCTTCCGAAATACCCAAAGCCGTCACCGCCACGCGAGCCGTAGATCGCGATGCTGTCGTCACCGGTGCGGATGTAGGCGTCGTTGACGTTGATGTTGTTCGACGCCATCGCGTCCACTCCATCGCTCCACTTCCTGTACGCCAGGAGCTTGATGTTGTTGAGGGACACGTTGTTCGAGGATCCGAGGCTGACCCCGTAACCACCGTTGTTCAGGTTGCCGTAACCGTTGACGATGATGCCGTCGACGGTCACGTTCGTCGAGCGATCGACCGAGACCCCCTCGCCGTCGGGGCGGTAGAGGATGCCGCGCCCCCTGATCGTCACGTCGGAGACGTCGTTCGCGATGACGCCGCCCCTGATCACGGCTCCGCCGGCGATGTACAGCGTCTTGCCGCTCGGGACGGTGATGTCGCCGGTGTCGTAGAACCCGGGGCCGTAGTAGACGACGTTCGGATCCGACGCGCTGGGCACGTTGGTCTCCAGCGGGTTGGCGAAGATCATCAGGTCCTGATCGACGTTGTCGTTCACATCGACGACGAGCTTCATCGGCCCCGAGATCGTGAAGGTCGCGGTATTGCCGCTGATCGCCGGTGTGACGCCTCTGGCCGAGGGCTTGACCTTCACCGTCGACACGGCCCCCAGGTTGTGGGTGACGGACAGTTCGACGGGACCGTTGGTGTCGAAGTAGACGAACGAGGCCCACGACGCCCTTGAAGGCCCTCCGACCCGGGTTTGATACTCGTCCAGGTCGATCCAGGTTCCGCCCGGGGTGCGTACCTTGACCGTGTAGTCGGTGCTCAGGGGGTTACCCGCAGGTGCCGGGTAGGTCGTCAACGTCGTGGCGGCGTGAGCGGGTACCGCGAAGACTAGCGACATGAACATCGCTGTTATCAGACACGAGATGAGAGCGGCGAACCTGCCTCCGCGATGCAAGGGCATCTGTACCTCTAATCGCTACGTAATCCAAGGTGGATATGTTCACAGAGTGTTTACGTTGGAGGCTCAAAGTAGATCCACTGCGAGAAGTGTGTCAACGCTCGTAACGCATATAACGCCGCGTCAGGTTACGTTCCTTCTGTCGCGATATGACGCGATGCTGGTGCCATGTTGCCGGCAGGCGGTGCGGGTGGCGGAACGAGTAGGTGTCGTCGACGATGACGAAGGCAGGCGGCACACCCGACAGATCACAGCCGGATCGGGTTCCGCTCGGTGAAAGCGGGTGGCTCCGGCATGGCCGGCCCCTCGTTTTCCGGCGGAGGACAGGCCGTCAGCTGTCCATGATGGCCCGCTCAAGTCGCCAACTCGACGCTCACTCGCCAACTGAAGCGCTCAGTGTGCGACACGAGGTCGTACCAGGTAAGTAAGGACAGCCGCATGAAGGGAAGTTGAGGAGGCTGGACTTCGGGCCAGTGTCCAGGGCCCGTCCCCGCCCTCGCCGGAACCGGCCTCACCTTGACGACATCACGCCAACAGAGTCAGTAGCTGTCGGTGCAGGAGGGCCAGTGGTCTTCCGCCCACTCCGGCCAGCCCGGCCAGCCCGTCGGCGGGGTGGGGATCTCGCCCCCGGCGAGTTCAGCGGCGTCAGGCACCTGGAACTGCTCCCGCCATTGGTCCACATCAGTCTCGCTCATGGGAAACGTCTGAGTCGGTGTCGTCGCCTGGCGGTGCGCGATGCGGGCGAGCTGGACGTCCTTGTCCACGGGCACGTAGACCACCTGGCATGCTGCGCCGGCCGACCGCGCCAGCCAGCGCAGCGCCGACCGTTCATCGCGGCCCCAGAGCCCGTAGTCGAGCACGACGCTGGTCCCCAGCCGCAGCGCCTGGAGGGCGACCGAGATGAGCCGCCCTTCGAGCACCCAGCGCTTTCCGCCAGCCATCGGATCGCCGAACAGCGGGATCATCCAGTGGTCTGGGGTCAGCCGCAGTGCCCGGTGCGTTGCGGCGAGCTCTTTGGCCCGGGTGGTTTTTCCGGCTCCGGGAAGCCCGACCATCAGGAGCAGGGTGGCGACAGGAGGATCCTGCGCGACGATGGGGCTGGCTCCATGCGGGCAAGGGGATGGGGTTTGGTGCTGTGAATCGAAGTGCTGCGACTGAGACATGACTCCCCTGATCAGGCAGGATGGCCCGGCAGCACAGAAATAAGCGAGTGGCTGCCGGCAGGACACTGATCCGGCGGTACGTCGTGGCACTGGCCCCGCCCGGGGCCAGCAACGAGGCCGCGGTTATGGGCAACCGCGGCTACCGCCGCTAAGCGGCGGTAAGGGTGGTCATGGCAGCGCAGCAACACATGCCTTCACCATAGCCGACAGCGTCGGCGGACCATTTCGCAGCAGACTGTTCACCTCCGCAGGAGACCCCGCTGGGCTGAACACGACAACTTGACGGAAAACACGACCAACTATGGCAAGGCCGAAACCCTGGACGTCGCCAGCGACCGGGGCCCGATTGCTGTGGCCGCGAACACAAACCAGCTCGAGCGTCCACCTGCCCGGCATGCCTGCCGGCACCACCACCTGGCACGCCGAGGCACAGGCAACCGCCTGGGTCTCCACCGCCGGCGACCCACGTCACCGAGGACGGCACCGGCAATTACCCGACCACGAAGACATCCTGGTTCTTCCTCGAAGGCCTGGACGTCATCTCCCCGACCGCCACCCGAACCCTGGTGTGCGTCGGGGGTCCATCACCGACGGCGTCCGTTCCCCTCGGGGCGCCAATCACCGCTGGCCCGACTACCTCGCCCAGCGCATGAACTCCGCCCTCGGTGTCGTGGACGCGGGCGTCGGCTCCAACCGCGTGCTGACAGACACCAACACCCACAACCCCAGCCTCCAGAACCGATTCGCCCACGACGTGCTCGGCCAGCCCAACGTCAAAAAGGTGATCCGGCTGGAAGGCATCAACGACATCGGCAACCACACCGGCCCGAACGGATCCAGCCCTGTGACCGCGACGGATGTTGAGAACGGCATGCAGGCTGTGATCGACGAAGCCAACGCCGCCGACGTGAAGATCATCGGCGGCACGATCCTGCCCTACCGGGGCGCCGGCTACTACACGGCTTCCGGCGAGCAGATCCGCCAAGCCGTCAGCCAGTGGATCCGCAGCAGTGGCGCCTTCGACGGCGTCATCGACTTCGACAAGGCAACGCAGGACCCCGCCAACGCTGTGGCCATCAACCCCGCCTACGACAGCGGCGACCACCTGCATCCCAACGGCGCCGGCCATCAGGCGATGGCCAACGTCGTGAACCTCGAACGGATACGAACACCGACACCACACCGCTGAACTCACGCTCGCTGCGTGATCGATAACCGTGTGCCCACCTTCACCGGGGAAGGCCGTCCAGCGGATGCTCCCGGGTGGAATGCTGGATGCCATCCGTGGCACAAGTGCCCAGCCGCCTCGATCGCGGTTCGCCGCACGTCTTCATGGGAGACATCGGCAACACCGCTCGACGGATCAGCCAGAGCATCGTCGAAGACGACGCCTTCTGGGACTGGGCGATCATCGAGACGCTGAGGCACCGGCGTCCGGCGGAGAACTGGCTGAGCCGACCCACCTGGCGCTGTTCTCCCACAAGCTCTGCGGACGTAGGCGAAGACATCCCGCTGTCGCAGATCGTGCCGTCCAAAAGCGATGAGCGAAGCACGTCGTCGACGTACGGCGTGTCCACGGTCACCGCGGCGAGCGGGGCCCGGGCCACCTCGGCGTCGTGCCAGACCCGCGGGAATGGCGCGGGCGGCAAGTCCCCGGGGCCGGGGCAGCGGCCGGGGCCTGCCCGTGGGCTACCAGGGGGCCAGTGAGCCGTCCGTGTTGCGCCAGACCGGGTTGCGCCAGCGGTGGCCGCGTTCGGCGGCGGCCCGGACGGCGTCCTCGTCGATGGTGATGCCCAGGCCGGGCGCGGTCGGGCGGTCGATGTAGCCGTCGCGGAACGTGAAGGGCGTGGTGTCGGCGAGGTAGTCCAGCAGTCCGCTGCTGTCGCCGTAGCCGATGCCCAGTGCCTGTTCCTGGATGAGGAAGTTGGGGATCGCGAAGTCGAGTTGCAGGCTGGCCGCGAGGGCGATCGGGCCGAGCGGGCAGTGCGGGGCCACCATGACGTCGTACGCTTCGGCCATCGCGGCGATCCGGCGGGTCTCGGAGACTCCGCCGGCGTGGCTGATGTCGGGCTGGGCCACGGCGATGCCGTCGGAGAGCACCGAGCGGAAGTCCCAGCGGGAGTACAGCCGTTCGCCGGTGGCGATGGGGATGGAGGTGGAGCGCACCACGGCGCCGAGGTCCTGGGAGAACTCCGGAAGCACGGGTTCCTCGACGAAGAGCGGCAGGAGCGGCTCCAGGAGTGGCAGGACGCGGCGGGACATCGCCCCGCTGAACCGGCCGTGGAAGTCCAGCGCCAGGTCGCGTTCCGGGCCGATGGCCTCGCGGACCGCGGTCACCCCGTCCACGATGGCGTTGATCGCTGCGGGCGTCGCGAGGGGCTCCAGGTGGCCGCAGGGGTTCAGCTTGACCGCCGTCATGCCCTTGGCGACCTGCTCGGCCGCCGACTCGGCCAGTTCCTCGGGGGTTGCGCCGCCGACCCAGCCGTAGACGCGCACCCGGTCGCGGACGTGGCCGCCGAGGAGCTGGTGGACCGGGACGCCGTGGGTCTTGCCCGCGATGTCCCACAACGCCTGGTCGATGCCGGCCAGGGCGCTGCTCAGGACGACGCCGCCACGGTAGAAGCCGCTCTTGGCGAGCACCTGCCAGTGCTCCTCGATACGGGCCGGGTCCTGGCCGAGCAGGTAGTCGAACATTTCCTCGACGCAGCGGGCGACGGTGTGCGCCTTGCCCTCGACTATGGGCTCGCCCCAGCCGGAGATGCCCTCGTCGGTGTCGACACGCAGGAAGAGCCAGCGCGGCTCGACGAGGAAGAGCTCGTATCCAGTGATCTTCATGGGGTGGACCTCCGGGTCCTGTGCGGGTACGGCCTGGTGCGGGGCCAGCGCTCGGTGATGGGCGGTGAGTCGGTGATGGCCGGAGCGAGCACGGGGACCTGCCAGCTCGAGGGACGGGGGACGCGTTGGCGTGGGGGAGGGCGATGGAAGACGTGGGGGAGCGGGGTACGGCAGTGCGGCGGTCGGGTCGTTCGTGGGGCGGGCAGAGCTGGCAGAGCGGCCGGTCGCCGAAGCGGGCGGGTTCCCGCGGCCTACTCCTGGGAGCTGATGCTGCACCCACCGTCCACGATCAGATTCTGGCCGGTGACGAACGAGGCGTCCTCGGAGGCGAGGAAGGCCACGGCGGCGGCGACGTCCTCGGCGGTGCCGAGCCTGCCCACGTGGGTACGCGCGGCGGTGTGCGCCGTGTACTGCTCGGGTACCTCGGCCCACAGAGCGGTGACCACGGCGCCGGGCAGGACGGATTTGAACCTGATCCGCGCCCCGTACTCGACGGCCAGCTGGCGTACGAGGGCGTCGATCCCGCCCTTGGCCGCCGCGTACGCGGGGAAGCTCTTGAAGCCGATGGCCGCGTGCACGGACGAGGTGATCACCACCGCGCCCCTGGCCGCCCTGAGGAGGGGCACCGAGGCCCGGACACCGTAGAAGACGGAGTCGAGGCAGATCCGCACCTGGTCGTGCCAGGCGGCGTCGTCCAGTTCGTGTGCCGCCCCGGGGAAGTTCTGGCCGGCGTTGATGTGGAGCACATCGAGGCGCCCGGTCCAGGACTGGGCCTCGGCGACGACCGCGGCCCACGGACTCGGTGAGGTGACGTCGAGGCGCTGGTCGTGCGCCCGCCCCCTGCTGCGCGGATCTCCTCGGCGAGGTGGTGGGCGCCCTTGGCGTCCACGTCGGTGACGAGGACCGACGCTCCCTCCGCCGCCAGCCGGCGGGCGGTGGCCGCCCCGATGCCAGAACCGGCCGCGGTGAGCAGGGCCGCACGGCCGGTGAAAGGCGCCGGTGCGGCGGCAACGGTCATGGCGTTCCTCCTGGTCCTGTCGGTCTGGCCGTGGAGTCACGCAGAACCAGCCGCGGCTCGGTCGGTACGACGACGTCTCCACGTGGTGTGCCCTGGACGGCGGCCACGAGGGCGTCCACGGCAGCCGTCCCCAGCTGGTACAGGGGCATGGCCACGGTTGTCAGCGGGGGGTGGAGGTGGGCGGCGACGGGCAGGTCGTCATTACCGATCACAGAGACGTCCTCGGGGACACGCAGCCCGAGACTCCTGATCGCGGCCAGCGTACCCATCGCCTGCGCGAGCGAGCTGATGTAGAGCGCGGTGACCGGCGGACGGCCGTCGCCGTCCACGGGCTGCAGTAGTTCCAGCGCCGCCGACCGGCCGCCGTCCTCGGTGAAGTCCCCGGACGCGACCGGTGCCGCCGACAGCCCCAGTTCCCCGGCGTGCCGCAGAAAGGCCTCCTTGCGGGTGTCGCTGGGGGTGATGCCGGGCGGGCCCGCGATGTGGCCGACCGCGCGGTGGCCGAGGCCGTACAGGTGGTCGAGCGCGGTGACGCTGGAGCGGGCCACGTCCATGGTGACGTTCCGGCCGGACCCCTCGACCGACCGGTTGAGGAAGACATGCGGGACCGGGTTGCCGCGGAGCACTTCCAGCAGAGGGTGACCGGGGCGGGCGGAAGCGATGAGCAGCCCGTCGACCCTGCCTTCCTGCACCAGGTCGTTGAAGGACTCGTCGGCTTCCTGCCCGTCGAAGTCCTCGGCCAGCAGGGAGAGATAGCCCAGTTCACGGGCGCGTTGGTAGGCGCCACGGGCGATGGTGACGTACGTGGGGTTGTCCAGGGCCGGGACCAGCAGGGCCAAGGCGTGGGTGCTCGCTCCGGCCAGCGCCCGGGCCCCGGAGTGCGGCCGGTAACCGAGCGCCTCGGCGGCCTCAAGGACGCGTCGGCGTGTCTCCGGCCGCACGGACAGGTCCTGCCGGCCGTTGAGCAGCTTGGACACGGTGGCCTTGGAGACTCCGGCCCTCTCCGCCACGTCCACCAGCCTCGCCCTGACGGGCTGTTCCGGCATGTGGGCCTCCTTCCTCATGGGCGCCAGGGGCCGCTCGGCGTGTGCGGCGGTGGCGCGTTTTGATTTCCTGGCGACCTCTTGACACCTTCTGGCGCTGGAACCTAGCGTTCGCCGAAGTTCGAGTCAACCGGTTTCCCAGACGGAAATAGACGATATATCTGGGCAGAGCCGAAGAAATCGGTCTATGCGAACGTAGCAGTATCAACGTCGGATACCGGCCATGGGCGGGGTGTGCCACGAGGCGCCCTGGGAGGGTCACCGCGGACGCGACCACCGTCGCCGTCGCGGTCGGACGATGTGGTGCCAACACATGTGCACGACAGCTGTGCGTGCCCAGCCCGGGACATCTCGCGCCAGCGCCGAGGACCTGGCCTCGGTGGACTTCTCGTCCCTCGAGGCGCTCAAGGCGAGCAACCACTCTTGAAAGGTAGGACTTCCCATGACCACCACCCAGCGCTGCGGCACGTCGCCCACGGCGGTGAGGTCGTGACCGAGCGTCCCCCACTCACCCCGCAGCTGGGCCGCACCCGGGTCATGGCGATCCTCCGGTCCGACGACGCGACGGGACTGCCCGCCGTGGCCCGGGCCCTCGCGGCCGGCGGCATCACCTGCCTGGAGATCACCCTCACCACATCGGGTGCCCTCGACGCTCTGGCCGCCATCCGGGGCGAGCTCGGGCCCGAGGTAGCGGTGGGCGCCGGCACGGTGATCACCACCGAGCAGGCCCGGGAAGCGCTCGCGGCCGGGGCCGAGTTCCTGGTGTCCCCCGCCGTGGACACCGACGTGATCCGCTACTCAACCCAAAGGAGCATCCCGTTCTACCCCGGCGCCTGGACGCCCACCGAGGTGTCCACCGCCTGGCGGGCCGGTGCCACCGCCGTCAAGCTCTTCCCCGCGAGCACCGGTGGCCCCGCCCACCTGCGGCAGCTGCGGGCGCCGCTGCCGGACGTCCCGCTCGTCGCCGTCGGCGGAGTCGGCGCCGGCCAGGCATGCGACTACCTCGAGGCGGGCGCCCTCGCCGTCGGCATCGGCTCACCGCTGCTGCGCGGAGCGGACCGCCACCCGGCGCCGGAGACCCTGGACGCCCTCACCGCGAGAACCCGCACGCTGCTCGACACGATCCGAGCCACACCCGGCCAGCAGAAGGTGGACCCGTGAACGACCCTTCCCAGCAAGGGTACTTGGTGACCGTCGGCGAGGTCCTCGCGGTCCTGGCCGGGTCGGAAACCGGCCCCCTGGCCCTGGGCTCCGACCTGCGTCTCGGGCTTGCCGGAGCCGAGTCGAACGTCTCCGTGGGCGTCAGCCGACTCGGCGGATCCGCCACCTGGATCGGCCGCGTCAGCGACGACGCACTCGGCGACCTCATCCTGCGCGAGCTGCGCGCGGAAGGCGTCACCACGGTCGCCGCACGCGACCCCGCTCCCACCTCGCTGCTGCTGCGGGAACGCCGTACGGCCACGCACAGTCGTACCCGCTACTACCGCACCCACACGGCCGGTTCCCGGCTGTCCGCCGACGACATCCCCGAGGACCTCGTCGCCGGCGCGGCGGTCCTGCACATCACCGGGATCACCCCGGCGCTGGGCGAAGACCCGGCCCGTGCCGTCACCCGCGCGGTGGACATCGCCGTCGACGCCGGTGTACCCGTCTCACTGGACATCAACTTCCGGTCGCTGCTGTGGAACGAGCAGGAGGCCGGGCGCAGGCTGCTGCCGCTGCTGCGCAGAAGCGACCTGGTCTTCGCGGGAGCGCACGAAGGCGGGCTCATGGCTCCCGACGCCGACGGACCGGAGGAGCTCGCCGAGGGCATCTGCGACCTCGGCCCCGCCGGAGCCGTGATCAAACTCGGCGCCGAGGGAGCATACGCCCTCCTCGACGGACGGTCGTACCGGCAGCCCGCCCTGCCGGTCACCGTGCTCGACACGGTGGGCGCGGGCGACGCGTTCGCCGCCGGGTATCTCGCCGAACTGCTCGCGGGTGAGCCCCCGGAACGGCGGCTGCGGACGGCGGCTCTGCTCGGCGCCTTCGCGGTGAGCACCACCGGCGACTGGGAAGGCCTGCCCCGGCGCTCCGAACTGGGGCTGCTGGACCACTACGACGACATCGTGCGCTGAGCCCTTCCCGGCACCGCATCCTCTCAAGTACCCACCTGTTCAAGGAACTTCCAGGGAACACGCCCATGCCCACGCCTTCCTCCACCGATGGGGTCACTGTCCTCACCGGCTCCTACACACCTGACTCCGGCGGAAACGGCGCCGGGATCGCCGCCCTGCGACTCACCCCGGGCACCGGCCACCTGGCGCACGACACCGGAGTGCCGCCAGTGCCCGTCAACGGGGCGTCCTTCCTGGCCGTGCATCCCCGGCTCGACGTCGCCTACACCACGAACGAGACCGATCCGGGCACCGTCAGCGCCCTGGTCTGGAGCCGCGACGGCCAACTATCCCCACTGGGCGGCCCGTTGAGCAGCGGCGGCGCCAACCCGTGCCACCTCACCGTCCACCCGGACGGCGACTGGCTGCTGACCGCGAACTACGGCGGCGACACGACGCCCGGCAGCGTGGCGGTGCACCGCCTCGCCGCGGACGGACGCGCGGTGGAGCTGACAGACGTCGCCGTCCACGAAGGGTCGGGCCCGATCGCCGGACGGCAGGAGGGCAGTCACGCCCATCAGGTGCTCGTCGACCCGGCGGGCCGTTTCATCCTCGCCACCGACCTGGGCGCCGACGCGGTCTTCACCTACCGGCTCGACACCCGCGACGGCACCCTGGAGCGGGTCGCGGTGAACCGGCTGCACCCCGGCTCCGGTCCTCGCCACCTTGCCTTCGCTCCCGGGGGTGAGCTGGTGTTCAGCGTGGACGAACTGTCCTCGACTGTCACCTGCCACCGGTACGACGCCGGTACTGGCAGGCTGAGGGGCCTGTCCTCAGTGCACGCCACGGCGGTCCCGGAGCTTGTCACCAACCAGCCGGGCGGCATCGTGGCCTCGCCCTGTGGCCGTTTCCTGTGGGTGACCAACCGGGGCGCGGACACGGTGGCCGCGTTCCGGGTCACCGGCACCACGCTGGAACCGGTCGACGAGACATCCGCCGGCGGTATCTGGCCGCGCGGCCTGACCTACGCGGGCGGTTGTCTACTGGTCGCCAACCAGCACAGTGGCACGCTCGTCGCGCTGCGTGTCCTGGACGACGGATCGCTGCGGCAGGCGGGCCCGGCGCTGTCCGTTCCGTCAGTGGTCTGCGCGCTCGTCCTCTGACGCGGCCGCCTCGGTCCCTTTCCGCCCCCGCCGCCCCTCAGGGCACGCAATATCGCCGGGTCGAACACGATTGAGGGCTACGCCGCGTCGGTGGACGATGTCGAGGACCTGATGTCCGGCGAGGATCCTTTGGAGGCCAGCGACGAGACCCGCAGGGAGGTGGAGGGCTATCAGCGGGCTATGACCTACATCCAGGGTCTCTCAGACGCCGGGGAGGGATTCCGCTACGACCTGGGGCTTCTCAACGGTCTCCACTTCATGATCCAGGAGCATCACCCCGATAAGCGGCCCGGCCGGCTCCGCAAGGGCCCTGTCTACATCACCCCGGTCGACTGACGCCCGCCAGACAGACGTCTCGTTGTCATGGACCAGCTCGATCACCCGCGGGCCGTCTTCACCACCGTCCAGGAAGAGGACATCACCCCCCTGGGACCACGTCGTGAAAACGCACCACTGCCCGCTCGCGCAGACGGCCGAGTTCACGGCCGTCGGGGTCGATCGCCACCGCCGGGGCACCCCAGGCGGTGCAGGTTGCGGACAGGTGGCACCTCTGGCGCAACCTGAGTGAGGCGGAGCTTTCCCGGATCGGGCGCCACTTGGCATCGGAGGGGACGCGGACCGTGACAGGCGCTGGGCATCGGCTACGGCGACAGCAGCGGGCTGTTCACGCGGGCCGATGGCCAGGTCGGCAGCAATTCCGCGAAATCGCGTACGGGTCGCGACCCGCAGGCGCACCGCACCCCGCGCCTCAAGGCGTGGAGGAGCCGCGCACGCGCAGGGCGAACCCGGCGCTCTCGCTGCGGCCGGGGAGTTCGCGGAAGTCCGGCAGGTCCATGCGCGAGCGCAGCAGCTCCACCGCCATACGGGCGATCGACTCCCGTTGGGGGTCCACGGTGGTCAGCGGCGGAGAGGTGAAGCGGGCTGCCTCGATGTCGTCGAAGCCCGCCAGCGCCACCTCGTCCGGGACGGCCACGCCGCTGCGTTCGAGCACCGACAGCGCGCCGATGGCGACGACGTCGGTCTGGCAGAACAGGGCGTCGAAGCGCACCCGGGTGCGCAACAGCCGGGTCACCGCACCGGCCCCTGATGACCACAGATCGGGATCGGCCACGCCGATCACCAGGGAGTCGTCGTAGGCCACCCCTGATTCCGCGAGGGCTCTGCGGTAGCCGTGCAGGCGCCGGGAGCCGGCTCGTGGCTCACCCTGTTGACAGATGGCGGCGATACGGTGACGGCCCTGGGCGAGCAGGTGGGCGACGGCCGCGTGCGCGCCCTGTTCGTCGCTGATCTCGACGTAGTCCAGGATCCGCCCGGCCGCATCGGCGGCGCGCTCGCCGAGGATGACCGTGGACTGGGTGACGGGCAGCGACAGGTACTCCTCGGGAGGGAGGGCGTGCGGCAGGTAGATGATCCCATCCACGAGTTCCTGGTACGACGTGGACAGAGCGGTCCGCTCCCGGTCGGCGCTCCCGCGGGTGGTCTCGACCACCACTTTCAGCCCCCCGATCTCCGAGGCCCTGATGACCTGTTCGGCAAGCTCTGCGTGGAACGGCTGGTGGACATTCGGGAGGACCAGCCCGATGGTGCCGGTGCGCCGCGAGCGCAGACCGCGGGCGAAGGGATTGATCTGGTAACCGAGTTCCTCGACGGCCGCACGGACCCGGTGTTCCGTCTCGGGGCTGAAGGAGCCCGTGCCGTTGATGACGTTGGAGACCGTCTTGGCGGACACGCCCGCCACTTCGGCCACCGTCCGCATCGTCACGCTCCGCCCCATGCGGCCATACCTCCCAGAGTCGATTCGCGGACCATGAGCTCGCAGTCGGCGACGACGAGCCGCTCCGCCGGCTGGGCGGCGGCACCGTTCATACGGTCGTTGAGCAGGGCCAGCGCCTCCCTCGCGATCTGTGCCGTACCAGGGGCGATGGACGTGAGTGACGGATACGAGTAGCCGGCCTCGTCGATGTCGTCGAATCCGGCTACGGCCACCTCTGCGGGGATGCGCAGACCCGCCTCCTGTACGGCGTGCAGCGCGCCCAGCGCCAGCGCGTCGGCGAAGGCGACCACGGCGTCGAACGCTGTACCCCGTTCGATCAGCCGACGGATGCCCTCGGCTCCCAACGGGCGGCTCCACTGAGGGTGTACGTCGATGACGAGCTCGGGCAGGTAGGGCAGACCGGCGTCGCGCAGGCCGTCGCGGTAGCCGTCCAGGCGCAGATGGGCCGCCGACCGCTCGGGAAGGTCGCTGTGGTCGGCGCCGAGGGCGGCGATCCGGGTGTATCCCAGGGACACCATGTGCCCGACGAGGGCGCGGACGCCTTCCCGGTTGGCCATGGCGACCCGGTCGACGGGTGCGTCGTAGGCGCGCTCGGACATGAACACGGTCGGCACGATCTCTGCGACGCTGCGGGCCTGTGCGTCCGACAGCCCCACCGGGTACATCAGCAGCCCGCCCAGGTGCGGACCGTGTTCGCGCGCCAGCGCCATCTCGGCTTCGGGATCTCCGTCGGTGAGCTCGATCAGCACGGTGAGCCCGTGTCGCTCGGCTTCCCGCATGATCGCTTCGGCGAGGGAGGAGAAGTACGGCTGGGACAGCTGTGGCAGGGCGAGGACGACGACGTCGATCCGGCCGGTGCGTAGGTTGCGGGCGACCGAGTTGGGCCGGAAGTCCAGCTCCGCTATTGCGGCGTTGACCTTCTGCCGGGTCTGTTCGCTGACGCTCGGCTCGCCGTTGACCACCCGGGAGACCGTCTTCAGCGAGACCCCGGCCCGCAGAGCCACGTCGTTCATCGTGGACATGGCTGAACTCTAGGCTTCGGCGAGGATCAAGGTACGCAGCGCGGCGCATTCCGCCTCGGTGAGCGGCAGCACCGACCCGTGACGCAGTCCCGGCGGCAGCGCGCAGTCGGCCGCGTCGGCGGCGGGGAGCCACTTCGGGCTGTCCAGGCGGTCGGCTCGGAAGGGCACGTACCCGCGGCCGCCGAATTCGTCGAGCAGCAGTAGCCAGCCCGGTCCGTCCGGCGCGGAGAGCACGATCGGGCCCTCGGCGTGCGCCAGTCCCGGAGCCCCGTCGACGGCCCGGCCCACGCCCGACGTCACCGGCTCGTACGTGCGAGAGGCCAGGTCCCGGGAACGTTCCACGAAGACGAACTTCGCGTCAGGGGCGTCCGGCGTGCCGGGCAGACGCTCGTCCTTGGTGAACCGGTAGAACCACCCGTCGTCCTCGACGACGGTGGAGTCGATGACGGGATAGCCCGTGTCCAGCCACACGCGCGGCTCGCCGAAGGTGCGGAAGTCCTTGGTGGTCGCGCAGAACATGCGCTGGTACGAGGGAGCGCGGTGCCCGGGATCGTCCTCCGCGTAGACGGTGGAGGCCCAGAACACCAGGTACTCCTCCCGGCCGGGGTCGTAAACGGCCTCCGGTGCCCACACACAGCCCGCCCGCTCCGCCATGACCTGCACCCGCCGGGGGCCCTCCCAGCTGCGCAGGTCGGCCGAGTCCCACACCAGCAGGTGTCGGCTGCCGTGCGTGATCGCCTCTTCCCAGCCGGCACCGCCGTGGATGCGCAGGTCGGTGGCGAGCAAGTGGAAGCCGCTGCCGTCCGCGGCACGGATCAGGAACGGGTCCCGCGCTCCACCGCCGGGCGGAGCCAGCGGGGGGATGGCGGCGAGTTCGGTCCAACGGCTCATACCGCGGCCCTCGCAGAACGTGAAGCGGACCTGCTCGCCATCCGCGTGGTCCTCGCCGGTGAAGTAGGCGAAGAGGTGGCCGACGGGCCGTATGTGATGGGTGCTCTGGGGCACTGGGTCTCCTCGTGTGCGGGGCCACGGGCCCGGGCAGTGGGAGCATCACACCCGAAGTTCATCGTTGTCAAAGGATCTGGACGCCACTTTCTCGCGCACCGTGTATGCGGTGCGGGTCGTACTGCGGGGATCTCCACCGGAGTCATCCGTCTGAACTGGGGGAATCACATATCCAAGAGATCCATCTCGGGTCGCCACCCGAGGCCGGTTCGAAAAAGCCTCGCCCGGAGGTCTTGACGACGATGAACCTGGCGGACATTCTGATCCCGCTTCCCAGCCGTAACCTCCGGTTTACCGGATTCGGCGCAATCCTCCGGACCAAGTCGGCGCTCGCCGGCAGAAGAAGGTCGGCATGACCTCCCTGTTTTCCGCCGCCGCCCCCCTGTATGGCGAACCCGTCCACGGGGGCCTGGCGATCCGGTCGTCCAGTACGACGGCTATCAGCGCCAACGGGCGCGACCGGTTCTCTCACGGGGTGCTGGACAGCCTGGCCTTCGAGCCCGGGACCGGCACGTTCCGGGCCCCGGATATCGCGCGTGCCGAAGGCCCCAGGGTCTTACGCCGGACGGTCGATACCGGATGATCATCGACCGCCCACACGGCCAGGACGTGTTCCGCTCCGCCGACCTCGACGACCGGACGCCGGCGGGCCGTATCCTCGACGCGTCCGGCACCCGCACGGACGACCAGGGCGTGGGACACCACGCCGACGTCGTCGCGGGACCCGCCGCAGCCTGGGCCTCCACCCACTCCCAGCGGGACCAGGCCCCCACCGACAGCCACAGCCCGGGCCCACGCCGGCCCGTCATCCACCTGGCGCGGCTCACCGCCCACCGCGACCGGTTGCCGGCCGATCGCGACACCGAGGCGTCCCACCCCCAGCCTCAACACTGATACGCGCCCCCGCTTCCCGGGGCCGGCACCGGTTGCCCTGCCGACGACTCATCGGCCTCCTAGCGGCGGCCCACCGGCCCACCGCACGCCCGTGATCCTCGCTCCCGCCTGCCGCCTCACCCACAGCATTCGCCCACTCCCGAGCCCCGCTCCTCCCCGCGGCCGTTCCCCCTTCCTTGCTCTCCCCGCACGAAAGGCTGTCCAAGATGTCCCTTCCGCCCTCAGTGTCCCTCGACAGACGTCGTTTCCTCACCCTCTCCGGTGCCGCGCTCGGCGCGACCGCGCTGTCCGGCTGTGCCGCTTCCGTCGACGACGGCTCGGGCGGCGGTGCGAAGAGCGGCAGCACGACGCTCACCGTCATGTGCGAAAAAGAGGACATAGACATCAAGGCCGCCCGGCAGGCACTGGGAGTGAACATCAGGTTCCTCCAGTACGACGCTGCCAAGCTCAACGCCCTGCTGGCCGCCAAGACGCCGCCGGACATCGTGCGCGGGTCCGGCGCCACGGAAGCCCCGTACTTCGCGGCGCGCAAGCTGATGACCGACCTGGACCCGTACTTCGCCAAGAGCACGGTGCTCAAGCCCTCCGACCTCGACCCGGTCAACGACCTCTGGCGTTTCGACGGCAGCAAGCAGGGCTCGGGCCCCCGCTACGGCATGGCCAAGGACTTCTCACAGGACCAGATGTTCTGGTATCGCACCGACCTGTTCGAGGCCGCGAAGCTGGACCTGCCCAGCGAGACCGACCCGCTCTCCTACGAGGAGTGGCTGGATCTCGGCAAGCGCCTGGTCAAGCGCCGGCTGGGCAAGGTGAAGGTGTACGGCATGAGCGTCACGGCGCTCGGCTCCATCTCCCCGCTGATGAGCATGACCGCGTCGGCCGGCGGCAGCCTGTTCGCCGAGGACCTGGCCTCGGTGGACTTCTCGTCCCCCGAGGCGCTCAAGGCGCTGCGGTGGTACCTGGACTACACGAAGGCCGACATCGGCCCGAGCGTCGTCAACCCGAACCCGGACGGCTGGGACTGGCCGACCTTCCAGGCGGGCCGGATGGCGATGGCCGGCGACGGCTACTGGTTCGGCGGGGCCATCGCCGGCGACCCCAAGGTCGCCGAGGTCTCGCGCCTGGCCCCCGCGCCTCAGTTGGGCAGCAGACGCATCAGCCCCTGTTTCGGCGCCACCGGCTTCTGGATGCCCACGGAGGCCAAGAACAAGGATGCGGCCTGGAAGTTCTTCGAGTGGTTCTTCGGCGGAGCGCCCGCGCAGGGCCGGGCCGCCGGCGGCTGGGGCATCCCCACCCTGACGTCGCTGCGCACGAAGATGCCGCAGGACAAGCCGTACCAGAAGCAGGCCTTCAAGGTGCAGGAGCAGGAGCTCACCCACTTCTCGGTCCTGTCGTTCACCCCGTACGCGCAGAGGGATGCCCTGGACGGAGTGATCAGCAAGGTCGTGCCGGGCGCGGTCAAGTCCGGTATGTCCGCGGGCAAGGTCGCAGACGAGCTGAACCAGCAGATGAACGACCTGCTCGCCCAGGGCAAGGACATCCTGGGGTGAGCACCGGGCAGCTCACCGAATCCGCCGCCGGGCCCGCTGTGCAGGGCCCGGCCGCGGCGGCGGCCACCCGGCCACCGCGCCGGCGCCTCTCTCTGACGACGCGCAGGGCCTGGTCCTTCTACGTCTTCGCCGGACCCTGGATGCTGGGGTTTCTGGGCCTGACGGCCTATCCGCTCGGGTACGCCCTGTGGCTGAGCTTCACCAACTCCGACGGGCTGTCGGACCACTCCCGCTTCGTGGGCCTGGACAACTACCAGCAGGTCTTCTCCGACTCGGAGACGCTGCACTCCCTGGCCCGCACAGGGTTGTTCACCTTGACGACCGTGCCGCTGAGTATCGTGGCAGGGCTGTTCCTGGCGGTACTGGTGAACCAGCCGATCCGGGCCCGCGGCCTCTTCCGCACCCTGCTGTACCTGCCTGCCGTGGTGCCGCCGGTCGGTGCCGCCCTCACCTTCAGGATGATCTTCGACCGTGACTCGGGGGCGGCCAACGGTCTTCTGGATCTCTTCAACGTCAACGGGCTCGCGTGGCTGGCGGATCCCTACGCCCGCTGGGTACTGATCGTCCTGACCCTGTGGGGCGTGGGCAACGTCATGATCATCTCGCTGGCTGGACTGCAGGACATCCCCAAGGAGCTGCACGAGGCGGCCCGGGTCGACGGCGCCAGTACCTGGCAGTCCTTCACCCGGATCACCCTGCCACTGCTCTCCCCGGTCCTCTTCTTCCAGGTCGTCACCGGGATCATCGCCTCGCTGCAGACCTTCGCACCGCTGCTCATCTCGCTCGACCCCACGACGAAGGGCATCGGATCCGTCCCGGAGAGCAACTCCCTCTTCATGATCCACGTCCTCGACCAGTACCTTCTCGCCGGCCGATACGGCTACGCCTCCGCCCTGCTCTGGGTGTTGTTCCTGATCATCGTCGCCGTCACGTTCATCATCTTCAAACTCAGCAAGGGCGCGGTCTTCTACTCCGTGGAGCCGGAGCGAGCGAAGACCAAGATCCGCACGATCGGAGGCGCGTGATGGTGCTCTCCCGGCGCAGTGTCGTCTACATACTCCTGGTGGGCGTCCTCGTCCTCATACTCAGTCCCTTCGCCTGGCTCGGGATCACCGCGTTCAAGGCGCCGTCGGAACTGCGTGCCGTCCCCATCCACTGGTGGCCGCACCATCCGAGTCCGGGGAACTTCCTGGAGGCGCTGACCAGTTGGGACTACTTCGGCTACGCCCGCAACTCCCTGACGATCGCCGTCATCTACTCGGTTCTGGCGACACTCGCCTCGGCCTGGGCCGGGTACGGCTTCGCCCGGCTCGAAGCACCGGGAAAACGAGTGATCTTCGGTGTGCTGCTGTCGACGATGATGCTGCCGCAGGTCATGACCCTCATCCCGACCTACCTGCTGTTCGCCAAGTTCCACCTCGTCAACACGTACATGCCGTGGGTGCTGTGGGGTCTGTGCGGCGCACCGTATCTGATCTTCCTCTTCCGGCAGTTCTTCAGCAACATGCCCAAGGAACTGGAGGAGGCTGCGATCGTCGACGGCTGCGGGCAGATCCGCATCTTCTGGCGGATCTTCCTGCCCCAGTCCTGGCCGGTCATCGCCACCAGCCTGATCCTGTCGTTCTCCTGGACCTGGGGCGACTGGATCGCACCCGCGCTGCTGCTGGACACCGACCGCACCACCCTCGCCGTCCAGCTCACCACCGGTTACCACAACTCACACGGCGGCACGCTCAACAATCTCGTAGCGGCAGGAACCCTGGTGTACGTCGTGCCCGTCCTGGTGCTCTTCCTGATCCTGCAGCGCGGCTTCGTCGCCGGGGTCGCCACCTCCGGACTCAAGTAGCACAGTTCGCCAACGCACCACGCCGCAAAGGAACCTTCGCATGACCATCACCCAGCGCGCCCGGGCCGCCGGACACCTGGCGTACGACACCGGAGTGCTGCCGGTGCCCGTCAGCGGGGCGTCCTTCCGGGCGGTGCGTCCCTCGCTGGACGGTGGGCTGGTCCGGCCCACGGCGACGGCCGACTGTCACCGTCGGGCGCCCCGTTGAGCAGCGGCGGCGCGAACCTGTGCCGGCTCACCGTCCACCTGGACGGGCGCCGGCTGCGGACCACGAACCACGGCAGTGTGGCCGAACACCGCCGCGACAGGGACGGAGGCCTTAGTGGAGCTGACGGACGTCGCCGTCCACGGGCCGGGCCCGGTCACCGAACAGCAGACGGGCAGCAACGCCCACCAGCCGCGTCGACCCGGCGGACCGTTACGACCTCGCCACCGACCCGGGTGCCGACGCGGTCTTCACCCACCGGCTCGACACCCGCACCGGACCCCTGCCGAGGGTCCTCGACCGTCATCTGTCACCGGTACAGGCTCCGTCAGTGGTCTGCGCAGTCGTTCTCCGACGCGGCAGTCACGGCCCTCCACACCGCTCGCACCTACCCTCGCCCACTCTCGGCATCAGCCTGAAGCAGCCAAGGAAAGGCAGTCATGTCCCACCGCACCACCCCCGCACGCTTCACCCTCGACTCGGCGTTCGGCATCGGCGCCGTCAACCCTCGGCTGTATGGATCGTTCGTCGAGCACCTGGGCCGCTGCGTCTACACGGGCCTCTATGAACCCGGCCACCCGCAGGCCGACGCCGAGGGCCTGCGCCAGGACGTCCTGGAACTGGTGCGGGAGCTGGGCGTCACCACCGTGCGCTACCCGGGCGGCAACTTCGTCTCCGGCTACCGCTGGGAGGACTCCGTCGGCCCGCGCGAGGAGCGCCCGGTCCGGCTGGATCTGGCCTGGAAGTCCACCGAGACCAACGAGTTCGGTCTCGGGGAGTTCATGGTCTTCTGCGCCAAGACCGGCATGGAACCCATGATGGCCGTCAACCTCGGTACCCGCGGGGTGGAGGACGCTCTGCGGCTGCTGGAGTACAGCAACCACCCGGGCGGCACCGAACTGTCCGATCGCCGCATCGCCCACGGCGCCAAGGAGCCGTACGACATCAGGATGTGGTGCCTGGGCAACGAGATGGACGGGCCCTGGCAGATCGGCCACAAGACCGCCGAGGAGTACGGGCGCCTCGCGGCCGAGACCGCCCGCGCCATGAAGCTGATCGACCCGGGTCTGGAGCTGGTCGCCTGCGGCAGTTCGGCGTCGTCCATGCCGACGTTCGCCGCCTGGGAGGCCACGGTCCTGGAGGCCGCGTACGACGAGGTCGACCACGTCTCGCTGCACGCCTACTACGAGGAGGTCGACGGGGACCGGGACTCCTTCCTGGCGTCCGCCGTCGACATGGAGCACTTCATCGAGTCGGTGGTCGCCACCTGCGACTACGTCCGCGCCCGGCTGAAGGCGACCAAGCGCATCAACCTCTCCTTCGACGAGTGGAACGTCTGGTACCAGCAGCGGCCCAACCCGCACGCCGTGGAGGACTGGCAGCAGGCCCCGCGCCTGCTGGAGGACGTCTACACCGTCACCGACGCCGTGGTGTTCGGCTCGATGCTCATCGCGCTGCTGCGGCACGCCGACCGGGTGACCGCTGCCTCCCTGGCCCAGCTCGTCAACGTGATCGCGCCGATCATGACCGAGCCGGGCGGCCACGCCTGGCGGCAGACCACGTTCTTCCCCTTCGCCCAGGCTTCGGCGTACGGGCGCGGCCGGGTGCTGCGCGTCGACGTGGACAGCCCGACGTACACCACGGCGAAGTTCGGCGAGGTGCCGCTGCTCCACGCCACCGCCGTCATGGACGACGAGAGCGGCGACATCACCGTCTTCGCGGTCAACCGCAGCCAGACCGACGCACTGCCGCTCACCATCGACCTGCGCGGAGTGGACGCCCACACCCTGATGGAGCACCTGGTCCTGGCCGACAGCGACCCGGAGGCCACCAACACGGCGGACCGGCCCGACCGTGTCGTCCCGCACCCCGCCACCGGCACCACCGTCACCGACGGCGTCCTCCACGCCGAACTCGAACCGCTCTCCTGGAACATGATCCGGCTGACGGCCAAGCAGGACTGACGCCTCCGACACACTGACTGTCCATGGGCTGTTGCCACGGCCGATCCACCTGGCGGATTCACCGGCTCATGGGCTGTAAGCGGCACGATCACACTCACACCTGGGAAGAACCGATGACAACCGTTGCCCGCCCGCTGTTCCGAGACCCCATGCACGACGGCGCGACCGACCCCACCGTCATCTGGAACCGGCAGGCCGGCGAGTGGTGGATGTTCTACACGAGCCGACGCGCGGACGCACCGCCGATCGACGACGTGAGCTGGATCCACGGAACGGACATCGGAGTCGCGTCCTCCGCGGACGGGGGAGCCACCTGGCTGTACCGGGGAATCGCCGAAGGGCTGAACACCGAGCCCGGGCGGCATACTTTCTGGGCCCCCGAGATCGTCGACGACGGAACCGAATACCACATGTACGTCAGCGTGATCCGCGGCGTGCCGACCCAGTGGCCGGGCCACGCACGCGTGATCCGCCACTACGCGAGCCACGATCTCTTCTCGTGGACCTACCGTTCCACTCTGTCGCTGTCGTCCGACAGAGTGATCGACGCCTGCGTCCTGCGGCTCCCCACGGGCGGCTACCGCATGTGGTACAAGGACGAGGCCGATCACGGGCACACCTACGCGGCGGACAGCGACGACCTGGCCCAGTGGGCCGTGCGGGGACCCTCCGTCGAGATCTCGGAGCACGAAGGCCCGAACGTCTTCGAGCTGGACGGAAGTTACTGGATGCTCATCGACGAATGGCACGGCCAGCGGGTTCTGCACTCGACGGACCTGGAGACATGGGAACCGCGAGGACTCATCCTCGACCGACCCGGGCAGGGCCCGGACGACGGGGGATACGGCTACCACGTCGACGTCGTCACCAGCGAACTCGGCGCGTTCGTCTTCTATTTCTCGCACCCCAGGCGGTCCGACGACCGCCCCGGACCCCACACCAGCCACGAGGACCGCCGGAGTTCGGTCCACGTCGCCCGCCTCCGGGTGAGCGGAGACACCCTCGTGTGCGACCGCGACGAAACCCTCGAGGCCCCCATCCTCCCCCTCGGAGGGCCTGACCGGTGACGCGGGAGCCTCGCTGTTCCCGCCTGACCTCCTGACGGCCGTTCACATGACGAACAAAGAAGACCACCACCCATGCAGACATTCCCCCGCAGTACGGTACGCCTTCTCCCGGGTCCGTTCCTGGACGCGCAGGCCACAGCCCTGGACTACCTGCTGTCCCTTGACGCCGACAGGCTCCTCGCGCCCTTGCGGCGCGAGGCGGGCCTGCCGCCGGTTGCCGAGTCCTACGGCAACTGGGAGAACTCGGGTCTCGACGGCCACACCGTCGGGCACGCGCTGTCGGGCGCCGCTCTCATGAGCGCGGTGACGGACGACCCCCGGCCGAAGGCCATGGTCGAACGTCTGGTTCAGGGCATGGTCGAGTGCCAGGACGCCCTGGGCACCGGCTACGTCGGGGGCATTCCCGACGGCGTGCGGCTGTGGCAGCGGGTGGCCGCGGGGCAGGTGGAGCGGGACTCGTTCGAGCTCGGTGGTGCCTGGGTTCCGTGGTACAACCTGCATAAGATCTTCGCCGGCCTGCTGGACGCCCACCGCCACGCCGGTTCGGACCTGGCCCTGACCGCCGTCAGACGGCTGGCCGACTGGTGGGACCGGGCGGCGGCGGAGATGGACGACGGCACCCACGAAGCCATGCTCCGCACCGAGTTCGGTGGGATGTGCGAGGCTCTGGCGGACCTCGCCGACATCACCGGCACGGAGCGGTACGCCGCCCTGGCCCGGAGGTTCCTGGACCGGTCCCTGCTCGGCCCGTTGCGTGAGCATCGCGACGTCCTCGACGGGATGCACGGCAACACCCAGATCGCCAAGGTCGTCGGTTACCAGCGGCTCGGCGAGGTCGTCGGCGACCCCGGCCTGCGGGACGCCGCCCGGTTCTTCTGGCAGACCATGACCCGGCACCGGACGTTCTCCTTCGGCGGCAACTCCGTACGCGAGCACCTGCACCCCCGCGACGACTTCACCTCCGCGCTCCAGTCGCCGGAGGGCCCCGAGACCTGCAACACCTACAACATGCTCAAGCTGAGCCGCGCGCTGTTCCTCGAAGAGCCGGACGCCGAGGTGCTCGACCACTACGAGCGTGCGACGGTCAACCACATCCTGTCGTCCCTGCATCCCACGGGCGGGCTGGTGTATTTCACACCGGTGCGACCGGGCCACTACCGCGTGGTGTCGACGCCCCAGAACTGCTTCTGGTGCTGCGTCGGCACCGGGCTGGAAAACCACGCCAAGTACGGCGAGCTGGTGTACACCGCCGAGGGTGACGACCTGTTCGTCAACCTCTTCATCGCCTCCCGGCTCAGTCTGCCCGAACAGAACCTGATGCTGGAGCAGACCGGGACAGCCCCCTACGACGACGAGGTGAGACTGCTGGTGCGCGGGGCTCCCGCCACCCCTGTGGCGATCCACATACGCGTCCCCGGCTGGCACGAGGGGAGCCCGCAGGTCCGAATCAACGGCGCGCCGCCCGTGGGCGGACCGGCCCCGCTCACGACTCGCCGCGGGGCAGGCGAACAGCCCCTGACCTACGTACGTCTGGAGCGGCAGTGGCGCGAAGGGGACACGATCACCGTGTGCCTTCGCCCGCGTATCAGCGCCGAGCTGCTCCCCGACGGCTCACCGTGGGTGTCGTTCCGCTTCGGTCCCAGCGTCCTCGCGGCAGAGGGAGACCGGGGCGACCTGGTCGGGCACTTCGCCGACGACTCCCGGATGGGACATGTCGCCGGCGGCCCGTTGCGCCCCCTGGAGCACTTGCCCGTCGTGCTCGCCCCGAGCACCTCCGATCTGGCGGCCGGCGTGCGCCGACTCGCCCCGGACCGGGTGGCGTTCGCCCTGGATCACGTGGATGCGCGACCGGGCGAGTCCGTCACCCTCGTCCCGTTCGCCGGCATCCACGACTCCCGCTACGTCCTGTACTTCCCCCTGGCGGAGCCGGAGCGACTGAAGGAGCGGCGGGCGGAACTCCGCGCGGCCGACGGGGCGGCACTCGCGCTGCACGATCGCACCGTTGACGCCGTTGCCGCGGGCGAGCAACAGCCCGAGACCGACCACCGGTTCCTGGGGTACGACACGTGGTCGGGCCTCACCGACGGGCTGAGGTGGCGGGCCGCCACCGGATGGTGGTCCTACCGGCTGGCAGACCCGGACGGCTCAGCCACCGGGCTTCAGGTGATCCACCTGTCGGACGAAGCCGCAGGGCCGACCCGCGTGCTGGTCGACGGAGAGACGCTGGGCACGATCACGCCTTCGCCAGATCGCGAAGGTGAGGAAATCTGCCAGATGTTCCCGCTCGACACGGACCGGCCAGCCGGACCCTTCAAGGTGCGATTCGAAGCGGCCGGCCCCGCTACCACCGTCCGGCTGCGCGAGGTGCGCCTGGTGCGACCATGCGCGACGTAGCCGAGGTGGCGGAAGGCACTGCGTCGTCCCACCCGGAGCCGACCGGGAGAGAGGGCACTGCCCGGTACGTGTTGATGATCGCGACGGCCAGGACCGCGAACGTGGTGACCTTGATGCCGCCCGCCGTCCCGGCGCTGCCGCCGCCGACGAACATGAGCATGCAGGTCATCAGGAGCGTGGAGGCGTGCATCGCCCCGATATCCAGGGAGTTGAAGCCCGCGGTCCGGGTCATCGTGGAATGGAAGAACCCGTTCAGAAGCTTCTCTGGCCAGTCGTACAGGCCCAGGGTGCCTGAGTTGGTCCACTCCAGCAGACAGGTAAGGACGGTGCCGACAGCCAGCAGGACCACGGTGGTGACCAGCGTCAGCCTCGTGTGCAGGGTCCAGTTGCGGCGGCCGGTGGTGCGACGGCGGTGCCGGTGGCGCAGCAGCTCCAGGAGCACCGGGAAGCCGAGTCCGCCGAGGATGACGGCCACGGCGATGGGCAGGGTGACCCACGGGTCCTGGGCGTAGCGGGTGAGGCTGTCGGCGTGCAGGCCGAAGCCGGCGTTGTTGAAGGCCGACACGGCGTGGAAGTAGCCCAGGTATACGGCGTCGCCGATGGAGTTGCCGTAGCCGAAGCGGAACCGCAGGGAGAGGACCGCGCCGACCGCGAGTTCCACGATCAGCGTCGTGCCGGCCACGCCGAGCAGCACCCGGCGTACGTCGCCGATGTCCAGGCTCTTGGTCTCCGCCTGCGCGGTGAGCTGCATCCTCAGCCGCAGTTTCCCGGAGACCAGCAGGGCGAGCAGGGAGGCCATCGTCATGATGCCGAAGCCGCCGACCTGGATCAACGCGAGGATCACGCCCTCGCCGAAGCCGCTCCAGTACGTGCCCGTGTCCACCACCGCCAGGCCCGTCACGCACACGGCCGAGGTGGACGTGAACAGCGCGGTCACCAGCCCAGTGGCCCTACCGTCCTCGGCGGCGACCGGCAGCGCGAGCAGCGCGGTCCCCAGGGCGGTCACCGCGGCGAAGGCCAGCACGACCGTGCGGGCCGGGTGCGCGGTGAACAGCGACCGGCGCGCCTGCGCGGAACGTCCTGCCACCGGCTGCCTTCCTCGTGTACGTCCAGTCCGTCAAGGATTGGTATGGACTTCGTACGGAGCCCGTCAAACCCCGCGCGGCCGTCACCCTACCCGTCGGTGGCTCGCAGGGACCGTCCGGCCGAGACGCGGCCTGCTCTCACCGCCCGGGCCGGGCGTCAGGTGTTGATGTCCCGGCGCGCGAAGCGCCACGTGCCCAGTGCCACGATGATGACGAGCAGAGCGGCTGACGCGGTGCACGGGGAGGCCATGAGCGCCTGGTGGCCCCTGGCGCAGGTGCCAAAGCCAAGCTCACCTCAGCCGACCGGGTCCTGGTCACCGTGCTCCACCTGCGAGACTCGCGACCATGGACCTGCTGGGCCAGCTCTTCAACACCACCGCCGACCATCAGCCGCGCAGTGAAAGACGTCCGCCCGCTCCTGGAAACCCATGGCGTTCATCTCCCCGCCTCAACAGCCCGTTTCCGCACACGGGAAGACGTCGCCAGGTTCCTCGGCCCCGACAAGACCGAGATCAAACCGACGTGTTTCTTCCCGGCAAGGCCTAAGAACGCCTCCGTCTGAAGAACGGCGGGGTGGGCTGAACGGGTGGTGACGACGGTTGCGCTGTGTCGAAAGCATTGATCACGCGTTGGTCCGGGCGTGAATCCTCGCGTGGACGACACCGTGCCGTACGCGGCACCCCTCGGGCTTTCTGGCTCCCGGCCCGGGCGGGATGGCCTGAGCGTCGGCGTCCGGCGGGAGAGCGGGTGGAGCCGGGCAGTGATGGTCATCTACTCAGTGCTGCTGGTTGCGGCCGCTGCGGTGCTTGCCGTTGCGGACCGGCTCCCTTGACAAATCCAGCTCCCTTGAGTCGGGAGACGGGTGGTCAGGGCACGACGGACGCCCTGGGCCCGGCTGTGACGGCATACGAGTTGGATACGGATGTGTGCCTGCGTGACCAGCTGGCCGAGGCGATCGCCTCCCTCCGCTTGCAGACCGCGGTGATGCTGTCGCACACCCCCGGCCGTGTGAGTGGAGCCGGTGTGCCACCGGACCAAAGAGCGAGTCATCACCTGGCCCGCAGCAGTGCCGCTGAAATACCGGGCGGCGCTTCCCGTCTCACAATGCGGCGGATCGCCGACCTCTATCCCGGCGAGGACAAGACCGACGCCCGCGACGCCTTCGTCATCGCCGACGCCGCCCGGTCGATGCCACACACACTCCGCTCCATCCAGCTGGACGACGAGACCATCGCCGAGCTGGAGATGATCGTCGGCTTCGACGACGACCTGGCCGGCGAGGCCACCCGCATCAGCAACCGGCTGCGCGGCCTGCTCACCCAGATCCACCCGCACCTCGAACGCGTCCTGGGCCCGCGCATCCAGCACCCGGCCGTGCTCCAACTGCTGGACCAGTTCGGCTCGCCGGCCCTGATCCGCAAGGCCGGACGACGCCGGCTGATCAGCCTGATACGCCCGATGGCTCAGCGGATGGCCGAGCGGCTGGTCGAGGACATCTTCACCGCGCTGGACGAGCAGACCGTCGTCGTCCCCGGCACGGACGCCGCCGCCCTGATCGTCCCGAGCCTCGCCAGCTCGCTGAAAGCCGTGCTCGACCAGCGCAAGCTCCTCGCCACGAGAATCGAGGAACTGCTGGAGGCCCACCCTCTTTCCAAGGTCCTGACGTCCATGCCCGGCATCGGCGTCAGGACCGGAGCCAGGATCCTCATCGACGTCGGCGACGGCAGCAGGGTCCCGTCCGCCGCCCACCTCGCCGCTTACGCCGGACTCGCTCCGGCGACCCGCAGTTCGGGCTCGTCGATCCGCTGCGAACAGCCCTCCCGCCGAGGAAACAAACAGCTCAAACGGGCCTTCTTCCTGTCCGCGTTCGCGGCCCTGGCCGACCCGGTCTCCCGGACCTACTACGACAAGAAGATCGCGCAGGGCAAACACCACACCCAAGCCCTCCTCTGCCTCGCGAGACGACGAGCCGACGTGCTCTTCGCGATGCTCCGCGACGGCACCTTCTACGACCCCCAACCCGCCCCCACGGGGTTGACGTAACCCATAGGGGCACCCCCCACACACCGGACAGGCCGCGGCGGACACCCTGCCCCGCGGGGAACTCACCGTCATCGCGGGCGCCGCGCACGGCGGACTGCTCACCCACCCCGCCGAGACCACTTCCGCCGTCCTGCACTTCCTCACCAGCGTCCGGCCCTCGTCCGAATAACTCATTCGCCAACAACCTGGGCGTGTACACGGCAGAACCTGCCGAACCACCGGCCGTGCCCCTGGTTGGCCTGGTCCTCGACGCCACCCTCGGCTGGTCCTGGGCAGACCCCATCCGGTCTCCTCATCGTCGCCATCGCCGTAAAGGAAGGGTCGCGACGTTCCAGTGATCCACAGGCTCAGGGCCAGGCGCGCTGAGAGGAACGCCCCGATCGCCTTCGCAGGCCATTGTCGTCATCGGGAACAGGTTGGGCAGGCGAGGCGACGACATACGGTGTCCCGCGACCCGCCGTGTCCGTACGACGGGACACGGACGTGGTGATCTGCCGGCTGCGGTTCCGCATCTCCTGACCGCTGCGCCCGAACGGCCCGCACCTGACCGGTGTGGGCCGTCGGCGTTCCACGGGAGAGCTGGCCCGGCACACCCGCGGGGGCTCCGGCGTATGGGTTCCGTCAAGAGCGGACGTGCCGCCGTTAGGAAGGCGTCAACACCCGCCGAATCCGGCCGGCGAGGCGCTTTCCTCGAATCGTCCGTTCGATCCGAACCTCATCTAGGAGTTCGCGATGGCCGACCTGGCCTTCGTCGTCACCACAATTGCGGTCTTCGCGCTGGTGGCCCTCGTCGCCAAGGGGGTGACGAAGCTGTGACCGCCGAGAACATCGTCGGCCTGGTCGTGGCCGTCGCCCTGCTGGGCTATCTCGTCCTTGCCCTGGTGTTCCCGGAGAGGTTCTGAGTCCTGATATGAGTCCCGTCCTCGCCGGTGTGCTCCAGCTGCTCGCGCTGATGGCGGCGCTGGCACTGGCATACCGCCCGCTCGGCGACTACATGGCCCGGGTCTACTCCTCCGACAAGCACCTGCGCCTGGAGAAGTGGATCTACAGGGGCATCGGCGCCGACCCGAACGCCGAGATGCGCTGGCCCGCCTATCTGCGCGGCGTCCTCGCCTTCTCCGCGGTGAGTGTGCTCTTCCTGTACCTGCTGCAACGGGTGCAGGGCAGCCTGCCCGGCTCACTGGGCTTCTCCTCGATCGACCCGGACCAGGCGTTCAACACCGCCGCGTCCTTCGTGTCGAACACCAACTGGCAGTCGTACTACGGCGAGCAGGCCATGGGCCACGTCGTCCAGACCGGCGGCCTCGCGGTGCAGAACTTCCTGTCCGCCGCCGTCGGCATCGCCGTCGCGGTGGCGCTCGTCCGAGGCTTCGCGCGCTCGCGGACCGGGGAGCTCGGCAACTTCTGGGCTGACATGGTGCGCGGTGTCGTACGCATCCTGCTGCCGCTCTCCGTGGTCGCCGCGATCGTGCTCGTGGCCTGCGGCGTGATCCA
>NZ_JBVIPA010000065.1:0-32419 GCF_055578365.1 Streptomyces sp. NPDC033131
CGAGGAGACGACCAGCTGCTTGATGTTGAGGATCAGGTCGGTGACGTCCTCCTTGACGCCCGGCACGGTGGTGAACTCGTGCAGAACGCCGTCGACGCGGATGGACGTGACCGCCGCACCCGGGATCGAGGAGAGGAGCGTACGACGCAGGGAGTTGCCGAGGGTGTAGCCGAAGCCCGGCTCCAGCGGCTCGATCACGAACCGGGAACGGAACTCGTCGACGACCTCTTCGGTCAGGGACGGACGCTGAGCAATGAGCACGAGGTGTTGCCTCCAGTGGTTTGGCGACCGCTATGTGACGCCGTGGACACCATGAAGGGTACGGGGGGTACCGGCGACGTGGTCTCCGCCGAGCTCGAACCGCCCGTGGCGCCGCCCGGGTGAGGAGGTCCGGTGCCTCTCGTTTCCGCCCGTCACGCCCCCGGCCGAGGACGGCTCCAATAGGCGTGCGCGGCCACGACCGGGTGGTGTGGTGAAGGGGCCGGTGCCCGCCCTCCGGACGCCCTCTT
Organism: Streptomyces sp. NPDC033131; assembly: GCF_055578365.1. Classification (NCBI taxonomy): domain Bacteria; kingdom Bacillati; phylum Actinomycetota; class Actinomycetes; order Kitasatosporales; family Streptomycetaceae; genus Streptomyces; species Streptomyces sp. NPDC033131. The sequence goes on from NZ_JBVIPA010000065.1 coordinate 510, forward strand.
GACGCCGGCCGGGGCGCGAACGACACTCCAAAGGGGAATCCTAGTGAACAGGTAGGGAAACATGGGGCGCCTTGGACCGGTCACCGCCGACGTGAGCCGTACGTCCGGGCAGTCACCCCTTCTGACCTCCCGCCGCCACATCGATCTGCTGCGCGTGTGCAGCGCGATCAGGCCCCTGGGCTGAGCCCGGCCTCCTCCACGCCCCGCCGGCGGCCGTCGCCGTCGCACACCGGGGAGGGCCGTCCTCTCACCGCCCGACGACGCTTCCGCCGCGCGTACGTCCACGCACCCACCCGGGGAGAACCATGTCCGTCACACCGCTTGTCACCGTCTCCTCCGCACAGCCCGCCCCGGCATTCCGGGGGAGGATCGGCAGGGACGCGCGCAGCGGGCACTACGCCGTGCCCCGCCGCTATCGCCTCCACCTGTCGCCCACGTGTCCCGACGGCCTCCGCATCGCCGTGACGCACAGCCTGCTCGGACTCGACGAGGTCTGCCCCGTGACGCTTCTGGGCGCGGTCCCCGACTGTCCCGACGGGGGACACTCCGCACTCCGCCCGCTGTACGAGGCGAGCGTGCACCGGTACACCGGTGCGGCCGCCGGGCCGGTGCTCAGCGACGACTGGTCGGGGCGGATCGTCAGCACCCACGCCCCCGACATCACCCGCGACCTGGCCCGGCACTTCGGGGGCGGCCGTTCGGCGCTGTACCCGTGCGGGGCGGAGTCGGAGATCGAGGCCGTGGAGCGGCTCTGCGCGCAGGGCGTCGAGCAGGCCGCGCAGGCGGCGGGGGCGGCGGGTCCGGACACCGGGGCGCGTGACGTGGCGCTCGACAGGCTGCTGGAGACGCTGGGTTCGCTCGAGCGCTGGCTCGTCGGACGCGAGTACGTGATCCGTGATCAGGTCACCGCAGCCGACGTCGAGTTGTGGGTCGCGCTGGTCCAACTCGACACCGTGCACCGCCACCACCTGGACGCCGCCGCGGTGCACCGCATCGTCGGCCATCCCGTCCTGTGGGCCTACGCCCGCCGCCTGGCCGCCCACCCGTCCTTCGGCATCCACCTCGACCTCGACGGCATCGCCCGCCGGCACCACGCCAACTGTCAGGGTCTGGAAGCCGCCGGAGCGGCCGTGCAGATCCTCGACTGGGCTGCCCACGCGGCTCGGGGGGCGTAGCGCGTTCCATCTGGCGGACCGGCGTTGACATTCGTTCGAGCGTTTGTCTTAACTGACTGCCAGAACGGTAATGAGCGTCAGCGACAAGCCCTGGCTTGCTGACCGGCAACCCTCGCACGCGGTGGGGTGCCCCAGGTGACGACCGGACCGGATGACATTCGGTAAGCGCGAGAGGCCTTCGGGCCGGAAGAGCAGGGTGACGGGCATGTACGCAGCTCCCAGGACGGCCACGCGCCGCTCCCAGAGCTGCGTTCCGCCGTACACGCACCGGCTCGTCGCCGACCGGGCCGTCGATCTGCTCCGCGTGAGCAGCGCACTGTGTACCGCACCGGGCCGTGCCCGCTGTCGGGGCTGACGTCCTTCCCCAGCCCCCGCGTTCCTGACGAAGCCCGCCCTCGCGGTGCGTCGTCGTCCGCCCAGCCCCCGGTCACCGTGCGTTCCCGTGTGCCACGTCCCGCCGCCGCGGAGCGGCCGCCGTAGCGGCACCACGTTCGCACTGTCCCGGGGGGTCCCGACCCCGCCCCGCCGGAGCCCTCCATGAGTGAACCCCCAGGCGCCGCCGTGTCCCTCGCCGAGGCACCACCGCCCGCCGACACACCGTCAAGGCCACTTTCCGCACAGCGAGTTCTGCCACTGCGGCGACCCGGACGCTGGATCGCCACCGCGATCGTCCTGGTCCTGGCAGCCCAGTTCGTGCACGGCCTGGTGTCCAACCCCTTCTACCAGTGGGACCGGTTCGGCTACTGGTTCCTGCGGCCGACCATCCTCGACGGGCTCCTCATCACCCTCGAAGTCGCCGCCTACAGCGCGGTGCTGGGCCTCCTCGGCGGCGTCCTGCTGGCCCTCGCCCGGCTCTCGCGCAGCCCGGTGCTCCGCGCCGTCAGCTGGACCTACATCTGGGCCCTGCGGTCGATCCCGCTGATCGTGGTGCTGCTGTTCCTCTACAACTTCAGCGCCCTGTACCGGACGCTCAGCGTGGGCGTCCCCTTCGGGCCGGCCTTCTTCACCTTCGACGAGTCGCGGCTCGCCACCGACATGGCCGTCGCCGTCATCGGACTCAGCCTCAACGAGGCGGCCTACGCGGCCGAGGTCGTCCGCGGCGGCATCCTCTCCGTCGACCAGGGCCAGCACGAGGCGGCCTCCGCGCTCGGCCTGCCCAAGGGCTACCAGTTCAGGAGGATCGTCTTCCCGCAGGCGCTGCGGTCCATCACGCCGAACTACGTCAACCAGCTCATCGGCCTCATCAAAGCCACCTCGCTGGTCTTCTACGTGTCGTTGCTCGACCTGTTCGGCACCGCGCAGACCATGGGCGCCACCTACCCCGGCGACATCGTGCCGCTCCTGCTGGTCGTCACCGTCTGGTACCTGATCCTCACCAGTGTCGTGTCCGTCATCCAGTTCTACGTCGAGCGGTACTACGCCCGGGGCGCCACGCGAACCCTGCCGCCGACGCCGTTGCAGAAGCTGCGGACCGGTCTCACCGACCTGCGGGACCGCATCCGCAGGGAGGCCGCCGTATGACCGCCGACACGATCGACCACGCCGCCGCCGTCGAGGTGCACGACGTGCACAAGTGGTACGGCACCCACCGGGTCCTGGACGGGGTCGACCTGACGGTGCGGCCCGGCGAGGTCACCGTGATCCTCGGCCCGTCCGGCTCCGGCAAGTCCACTCTGCTGCGAGTCGTCAACCACCTGGAGAAGCCGGAGATCGGCCACGTCAGCGTCAACGGCGAGCTGATCGGCGTACGCCGGCAGGGCGAGCGCCTGAAGGAGCTGAGCGAGCGGGCCATCCTGACCCAGCGCAGCCGCATCGGCTTCGTCTTCCAGAACTTCAACCTCTTCCCGCACCTCACCGTGCTGGACAACGTGGCCGCCGCCCCGGTGGCGACCGGGAAACTCGGCAAGGCCGAGGCACGGGCACTCGCCCGGGAACTGCTGGACCGGGTCGGTCTGGCCGACAAGGCCGCCGCCTACCCGCGGCAGTTGTCGGGCGGCCAGCAGCAGCGCGTGGCCATCGCACGCGCCCTGGCGCTGCGTCCCGGCGTCATCCTCTTCGACGAGCCGACCTCCGCGCTCGACCCCGAACTCGTCGGTGAGGTCCTCGCCGTCATCAAGGACCTGGCGAGGAGCGGCACCACCCTGATGATCGTCACCCACGAGATCGGCTTCGCCCGTGAGATCGCCGACCGGGTCGTCTTCATCGACGGAGGCCGGATCGTCGAACAGGGCCCGCCCTCCGAAGTCCTGGACAAGCCGCGCCACGAGCGGACCCGGGACTTCCTGAGCAAGGTGCTCTGACCCGGCCGCCGCCGGGAACCACCGCTTCCCCCACGCCACTTCCACCACCCTTCGGAATGACAAGGACAGCCATGCCCACCCAGATCTCCCGACGCGGCCTGCTACGAGGCATCACCGCGGCGACCGCCGTCACCGCCCTCGCCACCCAGCTCGCCGCCTGCGGGGGCGACAGCGACGCCGCCACCAGGACCGACGCCGCCGGCACGGTCACCGTCGGTCGGTTGTCCAACGGCGCCGCGAAGGAGACCACCCTGAAGGTCTCCGAGGTGAAGTCCATCAGCGCCGAACTGCCCGCCGCCCTGAAGAAGAGCGGCAAGCTGGTGATCGGATCCGGCACGCTGCCCTCCGGCAGCCCGCCGCTCGGCTTCGTGGGCGACGACCAGAAGACGATCACCGGCTCCGAACCCGACCTCGGACGGCTGGTGGCCGCCGTCTTCGGACTCCAGCCCGAGGTACGCCGGTCGACGTGGGAGAACCTGTTCATCGGCCTCGACAGCGGAAAGGTCGACGTGGCCATCTCCAACGTCACCGACACCGAGGAGCGCAAGCAGAAGTACGAGTTCGCGTCCTACCGCAAGGACGATCTCGCCTTCGAGGTGAGGAAGGACAACACCTGGAAGTTCGACGGCGACTACCAGAGCCTCGCCGGCAAGACGGTCTCCGTCGGCAACGGCACCAACCAGGAGAAGCTCCTCCTGGAGTGGAAGGCGAAGCTGGCCAAGGAGGGCAAGAAGCTCACCGTCAAGTACTTCCAGGAGAGCAACAGCATCTATCTGGCGCTGAACAGCGGCAAGATCGACGCCTACTTCGGCCCCAACCCGAACCTCGCCTACCACGCGGCGAAGACCGCCGGCACGCCCCAGGCCACCCGCATCGCGGGCCAGTTCTCCGGCGCCGGCGAGACACTCCAGGGCCTGATCGCCGCGACGGCGAAGAAGGACAGCGGCCTCGCCAAGCCACTCGCCGACGCCATCAACCACCTGATCGAGAACGGCCAGTACGCCAAGTGGCTCGCCGCCTGGAACCTCTCCAACGAGGCCGTCACCAAGTCCGAGGTCAACCCGCCCGGCCTCCCGCTGACCAACTCCTGATCGATCGTCACGCGGCCTGCGACACATGCCGATCACACCAAGAAGGGACACCGTCTCCGTGCCCCGTCCGACCGTCCTCCGCGGGGGCGCGGCCCTGTCCGCACCCGACGCCCCCGTCCTCGACAACGCCGTGTGGGCGTCGCTCGACGGCCCGCACGCCCACCTCGCCGAGCGCGTCGGCCGAGCCGCCCGCTACCCGGCCGACGTCTACGACTTCGCCGCCCTCGCCGACCCCGAGGACCCCGCCGCCTGGGCCGACCTGCACACGCTCGTCGGTGCCGGGACCGTCGTACGGATCAAACCGGTCGAGAAGGTGCCCGCCGCCTGGGAGGTGGTCGGCGGCGGGGTGGGTGTCCAGCTCGTCGACACCGCGCTGCGGGCCGAGCCCGCCCCCGAGGCGGTACCGCTCGGGCCCGACGACGTCCCCGAGATCCTGGACCTCGTCGCCCGCACCAGGCCGGGCCCGTTCCTGAAGCGGACGGTCGCGCTCGGCACCTACCTCGGCATCCGGGAGCGGGGGCGACTGATCGCCATGGCCGGCGAAAGGATTCGACCGCCCGGCTGGACGGAGATCAGCGCGGTCTGCACCGACCCGCGACACCGCGGCCGGGGCCTGGCCACCCGGCTGGTGCGCGCGGTCGCCGCGGGCATCCGCGAACGCGGCGACACCCCGTTCCTGCACGCCGCCGCGGACAACACCCCAGCCATCCGGCTGTACGAGTCGATCGGCTTCACCCTGCGCCGCCGCTCGCCCATCCTCCTGGTGCGCAGTCCAGGAACATCCCGCGAGGCCGGGGCGTTGTGACGCACGACGAGATCCGCGAGGCGCCCTCTCGCGCCCGGACGAAGGAGGTGACGGCCGTGACGCGCACACTCCACGCCGTCCATCTCCACTCCCGGCCCCACATCGATCTCCAGCGCGTGGCCGGCGCGCTCTGTTGCTCCTGACCCGTCGCCCAGCCGCCGTGCCCCCCTGTGTGCGGGCCGGTGATCTTGTACGGACCTCCAGGAAGGCACCCACCCGTGTCCCCATCTCCCTCTGTCCCCCTGCACCTTGCCGTCGCGCTGGACGGCACCGGCTGGCATCCGGTCTCCTGGCGCGAGCCGGCGGCCCGCCCCCGCGACCTGTTCACCGCCGGATACTGGGCCGACCTGGTCGCCGAGGCGGAACGTGGCCTGCTCGACTTCGTGACCATCGAGGACGGTCTCGGCCCGCAGTCCTCCCACTTCCTCGAACCGGACGAGCGCACCGACCAGGTCCGCGGCCGTCTGGACGCCGTCCTGATCGCGGCGCGCGTCGCCCCGCTGTCCCGGCACATCGGACTGGTCCCGACCGCGGTGGTCACCCACACGGAGCCGTTCCACCTCTCCAAGGCGATCGCCACCCTCGACTACGTGAGCGGTGGCCGCGCCGGAGTCAGGGTGCAGATCACCGCCCGCCCGAACGAGGCCGCGCACTTCGGCCGCCGCACCATCCCCCGCATCGAGGCCTACGACAGCCCGGACACCCGGGACCTGGTGGCCGACCTCTTCGACGAGGCCGCCGACCACGTGGAGGTCGTGCGCCGCCTCTGGGACAGCTGGGAGGACGACGCGGAGATCCGGGACGTCGCCACCGGCCGCTTCGTCGACCGCGACAAGCTCCACTACATCGACTTCGAGGGCAGGCACTTCAGCGTCAAGGGGCCCTCCATCACGCCCCGCCCGCCGCAGGGCCAGCCGCTGGTCAGTGCCCTCGCGCACGACACCGTCCCGTACCGGCTGGTGGCCCGCGCGGCCGACGTCGGCTTCGTCACCCCGCACGACACCGACCAGGCCCGTGCGATCGTCGCCGAGATCCGCGCCGAGCAGGAGACGGCCGGCCGCGCCGACGAGCCCCTGCACGTCTTCGGGGACCTGGTGGTCTTCCTCGACGACGACCCGGCCGAGGCAGCGGCCCGCCGGGACCGTCTCGACGCGTCGGCAGGGGAGCAGTACACCAGCGACGCCCGCATCTTCACCGGATCCCCCTCCCAACTCGCCGACCTGCTGCAGGAGCTGGCGTCGGCCGGTCTCACCGGCTTCCGGCTCCGCCCGGCAGTCCTCGGCCACGACCTCCCGGCGATCACCCGCGGTCTGGTCCCCGAACTCCAGCGTCGCGACGCCTTCCGCCGCGCCTACGAGGCCGACACCCTGCGCGGCCTGCTGGGCCTTGCCCGGCCCGCCAACCGCTACGCCGCCGCCTGAGCCGGAAGGACCCCAGACCATGAGCAAGCCCCTGAAGCAGATCCATCTGGCCGCCCATTTCCCCGGCGTCAACAACACCACCGTCTGGAGCGACCCCGAAGCCGGCAGCCACATCGAGTTCAGCTCCTTCGCCCACTTCGCGCGGACCGCCGAGCGCGCCAAGTTCGACTTCCTGTTCCTCGCCGAAGGACTCAGGCTGCGCGAACAGGGCGGAAAGATCTACGACCTGGACGTGGTCGGCCGCCCCGACACCTTCACCGTCCTCGCCGCGCTCGCCGCCGTCACCGAGCACCTGGGCCTGACCGGCACGATCAACTCCACCTTCAACGAGCCCTACGAGGTCGCCCGCCAGTTCGCCAGCCTCGACCACCTCTCCGGCGGCCGCTCCGCCTGGAACGTCGTCACCTCGTGGGACGCCTTCACCGGCGAGAACTTCCGCCGCGGCGGCTTCCTCCCGCAGGACGAGCGCTACTCCCGCGCCAAGGAGTTCCTGGCCACCGCGAACGAGCTCTTCGACTCCTGGCACGGCGACGAGATCCTCGCCGACCAGAGCACCGGCACCTTCCTGCGTGACGCCAAGGCCGGCTCCTTCGTCCACACCGGGCAACACTTCGACATCCACGGGCAGTTCAACGTGCCCCGCTCCCCGCAGGGCCGCCCGGTCGTCTTCCAGGCCGGCGACTCCGAGGAGGGCCGCGAGTTCGCCGCCGCCGGCGCCGACGCGATCTTCAGCCGGTACGCCACCCTCGACGCGGGCCGGGCCTTCTACACGGACGTCAAGAACCGCCTCGCCAAGTACGGCCGCCGGCCCGACCAACTCAAGATCCTGCCCGCCGCGAGCTTCGTCCTCGGCGACACCGACGCCGAGGCCGAGGAGACCGCCAAGGACGTCCGCCGCCGGCAGGTCAGCGGCGCCACCGCCCTCAAGCACCTGGAGTTCGTCTGGAACCGGGACCTGTCCTCGTACGACCCGGACGGCCCGCTCCCCGGCATCGACCCGGACCCCGGCGAGCACCACATCGCCCGCGGCCGGGCCCAGGTGCGCATGTACCGCGACCCGCTGGCCACCGCGCGCGAGTGGCGCGAGCTCGCCGCCGCCAACGACTGGTCGATCCGGGACCTGGTCATCGAGACCGGCAACCGCCAGAACTTCGTCGGCTCCCCGGCCACCGTGGCCAGGACCATCAACGACTTCGTCCAGTCCGACGCGGCCGACGGCTTCATCCTCGTCCCGCACACCACCCCGACCGGCCTCGACGCCTTCGCCGACCAGGTCGTCCCCCTGCTCCAGGAACAGGGCGTGTTCCGCACCGAGTACGAGGGCCCGACCCTGCGCGACCACCTCGGCCTCGCCCACCCGGACGCGACAGGGGGCGAGCAGCGCGTGGCGTCCTGAACACCGGCGGGGTCACTCCCCCCGGTCGAGCTGATGCTCGGGAGTGCCCACCGAGCGGCCGTACGCGATCGCTTCGGCGCGGCCCGCCCCGTCGCCGCGCCGGTGGCGGAAGATCTTCCCGGCGAAGACGACCACGCGCTCGTCGCCGACGGTGAAGTCGGCGTACCAGCCGTTCGCCGGCTCCAGCGCGGCGGCGAAGGCGTCCGCGAGAGCGGCGATGTCCTCGCCGTCGCTCTCCCCCTCGACGAATGGGTCGGGGGCACGTCACCCTCCCCCGAAGGTGACGTGCCCCCGACCGCTCCCCCGGCGCCGGACAGTGGCCCAGCATCGCCCGTGCGGCCCGCATGTGCTGTCACCAGCACATGACCGCTGTTTCCCCCGAACCCCAGCTGGAGTACAGGCGCACACGGACGAAGTAGCGGCGGCCCTTCACGAGACGGGCCTTGATCGTGGCGTTGCGCGCGGTGCCCCCGTCGTCCTCGCCGGCGAGGTAGCGGGGCTCGCCGTCCCGCTCCTCGAAGAGCACCACCACGGCGTCGCTGTCGCCGAAGGTGCCCACGGTGTACTCGCGGGTCTCCGGCGGCTCGACGGCGAAGTCGGCCTGTTCGCCCGGGCCGAGACCGAGCGGCACGGAACGGAAGGGCACCAGCGCGGGCGCCCGCCGGGCCTCGCCCGGCGGATACCAGCGCAGGACGTACTCCTTGTCGGCGGCGGAGAGCGTGCCGGGCGGGTCGAGACCCCCGCGGTACTGCTCCGGCTCCAGGATCAGACCCGCCTCGAAGGGATACTCCATGATCGACTGCGGGTCCCACACGGAGCCGTTCACCTCCCGCGGGTCCAGCTTGCGCAGGATGTTGAAGAACGTGCGGTCCCGGCTCCAGAAGTTCGGCGGGCCCGCCAGATCGGCGTAGACGGCCTCGTCGTCCCAGTGGATCCCGGCGAACGGGCTCTGGTGCTCGTGCAGCATGCCGAGCCCGTGACCGATCTCGTGCAGGGCCGTGCCGCGCTCCCCGGGCGCGGTCAGGTCCCAGCCGAAGTTCATGGTGCGTTCGTTCAGGCCGACCTGGAGCGCGTCCGTGCCGACGGTGGACCACGAGCCGTCGCCGAGCTGGAACCCGATCCGCAGTTCGGCCTCCGAGCGGTCGCCGACCTCGGCGAACGACACTCCGATACCGAGGTCGCGCCACTCCTGGAAGCACTCGCGTACGACGTCCTGCTGCTCCTTGCAGCCGGCCCACGGCACCCGCCCGGTCGCACCGGATCCCGGTACGGGAATGACGGATCCGTCGGTGTCGTCGTCGAAGAAGTAGTAGTGCAGCACGGTGTGGTTGGCCCACATCCGGCTGCCGGCGATGAGCGCACTGTGCCGCTCGGCGGCCAGTCCCGGCGCGAACGCCGGGGCGGGCTGCTGCGCGAGTGAGCAGTAGCGTGCGGTCATGGCGACCAGACTGCCGGGCACCGCCCCGGGGCGCCTGAGTCGCGGGCTACTCAAGTCCCCCTGTATCAGGCGTGAGTATGGCGGCTCTTGTTGCCGTGACGATTTTCGAACGGGACGCGACGACGCTGGAGCTGCCCTGGCCGTTCACCGGCCGGGAGGACGAACTCGAACTGGTCCGCCGGGCCCTGTCCGTCGCCCGCCAGGGCATCGTGGTGACCGGGCCGACGGGCAGCGGCAAGACGCGCCTCGCCACGGAGGCCGTGCGCGGCACCGACTGCGCCAGGGTCGCCGGGACGCCCGAGACCCGGCGGATCCCCTTCGCCGCGTTCGCGCACCTGCTCCCCGAGCCCGTCTCCCTGCACGGTGCCGTGCAACTCCTTTCCGACACCCGGGTGTTGCTGGTCGACGACGCCCACCTGCTCGACGACGCCTCGGCCGCCCTGGTCCACCAGCTGGCCGTGCACGGACGCACCCGCCTCCTGGTCGTCGCCACCGAGGGCGCCCCGGTGCCCGGCGCGATCTCGCGGCTGTGGACCGGGGAGCTGCTGCCGCGCCTCGCCCTGGAACCCCTGTCCCGTCAGGAGACGGCCCACCTGCTCGCGGCGGGCGCCGGTGACGGCCTCGAGCCGCTCACCGTCAACCGCCTGCACCGCCTGTGCCAGGGCGACCTGCGGCTGCTGCGCGACCTGGTGGGTGCCGTGCGCGAGCTGCTCGCTCCCCTCCCGGGGACCGACGGCGCCCGGGCCTGGCGCGGCCCGGTGCCGATCACGGCGACCGTCCGCGAACGCACCACACACCTCCTCGACCGCACGGGCCCCGCGGAGCGCGAAACACTCGAACGGCTGGCCTTCGCCGAACCCCTCCCGCTCACCATCGACGACCTCGACCTGCGCACCCTCGAACACCTGGAGGCCGACGGCCTGGTCCACGTCGACGACCACGGTGGCGCCCGCCTCGCCCACCCCCTGCACGGCCCGGTACTGCGCGCCGCGGCCGGACGGCTGCGCTCCCGACGGCTGGCCCGCACGCCGGACAGCTGCACGGCCGCGCTGACCGCCGAGTCGGCCGCGCTGACCAGGCGGATCGAGCGGGCGGACGTACGGGTGATCGCGGCACCGGTGGGGGAGTGGCTGCTGGACGAGGGCGCTGTGGTGCCCGCCGGATACGCGGCCGTCCGGGCGCGGTTCTCGCGGCTGCGGGGAGAACTGCGCGAGGCGGCGGCCTGGGCGGGGGAGGGCCTGAGGGGGACTCCCGGGGACCGGACATGCCGCGTGGAACTCGCCCTGGCCGCCGCCCAGTCGGGCGAGACGGCCCTCGAGACCGTCGTCGGTGTGGCGACGGTCCGGCAGGCGGCCGCCCGCGGTGACCTGGACACCGTGGCGGCGGCCACGGACGATCCGTACGACGCCGTCCGTCTCGGCGTGCCCGAGACCGCCGCCGGCAGGTTGACCGGCGTGTTCGCCGCCCACGCCGAAGCGCTCGCCCGCGGCGACGGACCGGCCCTGGACCGGGCTGCCGTACGGCTGGAGGAGCGGGGCTTCCTGCTGTTCGCCGCCGAGGCGCACGCCCAGGCCGTCCGGGCGCACCGCGACCCGCGGGCCGCCCGCACCTCACGTACCCGCGCCGTAGCGCTGGCCCGCCGCTGCCAGGGCGCCCGCACCCCCGCGCTGTCCGGGCTGGTCCTCGGCGAACTCACCGCACGCCAGCGGCAGATCGTCACGCTCGCGGCGGCCGGCCTGAGCAACCGGCAGATCGCGGAGAAACTCACCCTGTCCGTCCGCACGGTCGGAAATCACCTCTACAGCGCGTACGCCCGCCTCGGCGCGAGCGACCGCGGCGCGCTGCCGTGGCTCGTCGAACCGCCGGAGGCACAACCGGCCTGAGCCGCCCACCGGACCGGCGGTCTGACCTCCGTGATCGGGGGTGGGGTCAGGCCGCCACACACCGCCACGGGGCGCGCCGCGGGTCAGGCCGCCCCGAACGCCGAGAACGCCCACCCCGTCGCCTGGTGGGTCGCGTCGCCCGGCAGCGCGGCGCGGGCGTCACGCAGTGCCTCGGCCAGCGACAGGCCGGCGTCGAGCCCCTTGTGCAGGGCGAGCATCAGGGGCACCACCGCGGCGTCGTTGACGGGCGCGCTGCACGCCACCACCCCCGCCGTGCCCAGCGGCAACAGCGCGGTGACCAGTCCGAGCAGTTCGTCGGCGCCGACGGACGCGAACCGGGCGGTGTCGCAGCAGGACAGGATGATCCGGTACGGGCTGCGGTCCAGACGTTCGAAGTCATGGACGATCAGCGGGCCGTCGGCCATCCCCAGCGACGAGAACAGGGGGCTGTCCGCGCGGAACGTGCCGTGTGCGGCGATGTGCGCCAGCGCCGACCCGTCGAGCTCCTCCAACACCCGGGGGACACACGCGTCCTCGTCCTCCAGCACGGTCGATCCGCCGTACCGGCCGGCCAGTTCGGGCACCTCCGCGCCCCCGGTCGCCAGGCCGGGGCCCCGCACCAGCACCTGCCGTCCGCCCGGCGGCGGCGCCGTCTCCAGGGCGCGCAGCCAGCTGCTCGCCGACGGCGACACGCTGAACACCCGCTCCCGCAGGGAGGGCAGCAGCGCCCACGGCACCCGGTGCAGCCGCCCCGGCGGCACCACCACGAGCGGTCCGCCGCCCAGATGCGCCGCCGCCGGACCGAACAGCAGCTCCTCCAGCCGGCGTCCCGCGGCCTCCACCACCGGAAGCCGCGCCTGCGCCCCCGGATGGGCCAACCGCCGCAACCCGGCCTGCACATGCTCCGCCTCGGTCTCCGCCTCGGCCAGCAACCCGGCCTCGAACCGCCGCACCCGCCCCCGCCCGCACAGCAGCACCTGCACCCGACCGTCGAGCACCGCCAACTCCACCAGCCGGACGTCGTCCCCCAGGCGTTCCAGCAGCCGGGCGGGGGCGAACCGGTCGCCGTCGCCGGGCGCCTCCCCGCGAATGTGCAGGGTCCGGGAGCGGATCTCCCGCTCCAGCCGCCGCTGGTCGCGCTCCAGCACCGGCACCGGACGGCCCTCCATCCGGGCGGCCTCGGCGCGGGCGGCGATCTCCCGGAACGCGGTGAGCCCGCTGAGCAGGGCGGGGTCGGCCGGGGGCCGGGTCGGCGGTGCCGACAGGACGGTGGCACGCCAGCGCTCGCTCCACACCAGCAGCCGCCGCGGGCCGCCCGAGTCGAGACTGGCCCGCTGGGCCAGCGCGGCGAGTTCCGCGCCCTGCGCCGTGGCCCGGGCCCGCAGCTCCGAGGCGCCGAGCGTCATCCGGTGATCGTCCAGCACGTCGAGACCGCGTCGGCAGGCCTCCAGGACACCCCGGCCGGAACCGGCGGCCCTGGCCCGCAGCGCCTGCGCCGCCCAGCCCGTCATCCGGGCCAGCGGCGGCCCGCTGTGCCGGCTGCGGGCGGCGACCGTCAAATGCCGTTCGGCGTCCGCCGTCCAGCCCAGGGCGAGGGCGATCCGCCCGGCCAGCAGTGAGGCCTCGGGCGCGGCAGGCGCGCCGAAGGAGGCCAGTCGGTCGGCCACCGCGGCGGCGTCCGCGACCATCCGCCCCGAGCGCCGCCCGGAGGCGACCCGCGCCTCGATCAGCACCAGCCGGGCGTGCGTCTCCCACCAGGTGCGCCGCTGCCCCGCGAACAGCCGTACGGCCATGTCCGCGCGCGCGATCGCCGTGTGCGGATCACCCGCCAGCCGGGCGGCCCGGGCGGCGGCCAGCAGCAGCTCCGCCTTGCGCGTGGACTGCCCGCCGATGGAGTCGAGGACGGCGATCGCCGCGTCCGCCTCGCCCAGCGCCTCAGGGGCGAGCCCGGCGGCCATCAGGACCTCGCAGCGGCGGATGTTGAGCATGAACGTCGGCGTGCCGAGCTTGGCGTACCGTTCCTCGGCCTCGTCGAGCAGCCGCAGCGCCACCGGGATGTCCCCCGACCGGTAGGCGGCAAGACCCCGGCTCTCCACCGCGTCCGCCTTGTCGTGCTCCTGGCCGGTGGTGTCCCACAGCGCCTCGGCGGCGGTGAAGTCGGCGTCGGCGCGGTCCACCGCGCCGAGCGCCAGATGAACGGTCGCGCGCAGCGTCAGCGCGCGCGCCGTCCAGATGACGTCGTCCGCCTGCCGCAGCACGGGAACCGACCGGCGTACGTCGTCCAGCGCCTGCCGGTGATGCCCCAGCACCCACGAGGCGTAGGCCCGCCGGAACAGCACCCGCGCGCGGGTGTGCCCGCTGCTCACCTCGACACCGCGCTCCAGCGCCTTCAGGCCCTCCCGGGTGCGGCCCGCGTGCACCAGCGCCACACCGAGGGCGGCCAGGACGTCCGCCTCCCGGTCGGCCGACTCCGCGCGCGCCGCCAGATCGCGGGCGCGACGCAGGTGCTGCAACGCGATCCTGAGATCCCCCCAGTCCCGCTGCCAGATGCCGATCACCTGGTGGGCGACGGAGGCACACCACGGAGACGGATCGGAGTCGAGCACCGCCTCTGCCCGCGCCAGCGCCTCGTTCGGTGCGGCGAACACCATCGGCAGCAGTTCGAGAACCGAGTCGCTTCCCGCTGTCACTCCATGGATGGTAGTGGCCGCGGTCGCACGCCACACCAGGTTGTCGCTGTATCAATCGCCGTCCTGGCGGCTCTGACTGACGACCGCCGCCTCAACCGGAGGACATGCCATGGCACCACAGCGTTTCCACGAGCAGTTCGACCAGATCCAGCGCTCCATGCCCAGCGTCCCCCTCGCCCTCGGGCCCGACGACGCCGCGGAGTTCATCTACGAGAAGGGAGTCGTGCTCGCCCGCGACGGCGAGGAGGCGCGGCTCGTCGAGGACAGCGTGCGCAGCCACTTCACCGCGGCGCCCGACCTGACCCCCGACCACGTGCGACGGGCGAGCCCTCAGACCAACCGCTCGGGCATCACCCGTATCCGGGTCGGCGACCCCGGCCAAGGCGGCCGAAGCGCCGACCAGGCCGTCGCCCACGCCCTGCGCGCGCTGCGCGAGCCCGAGGGACGCACCGGTCGCCGCCTGGTCAGCCGTAACCACGTGGTGTCGATCGCCGTCAACTCCTGCCCCGGCGACGAACCCGTGCCCGCCCCGCGCGCCCAGGGCACCAACCCGGCCCCGGCCGAGGCCGGTCACGACCCGGACACCGCCGTCGGCGTCCTCGTCATCGACAACGGCCTCACGCACGACTACGCGGCCCTGCCCCTGCTGGCGCACGTCCAGGGCGATCTGCACGGCACCGAGACCGACAGCGCGGGCAACCTGCTGCAGTACGTCGGCCACGGCACCTTCATCGCCGGGCTCGTCGCGGCCGTGGCGCCCAACACGGACGTCACCGTGCTGAGCACCCTGAACGACGCCGGCGCCATCCTGGAGTCGGAGTTCGGCGAGCGGCTCTTCGACGCCGTCGACCGGCACGGCTGGCCCGACGTCATCAGTCTCTCCGCGGGCACCTCCAACGGCCGCACCGACGGACTGCTCGGCATGGACGCCTTCATGGAGGAACTCCGGCAGCAGCGCACCCTGCTGGTCGCGGCGGCCGGCAACAACGCTAGCGCCACGCCCTTCTGGCCCGCCGCCTACGCCTCGCTGCCCGACTACCAGGGCGTCGTCCTGTCGGTCGGCGCGCTGCGCGGCGACGGCGAGTACGGCGCCTGCTTCAGCAACCACGGCCCCTGGGTCGACGCCTACGCCCCCGGCGAGCGCCTCACCAGTGCCCTCACCGGCTTCGACGCACCCGTCCCGTACCTGTACCAGCACTCCACGTACGACGCCTGCCGCTACGGCTTCACCTACGCCTGCACCTGCCAGTCGCCGCAGCACGCCGGTGTGCTGAGCGAGGAGGGCGACACCGTCACGCCCGACCAGGTGATGTTCGAGGGGTTCGCGCACTGGAGCGGCACCTCCTTCGCCACCCCGGTCGTCGCGGGCCTGGTCGCGGCCCACATGACCGCGCACAAGGAGACCGACCCGCGCGCCGCCCGGCAGCAAGTGCTCACCGCGAACACCGAGTTCGCGGAAGTGCGCGGGGCGCACGTCCCGGCGCTGCGGCCGGCCACCTGGCGCCCGGTCCCGGTCGCGCAGCCCTCGGCGGGCGCATGACGGCCGGAACCGCCCACTCCACGGCGTACGATGACTTGCCGTACACGAGGGGTGGGGCCGTGGACCGTGCAGATGTCGGCGTGCTCGTCCAGTCCGCCGTCGACGGTGACGCGGCGGCCTGGAAGGCGCTGGTGGAAGGGCTGAGCCCACTGGTGTGGTCCGTGGTGCGCGCACACCGGCTGTCCGACGCCGACGCGCACGAGGTGTACCAGACCGTGTGGTTCCGTTTCGCCCAGCACCTGGGCCGGATCCGCGAACCCGAGAAGGCGGGCTCCTGGCTGGCCAGCACCGCGCGGCACGAGTGCCTGAAGGTGCTCAAGAGCTTGAGACGGCTGATGCCGACGGACGACCCGCAGGTCCTGGACCGGGTCAGCGAGGACCGGACGCCCGAGCAGTCCTTCCTCGACTCGGAGGAGGCCGCGGCCGAGACCGAGCGGATCCGCCGGGTGTGGCAGGAGTTCGAGGAACTGGGCGACCGGTGCAGGCAGTTGCTGCGGGTGCTGATGGCCTCGCCGCCGCCGAGCTACCAGGAGGTGTCCGCCGCCCTGGGTATCGCGGTGGGCAGCATCGGGCCGCTGCGCCAGCGCTGTCTGCGCCGCCTGCGGGCCCGACTCGACGCACGGGGAGCGTTGTGAGCGACATGAGTGACATGTACGACCTGAATGATGACTCCTTCGCCGACGAAGGCATCGGCGACGAGGAGTTCGACGACGCGGCCGACCCCGCGGGATTCGACACCGGCCTCCTGGACGATCTGCGTCTGGCCGCCGGCATCCTGGACCCGGTGCCCGCCGAGCTGCGGCAGATCGCCGTGGAGGCGTACGCGCTGCACGACCTCGACGCCCGGCTCGCCGAGCTGACCTTCGACTCGCTGGTCGACGCGATCCCGGTCAGAGGAGCGGCGGACCCGCCGCGAATGCTCACCTTCCACACCGGTGACGTGACCGTGGACGTGGAGGTGACCCCGCAAGGACTGATGGGGCAGGTGCTGCCTCCGCAGCCGGCCAGCATCGAGGTGCTCAGCGGCCCCCGGGCCGGTGCCGCGCTCGTCGCCGACGACATGGGGCGCTTCACGTCCGACGTGCCCCCCACCGGCCCCTTCGCGCTGCGGTTGCGGGCCGGCGGGGAGGTGGTGGTCACGGAGTGGCTGCGGGCCTGACCCGGCGGTCCCGCCGCACCACGTGACGGGCGGGGCCCGCGGTCCGCGGCCCTTCGCCTTGCGGTGCCCAAGGACCTGCTCGGCACCGGCGGTTCCTTCCCGGGCCGGCGCTCATCGACTCCCAGCGGCCGACGGGCCACGGCCGGCCCCTGACCGTGGTGGACACCGGTCCCCCGGCCGACATGGGCGGGGCCCGCGAGCCGCGGCCGGGGCAGCCGGTCGGGCATCGTGCCGGCCACGACCTCGGTCTGTGCGCCTGAGGGCGGCGCGGGTGCGGGGTGGGTGCGGTCGGCGGGGCGGGGCCGGGGGCGTGGGCCGTGAGGCGCGGCCGGGGCGCCCGGTGGGGCATCGTGCCGGTCTGGAGTTTGGTCTGTGTGCCTGAGGGCGGCGTGGGTGCGGTCGGCGGGGCGGGGCCGGGGGCGTGGGCCGTGAGGCGCGGCCGGGGCGCCCGGTGGGGCATCGTGCCGGTCTGGAGTTTGGTCTGTGTGCCTGAGGGCGGCGTGGGCGCGGGGCGGGGCCGGGGGCGTCGGCCGTGCGGCGGCCCCGCAGCAGCTCGGCGCCACGGCCCTCGTCAATTCGGCGAGGCGCAGCGCCGCTCGCGGGCCCGTTGCCGAAGGCGAGAGGTCGCGGGTGGGGAGCCCGGCCCGGGCAGGGCCGGTCCGGCTAGCCGGACAGCGCGTCGACGAGGCTCGCCAGCGCCGACGCGAGCGGGGCCAGTCCGGGTCCGGCGGGGCCGCCCGGCTCGCTCATGTAGGTGTCCCGGCGGATCTCGACCATCAGCGCACTCACCCGGGGCTCGGTCCCGTAGAACTCCAGCGGGACGTACGCACCGCCGAACGGACTGTCGAGCCCGATCTCCCCGCACCCCGCGAACGCCTCCCGTGCCGCGGCGAGCAGGCCGGGCGGCGTGTGGAAGGGGTCGGTGCCCAGACAGACCGGCGGTCGCCGACCCTCGCCGTGCAGCTCGTAGGGCAGCGGCTCGGTGGGATACGAGTGCACGTCGATGATCACGGCCCGCCCGGTCGCGGCGAGCCGCTCGGCCACGGCGTTGGTCATCGCCCGCGCGTACGGGCGGAAGTACCGCGCGATCAACGGCTCCGGGTCGGTGTCGGCGGGCCGCAGCGGTTCCCGGTGCGTGGTCCGCGTGTACACGGCGCCCATCCCGACGGCGAGCATCTCCTCCCGCTCGTCCGGGAACCGTTCAGGGTCCACGACCAGCCGGGAGAGCCGGTTGACGAAACGCCAGGGAGCGACCGGGGACAGCGCGGAGGCCTCCGCGGCGATCCGGGCGGTGTGCGCGTCGGTGATGTGGTCGAGCTCCCGCTCCAGCCCCGCGTCGTCCAGCACGATCCCCGCCCGTACCTCCGGCGGCATCTCCCGCGCCGAGTGCGGCACATGCAGGATCACCGGGGAGCCCGCCGCACCGGGCAGCAGCTCGAAGGACGGTGCGGCAGAGGTCACGAGGCTGCTCCCGGGGCGCGTTGTCAGTGGCGTGGTGCACGATCAAGGTGCCACATCACAACGTCGAGGAAGGGCGGGGGAGCAGCGTGCCCGTCAGCAACCAGCAGGTGACCGCACATCCGTTTCTCAAAGTGCTGTACAGGGACGACTACTACCCGGACCACGTGCTGGACAAGGGCAAGGAGATCCTGCTGCGGTTGTGCGAGCGCATCGAGACCGAGCGGCCCGAGGGCCTGGCGGCGTTGTACGTCCTGACCCAGGCCGCCACGGGAGAGTTCAACGACCTGCAGGCCGACTTCGAGGAGGCCGACAGCGACATCGAGACCGTGGCGCGCGAGGAGATAGCCGAGGGCTTCTGGTTCGTGGCGCAGGCCTACGGCTTCACGGACGCGGACGTGGAGGAGCTGATCGCCACCCGGGACTGGTGACAGACGGCTCCGCCCCGGCCGGGCGGCTGCCGGTCGGGGCGGAGTCACGCGGGGCCTCGCGGAGGCCGGTGCGTCAGCTCAGGGACGCGAGCGCCTCGTTCCACGTGGTCGAGGGGCGCATGACCGCGGCGGCCTTGGCCGGGTCGGGCTGGTAGTAGCCGCCGATGTCGGCCGGCTTGCCCTGGACGGCGTTCAGCTCGTCGATGATCTTCTGCTCGTTCGTGGCGAGCGTCTCGGCGAGCGCGGCGAAGGCCTTGGCCAGGTCCGCGTCGTCGGTCTGCCGTGCCAGCTCCTGCGCCCAGTACAGGGACAGGAAGAAGTGGCTGCCGCGGTTGTCGATACCGCCGACGCGACGGGTCGGGGACTTGTCCTCGTTGAGGAAGGTCGCCGTGGCGCGGTCGAGGGTGTCGGCGAGGACCTTGGCGCGGGAGTTGCCGGTGGCCGTCGCGCAATGCTCCAGGGACGGGACCAGCGCGAAGAACTCGCCGAGGGAGTCCCAGCGCAGGTAGTTCTCCTTGACCAGCTGCTGGACGTGCTTCGGTGCGGAGCCGCCGGCGCCCGTCTCGAACAGGCCGCCGCCCGCCATCAGCGGGACGACCGACAGCATCTTGGCGCTGGTGCCGAGCTCCAGGATCGGGAACAGGTCGGTGAGGTAGTCGCGCAGCACGTTGCCGGTGACCGAGATGGTGTCCTCGCCGCGGCGGATGCGCTCCACCGACAGCTTGGTCGCCTCGACCGGGTTCAGGATCCGGATGTCCAGGCCCTCGGTGTCGTGCTCCGTCAGGTACGCCTTGACCTTGGCGATCAGGTTGGCGTCGTGGGCGCGGGTCTCGTCCAGCCAGAACACCGCCGGGTTGCCGGTGGCGCGGGCGCGGGTGACGGCCAGCTTCACCCAGTCCCGGATCGGGGCGTCCTTGGTCTGGCAGGCGCGGAAGATGTCACCGGCGGAGACGGCCTGCTCGATCACGACGTCGCCGGCCTGGTCGACGAGGCGGACCGTGCCGGTGGTCGGGATCTCGAAGGTCTTGTCGTGGCTGCCGTACTCCTCGGCCTTCTGCGCCATGAGGCCGACGTTCGGGACCGAGCCCATCGTCGACGGGTCGTAGGCGCCGTTGGCGCGGCAGTCGTCGATCACGGCCTGGTACACGCCGGAGTAGCTGCTGTCCGGCAGGACCGCGAGGGTGTCGGCCTCCTGGCCGTCCGGGCCCCACATGTGGCCGGAGGTGCGGATCATGGCCGGCATCGAGGCGTCGACGATCACGTCGGACGGCACGTGCAGGTTGGAGATGCCCTTGTCGGAGTCGACCATGGCCAGCTCGGGGCCCTCGGCGAGCTCGGCGTCGAAGGAGGCCTTGATCTCGGCGCCCTCCGGCAGGCCCTCCAGGCCCTTGTAGATGCCGCCCAGACCGTCGTTCGGGGTCAGGCCCGCCTTGGCGAGCGTCTCGCCGTACTGCGCGAAGGTCTTGGGGAAGAAGGCGCGCACGACGTGACCGAAGATGATCGGGTCGGAGACCTTCATCATCGTGGCCTTGAGGTGCACGGAGAAGAGGACGCCCTCGGCCTTGGCCTTGGCGATCTGCGCGGTGAGGAACTCGCGCAGCGGCGCGACGTGCATGACGGAGGCGTCGACGACCTCGTCCTTGAGGACGGGTACGGACTCGCGCAGCACCGTGGTCGTGCCGTCGTCGCCGACGAGCTCGATGCGCAGGACGCCGTCCTCGGCGACGACCGCGGACTTCTCGGTGGAGCGGAAGTCGTCGACGCCCATGGTCGCCACGTTCGTCTTGGACTCGGAGGTCCAGGCGCCCATGCGGTGCGGGTGGTTCTTGGCGTAGTTCTTGACCGACGCGGGGGCGCGGCGGTCGGAGTTGCCCTCACGCAGGACCGGGTTGACCGCGGAGCCCTTGACCTTGTCGTAGCGGGCCTGGATGTCCCGCTCCTCGTCTGTCTTCGGGTCGTCCGGGTAGGCCGGCAGTGCGTAGCCCTGGCTCTGCAGCTCGGCGATCGCGGCCTTGAGCTGCGGAATGGACGCCGAGATGTTCGGCAGCTTGATGATGTTGGCCGCGGGCGTCTTGGCCAGCTCGCCGAGCTCCGCGAGGGCGTCCGGAATGCGCTGCCCCTCCTCCAGGTACTCCGGGAACAGCGCGATGATGCGCCCGGCCAGGGAGATGTCGCGGGTTTCGACGGCGACACCCGCCTGCGAGGCGTACGCCTGGACCACCGGCAGGAAGGAATACGTCGCCAGGGCCGGGGCCTCGTCAGTGTGCGTATAGATGATGGTCGAGTCAGTCACCGGGTGCTCCGCTCCACGTCTGCAACATTGCTCGACATCAAGATATCTCCTGACCGCCCTCGTCTCGACAGGGGTCCGTACAGTCGTGCGGTCCTGTGAGAAATATTCGCTTCCAGGCAACCGACTGGTCCGATCATGTGGTCATGGAGAGTGATCGCCCACGATCGCCCACTGGATGCGGCGGCCGGACCTGACCCGTCGGCCGCCAGAGCGAAAGCGGACCATGAGATATCGCACCCGAGTGACGGCCCCGGCGGCCGTTCTCATCGGCACGGCCGCGGCCCTGGCCACGGCACCCTCGGCACACGCGGCGCCGAAGAAGACCGGTACCCCGGGCCCGGAGACCCTCGGCGACCCCGTCTTCCCGAGTCTCGGCAACGACGGCTACCGCGTCGCGGCGTACCACCTCGACCTCGCCTACGACGCGACGACCCGGCTCGTCGACGGCAAGGCGACCCTGCGGATCCGGACCACCCAGGCCCTGACCCGCCTCTCCCTCGACGCCCTCGGCCTGGACATACGCGCCGTCCGTGTCGCCGGCCGCACGGCCACCTACGAGCAGGCGGACGAGAAGCTGCGGATCACGCCGGCGAGGCCCCTGCCGGCGAACGCGCCCGTCACCGTCTGTGTGGAGTACACGGCCGACCCGCGCCGTGCACTCGCGCACACCGCCTGGGTCGCCACCCCGGACGGCTTCGCGGTGTGCCCCCAGCCGAACTCCGCGCACACGGTCTTCCCGTGCAACGACCACCCGGTGGACAAGGCCGACTTCACCTTCCGCATCACCGTGCCCGCCGGCCTGCGCGGCGTGGCGTCTGGCCTGCTGGTCGGCACCGAGAGCCTCGACGGCGACCGGACCGCGTACACCTACCGGTCCCGCTCGCCGATCGCCACCGAGGTGGTGCAGATCACGGTCGGCGACTACGTGGTCAAGGACCGGCAGGGCCCGCACGGGCTGCCGCTCAGGGACGTCGTGCCCGTCGCCCGCGCCGCCGCCCTGGAGCCCGCGCTCGCGCTCACCCCGCGGCTCGTCGAGTGGATCGAGCAGCGGCTCGGTGCGTACCCCTTCGAGACGTACGGCCTGCTGCCGTGCAACTCCGACGACCCGGCCGCCTTCGACTTCACGGGCCTGGAGACCCAGACCCTCACCCTGTACAAGCCGAACTACCTGCTCCAGGAGGAGTCGAGGATCGGCTCGCACATGATGCACGAGCTGGTCCACTCCTACTTCGGCAACAGCGTCAGCCCCGCCACCTGGGCCGACCTATGGATGAACGAGGGGCACGCCGACTTCTACGGGCTGCTGTACCGCTACGAGCGCGGCTGGACCGACTCACTCGGCCTGACCACGATGGAAGCCCGCATGAAGGACACGTACGCGCGCGGCGACCAGTGGCGCAAGACCTCCGGGCCGGTCGCGTCGCCCAACGCGGCGAACCTCTTCGACAGCCAGCGCTACCTGGGCGGCGTACTGGTCCTCTACGCGCTCCGGCAGGCCGTGGGCGAGGACGTCTTCCGCGCGATCGAGCGCACGTTCCTGGAGCGGTACCGGGACTCCTCCGCGTCCACGGAGGACTACATCGCCGTCGCCACGGAGGTCTCCGGCCAGGACCAGTCCGGCTTCCTGCGGGACTGGCTGTACGGCACGAAGACCCCGCGGATGCCCGGCCACCCGGACTGGACGGTCACACCGGTGACCTCGACCCTCGTCGCGCCGAGGAGCCGGACGGGCGGGCACTACCACGACAACTCGGCCACCCTGTAAGGGGTCCTTTCACTATGCCCGTCCGGGTCGCGCGGCCTGGCACCGCACCTCGCCGCGTTGCCGAAACGCCCACGTGGCTCCTCCCCCACGCTCGAACAACCTCGCGCGGGGGGACCCCCATCGCGGCCGCTCCGGCGCCTTGCGATGCACGGCACCAGACCACGCGACCTGATCGGACGCTCATAGTGAAAGGACCCCTAAGGACCAGCCGAGGCAGTTGAGCACAGGCCGATGAGCACAGGCAGGTGATCAGTCGAGCCGGGCGGAGGGGACTTCGCCCGGCTCGATCCCGATCTCCGCGCCGCGCTGCTGCGGGATCACCACCGCGCCCTGCTGCAACGCCACCGTCCGCGTCGGCGCCGGGATCCGGATGCCTTCCGCGCGGTAGCGCTTGTGCAGGCGCTTGATGAACTCGTGCTTGATCCGGTACTGGTCGCTGAACTCGCCGACGCCCAGGATCACCGTGAAGCCGATCCGCGAGTCGCCGAAGGTGTGGAAACGGACCAGCGGCTCGTGGTCGGGGAGCGCACCGGTGATCTCGGTCATCACCTCGGCGACGACCTCGATGGTCACCCGCTCGACCTGCTCCAGATCGCTGTCGTAGGCGACCCCCGCCTGGACGAGGATGGTCAACTGCTGCTCGGGACGCATGAAGTTGGTCATGTTCGTCTTCGCGAGCTCCCCGTTGGGGATGACCACCAGGTTGTTGGAGAGCGAGCGGACGGTCGTCTGCCGCCAGTTGATGTCCTCGACGTAGCCCTCCTCGCCGCTGCTCAGCCGGATGTAGTCGCCGGGCTGGACGGTCTTGGAGGCGAGGATGTGGATGCCCGCGAAGAGGTTCGCGAGGGTGTCCTGGAGGGCGAGGGCGACCGCCAGACCGCCGACGCCCAGGGCGGTGAGCATCGGCGCTATGGAGATGCCCAGCGTCTGGAGCACCACCAGGAAGCCGATCGCGAGGATCAGTACCCGGGTGATGTTGACGAAGATCGTGGCCGATCCGGCGACACCGGGACGGGACTGGGTGACCGACCGCATCAGGCCGGCGACGACCCGGGCCACGGCCACCGTCACGACGAAGATCAGCAGGACGGTCAGGACCTGGTTGACGTTGTGCTGGACCGTCGCGGTCAGCGGCAGCGCCGCCGCCGCGGTCGCCGCACCACCCGCGACCGCGGCCCACGGGACGGCGGTCCGCAGGGCGTCCACGATGACGTCGTCACCGCTCCATCGGGTGCGGTCGGCGTGCTTGCCCAGCCAGCGCAGCAGCATGCGCAGCAGGAACGCCGCCAGCAGACCCGCGATCACGGCGATGCCGGCGATCACGAGGTCGTCCATGGTGAGATCCCGCTTCACCGGTCACCTCCGGAGAGAAGTCCTGCGGCGAAGACCTTCGCCGACGGCCGGATGTGAAGTTGTGTCACGTTGCCACCTGTTCGATTCCGGGATGAGAGGTCGTGCCGGCCAGGAAGCCCCCCTTGGCCGACGCGACCGCTCATCCTGCCGCATCCGGTACAGGAGTTCGTACTTGGACCGACGCCGGATCGCACTGTTTCGGACGATCCCGTCGGCCAGGTCGGCCAGGTCGGCCGGTTCGGCCGGTTCCCGATCCGGGGACGCAGGGCCTTGTCCCGGCTGAACGGATCGGTGGGTCAGATCACCTTCAGCCGTACCAGCGCGCCGAGGGTCAGCGCCCCCGGCAGCAGCGGCAGCCACACGGTGATGATCCGGTAGGCGAGGACCACGGCGGTGGCCACGGCCACCGGGCCGCCCGCCGCCACCAGGGCCACGATCAGCGCCGCCTCGACCGAACCGATCCCGCCCGGCACGGGCACCAGGGCGACCGCGACCGTCGCCGCCAGATAGGCGAGGGCCATGTGCGCGGGCGGCACGTCCAGCCCGAGCGCCTGCCCCACCGCGACCAGCCCCGCCGCCTGCAACGCCGGGAAGGACAGCGAACCGCCCCACAGCGCGAGCGCCCGGGCCGGCCGCGTGTGCACCGAGCGTGCCTCGCCCAGCGCGGTCCGCAGGAAGGAGAACACGGCCCTGCGCAGCCGTCGTACCGACGCGAGCACGCCCACCGCCACGACCACGGCCGTCACGACGGCCAGCAGCAGGGGACCCACGGCCCCGTCGGGCAGCAGCGGGCCGAGCCGCAGCGCGTCCGGGAAGGCGATGAGCAGCGCGGCCAGCAGGGCGAGCCGGCCGATCGACTCCGCCAGCAGATACAGGGCGAGCGCGGCGGAGGAACGGGCGAGCGGCAGCCCGCACACCGTCATGAACCGCAGGTTGACCGCGCTCGCGCCCAGGCCCGTGGGGAGCAGATGATTGGCCGCGCCCGCCGCGAACTGCGTGGCCAGCAGCCGCCCCTTGGGCAGCGGCTCGACGACGGCACCCTGCCGGGTCAGCGCGGCGGCGACCCAGGCCAGGCAGGTGGTGCCGACCGCGACCGCCAGCCACGGCAGCCGAGCGTTCCGCAGATGACCGAAGCCCTCGGCGAGCACGGACCGGTGCTCCACGGCGACGACGGTGACCAGCAGGAGCGGAAGCAGACACAGGATCTGGCGGATGCGGCGGACCGGGACGCGACGGGGGAGTTCGGGGAGTTGTACCGCTGTCACATCCGCAGAGCCTTCCCACCCCGCACCAACGGCGGGTTGCGGAAGCGGGGACATGGGATTGCGTGCGGTCATCGGGTCCTTCGTGGGGGTCGACGACGGGCGGGGGGACGAGGGGCGGGCGAACGACGGACGGGTGAACGACGGCAGCACCTTGACCTCAATCATGCTCGAGGTCCTACGGTCCTTCCCATGAGTATGGAGACCACAGCCTGGACCCAACTGCACAGCGTCATGAACGCCGAGCAGGAGCGCCGTCCCCTCGCCCGCGCCACCCTCCGCCGCATCGGCGAGTTCGCCCGCCCGCACCGCCGCCGTATCGCCCGGTTCGTGGCCCTCGGCGTGGTGACCGCGCTGCTCGCCGTCGCGACCCCGGTCCTCGCCGGACGTGTCGTGGACGCGATCGTGTCGGGCGGCGACGAGGGCACGGTCGTACGACTCGCCCTGCTCATCGCGCTCATCGCGGTGGCCGAGGCAGCCCTCGGCGTGCTCGGCCGACGGCTGTCTGCGACGCTCGGAGAGGGCCTCATCCTCGATCTGCGGACGGCTGTCTTCGATCATGTGCAGCGGATGCCGGTCGCGTTCTTCACACGTACTCGTACGGGAGCGCTCGTCTCGCGACTCAACAACGACGTCATCGGCGCCCAGCGTGCCTTCAGCAACACCCTCTCCGGGGTGGTCAGCAACCTGGTAACGCTGCTGCTCACGCTCGCCGTGATGCTCACCCTGTCCTGGCAGATCACCCTGCTCGCGCTGGTGCTGCTGCCGGTGTTCGTGATCCCGGCTCGGCGCATGGGCAGCCGGATGGCCGGAATGCAGCGGGAGGCGGCGGCCCTGAACGCGGCGATGGGCACCCGGATGACCGAGCGCTTCTCGGCCCCCGGCGCCACGCTGATCAAGCTCTTCGGCCGCCCGGAACAGGAGTCCGAGGAGTTCGCCGCCCGCGCGCGCCGGGTGCGGGACGTCGGCGTACGGACGGCCATGGCGCAGTCCCTGTTCATCACCGCCCTCACCCTGGTCTCCGCCCTGGCACTGGCCCTGGTCTACGGCCTCGGCGGCTGGTTCGCCCTGCGCGGCACCCTCGACCCGGGAGCCGTCGTGGCCCTCGCCCTGCTCCTGACCCGGCTGTACGCCCCGCTGACCGCACTGGCCGGCGCGCGCGTCGAGGTGATGAGCGCCCTGGTCAGCTTCGAGCGAGTCTTCGAGGTGCTGGACCTGGAGCCGCTGATCAAGGAGCGGCCGCACGCCCGGCCGGTCCCCGACGGCCCGGTCTCCGTCGAGTTCGAGAACGTCCGCTTCGGCTACCCGTCCGCCGACAAGGTCTCCCTCGCCTCCCTGGAGGAGGTGGCCCTGCTCGACAGCCGGGGCGGCGCCGAAGTCCTGCACGGCATCTCCTTCCGCGCCGACCCCGGGCAGACCGTCGCGCTCGTCGGCTCGTCCGGCGCCGGGAAGTCGACGGTCGCCCAACTCCTGCCGCGACTGTACGACGTCGACGAGGGCGCCGTCCGGGTCGGCGGCGTCGACGTCCGCGATCTGAGCACCGAGTCACTGCGCGGCACCCTCGGCATGGTCACCCAGGACGGCCACCTCTTCCACGACACCGTCCGCGCCAACCTCCTCCTCGCCCGCCCCACCGCCACCGAGCCCGACCTGTGGGACGCCCTGCGCCGCGCCCGCCTCGACGAGCTCGTAACGTCCCTGCCCGACGGCCTGGACACGGTGGTCGGCGAGCGCGGCTACCGGCTCTCCGGCGGTGAACGCCAGCGCATGACCATCGCCCGGCTGCTGCTGGCCCGCCAGCGCGTCGTCATCCTCGACGAGGCCACCGCCCACCTGGACAACACCTCCGAGGCGGCCGTCCAGGAGGCGCTCGCCGAGGCCCTGGAGGGCAGGACGGCGGTCGTGATCGCCCACCGCCTGTCCACCGTGCGCACCGCGGACCTCATCCTCGTGGTGGAGGCGGGGCTGATCGTGGAACGCGGCACGCACGAGGAGCTGCTGGCGGCCGACGGACGGTACGCGCAGCTGTACCGGACGCAGTTCGCGCAGGAGCCGGGCGGGGTGACGCAGATCGAGTCGGCGGCGTAGGCGGCTCAGGCACCTGGGGCGGCCGCAAAGGCGCGCGGGCCGCGCCACTCACTGGGCGGGACGCCGTACGCCGTACGGAAGGCCCGGCTGAAGTGGGTGGGGCTGACGAAACCCCAGCGCCGGGCCACGGCCGACACGGTGGGGTTCGTCCGGCCGCGACGGGCCAGTTCGCGTGCGCACTCCTCCAGCCGGCGCTGCTGGACGAGCCGTCCCACGGTGATGCCCTCGCCCTCGAAGAGCCGGTGCAGATACCGGACGGAGATCCGGTGCGCCCCGGCGATGGCCTCGGGCGACAGGGCCGGATCGCCGAGGTTGCGGTCGATGTGGTCGCGGACCCGCCGCACCAGGTGGGCCCGCGTGCCGTCCTGGTCCGGGCCGGCCTGACGGGTCCGCTCGGCCACCAGGGCGCCGACCAGGTCGACGACGCCGCCGGCCAGCCTGCCCCCGAGAGCGGGCGAGTAGGAGTGGGCGGAGGTCGCCAGCGAGGCCAGGAAGGGCAGCAGGACGGTGCCGAAGCCGTCCGCGGTGCCGATGGCGGTGCCGGTGATCCGGCGGAGATCGGCGTCCGGCACGCCCAGTGCCGGGCGCGGGAGTCGGAAGACGTGGGTGGTGAACCGCTCGGGGTGGTCGAGGGAGTACGGCCGCGTCGTGTCGTAGACCAGCAGGTCGCCCTCGCGTACCCGGGCCCTTCGGCCGTCCTGGGTGAGGGTCGCCGTGCCCGACACCTGGATGCCGACGGCCCAGAACGCCTCGGGAGAGCGGGCGATGAGTGACGGCGTACGGCTGATCCGCGCGGCGCCCGCCTCCAGCGTGGACACCCGCAGGTGGCCGAGGTCGCTGGTCGTGATCCGGCCGTCGAACGGACCGGCGCCGCGCGGGACGACGGTCATCGGCACCAGCGCCCGTCCCACCGCGTCGCGCCAGCAGGCGACTTGCTCGCCGTCGGGAACCGAAGCGGTCGTCAGTACCTGACTCAATCGGCTCGCCCCCTTCTCGCGTGTGCTGTTGTGCAACAGCAGCCAATCAGGGGCGGGTTGGGGACTCCAGGCAGAACACAGGCAGAAATGCGGCGGGCGGCGCCGCCGTTCAGACGTCGCGGCCGGTCAGCTGTCCGCGGGCCTCGGTGACGGCCCGGGGGTCCGCGCCCGCGCCGAGGGCGAGACAGCGGGTGAACGCGTCGTGGCCCTCCGCCTCGCGCCCCGCGTCCAGCAGGACCTGCCCGAGGTCGACCAGGCAGCGGCTCTCCAGGCCGGTGTTGCCGCTGTCGTGGCTGAGTTCGACGGCGATCCGGAGGTGCTCGACGGCCTCGTCCCAGCGCTTCAGGAGGGCGTAGGCGCGACCGTTGCCGTGGTGCCGGCTGAACCGGGTGAACAGGGCGATGTGCGGTTCGAGGCGGTCTCCGGCCGCATCGAGGAAGGCGAGGACCCGAAGGTTGGCGGCGATGGCCTCCTCCGCCCGGCCGGCCTCCACCAGGACGCTGCCGTGACCACTCATGGCCTGGACGGTGCCGTGCATGTCGCCCGCGTCCTCGAACAACCGCGCGGCCCGCTGGTTGTGTTCGGCGGCCGGCGTGTAGTCGCCGAGCCAGCGCAGGGCCCAGGCCGTGTAGAAGTGCGCCCACGCCTGCTGGACCGTGTCGCCGGCGCGCTCGGCGGCCGTGAGGGCCTGGGCGGCGCGGGCGATGCTGTCATGGTGGCGCCCCTCGCACAAGAGCAGCGCCCAGGCGTGGTAGTTCAGCTGGGTCGCCTCGACGAGCGGGTCGCCCAGCTCCTGGGCGGAGCGGGCGGCGGTGCCGAAGACCTCGGGCCAGTGGCCCCAGTAGATCCACTGGTCGGAGAACCAGTGCAGGGCCTCGGCCACCTCCACGACGATGGCGTGCTCTCCCGCCGAGGCCGCCCGGTGCAGCGCGGCCAGCCAGTTGGCACCCTCGGCCTGGAGCCACCGGCGGGCCTTCTCGGCGGTCGACAGGTCGGCCGTGCCCTGCCAGGTCGCGGGCGGGGCGCCGTGGGCGGGTTCGTACCAGCGGCCGGCCACCACGGCGGTCTCCAGCAGCCAGTGGTGCATCGCCGCGCGGGCCCGCTCGGTGTCCTCGGTGCTCTCCTCCGCCGCGAGGCGGGCCCGGGCGTACAGCCGCAGCAGGTCGTGGAAGCGGTAGCGGTCCCCGTCCGTCCCGAGCAGACCGGTCTCGACCAGCTCCTCCAGGGTGTCCTCGGCGTCGAACAACTGCTGCCCGGTCAGCCGGGCGGCGCAGGCCGCGCCGACGTCCGGGCCCTCCACCAGGGCCAGACGCCGGAACAGCAGGGCTGCCGTGGGGGTGAGCTGGCGGTAGGACAGGTCGAAGGCGGCCGACACGCGAAGGTCCCCGGCCGCCAGCGCGTCCAGCCGCCGCTCCTCGAAGGCGAGACGGTCGGCCAGCCGGCGCACGCTCCAACCGGTCCGGGTGGCCAGCCAGTTGGCGGCCACGCGCAGCGCCAGCGGCAGATGCCCGCACCGCTCGGCGACCTCCGCCAGCGCGGCCGGATCCGCGCCGGCCCGCTCCTCGCCCACCAGACCGGTCAGGAACACGGCCGCCTCGTCCGCGCTCAGCTCCCCGAGCGGCAGCCGGTGCACGCTCTCCAGCCCGGTGAGCATGCGCCGGCTGGTCACCAGCACCATCCCCGCACCACTGCCGGGCAGCAGCGGGCGGGCCTGGGCCTCGTCACGGGCGTTGTCCAGCACCAGCAGGCACCGCCGGTCGGCCAGCACCTGCCGGTACAGCCCGGGGTGCCCCTGCGGCCCGGCCTTCGCCAGATCCCGGTCGGCCACGCCGAGGGCCTTCAGCACACCCAGCATCAATTCGACCGGCTCGGGCGGAACGTCATCCATTCCGCGCAGGTCCACCAGCAACTGCCCGTCCGGGAAAAGATCGGCCAACTCCCGGGCGGCGTGCAGCGCGAGCGTGGTCTTGCCGGTGCCGGGCGGCCCGGACACGGCGGCTACGACCACGGCCACCTGTGGTCCGCCTTCCATCGCCGTCGCCGCGGACGGCCCGGTCGCGCGCGTCCCCTCCGCCAGCTCCCTCAGCCGCACGAGCTCCCGCTCCCGGCCGACGAAGTCGTCGATGCCGCGCGGGAAGGCGCGCACGCCGGCCGGGCTGTAGCCGGGGCTTCGTCCGGCCCGGGCGGCTGCCAGGAGCCGTTCCCGGTCCGGTTCGGCCAGGCCCAGACCGTCGGCGAGCGCGGCCACCGTACGGCGCTGCGGGGCCGCCCGCCGACCCCGCTCCAGATCCCCGATGCCGCGCACGCTGACGCCCGAGGCCTCGGCCAGGCCCTCCAGCGTCAACGACGCGGCCAGCCGCAACTCCCGCAGCACCGACCCGAACGCCGCGCTCTCCTCGGCCAACCCGCCCCCCTCGCACACCCTGCGCGAGCAGAACGCCCGAACAGGATCACGAATTGTATGGGGGTGTCGTGTGCCGGACGTAAACGAGCGGTGCGTACGGGAAGGGCAACGGCGGGAGCCGCCTGGGTCAGCTCGTCGCGCGTACCGCCTCGCGGATCAGGTCGGCGACCTCCTTGGGCCGGGACACGGCCACGGCGTGCGAGGCGCCCTCCGCTTCGACGATCGTCGCCCCGGCCCGCTTCGCGCCGAAGCGCTGCACCTCCGGGTTGATCGCCTGGTCCGAACCGGCCACCAGCGCCCAGGACGGCTTGGACCGCCAGGCTGCCGCTGACGCCGTCTCGGTGAACACCCCGGCGGACAGTGGTCGTTGGGCGACCGCCAGGACCTTGGTGACCTCGGCCGGGACATCGGCGGCGAAGATCTCCCCGAACGCCTCCGCCTTGATGGTGACCTCCACCGCGGCGGCCTCCCCCTCGACGGGGTACGTCACCTCCCGCAGATTGCTGACCAGCGGCGACAGCGGGAAACGCCCCTGCAACTCGCCCAGGCTCTCGCCCTCCTCGGTGACATAGGCGGCCACGTAGACCAGTCCGACGACGTTCTCCACGGTCCCGGCCACGGAGATCAGCGCACCGCCGTAGGAGTGGCCGACCAGCACGACCGGACCCTTGATCTGGGCGGCCGCCGAGGCGATGTACGCGGAGTCGGACGCCAGGCCGCGCAGCGGGTTCGGCGGCGCCACGACGGGAATGCCGTGCTGCTGCAGCTCGGCGATGACGCCGGACCAGCTGCCGGCGTCCGCGAAGGCGCCGTGCACGAGCAGGACGGTGGGGGTGGTGGACATGCGAAGTTCTCCCTGTGGATTGCTCAGTGGCCGTGGAGCGCGGTGCGCAGGGTGCTGACGGCCTGGTTGATGGCGGCCTCGGCGGCGTGGGTCTCGCGCAGGGCGTTGAGCATCACGAAGTCGTGGATGATGCCCTG
>NZ_JBVIPA010000066.1:0-484 GCF_055578365.1 Streptomyces sp. NPDC033131
GCGGTCGGCACCGGCCGGGAGCGCGAGGTGCCCGATCATCGTCAAACCGTCGGCCGGATACTCGACCGTACGCGTCGTAATCGCCGTCATGAGACTGGACTGTAGTGATCGTCGAGCCCGGCCAGGCCGGTGTTCTGCCGCTGGCAGAACACCGCGCGTGTCCCTCTGGAATACGGGGCCGAGCCCTCAGGCCATCAAGATCATCTCGTGGCCTCTTTGGCACGTACCTCGGTCACACCCCATCTACCTCCGAGGTTCACTTCACACCCGCCGGCCAGGAAGCGTCCATGCCGCGGCTGTTCGGATCTACAGTCGAACTCGAGGTGCTCGATGTCGGTGAAGCGGACCTCTTCCATGGGCCTCGGGGGGGGGGGGGGGGGTCCCCCAACACCCCCCCCCCCCCCCCCCCCCCCCCCCCCTCCCCCTTCCTCCCCCCCCCCCCCCCCCCCCCCCCCCCCCCCCCCCCCCCCCCCCCCCCCCCCGT
>NZ_JBVIPA010000066.1:491-30647 GCF_055578365.1 Streptomyces sp. NPDC033131
GGGTGAGGTAGGTGCTGTGGGGGGGGGGGCCTTTGGGGTGGGGGGGGGGGGGGGGGGGGTTGTTTTTTTTTTTTTTTTTTTCCCCCCCCCCCCCCCCCCCCCCGAGGCCCATATGCCCTCTGCCGCCCAGCAGTTCGCAGCCTGGCCGAACAGACCGCAGCCCGCCTTGTCCGCAGCTGCGGGCGGGGAGCTGTCGCCGACGCAGTGCGTGCTGTACGCGGGCGTTGCCGGGCCCTGCGCTAGAAGGTCAGGTTCCAGGCGTCGATCTTGCCTGTGTCGGAGGCGGCGTTGTCGTTGACGCGCAGCTTCCAGGTGCCGTTCGCGACCTCCGAGGAGGCGTTCACGGTGTAGGTCTGGGCGATGTTGTCGGCGCTGCCGCCGGCGTGGTTGTGCAGCGTGTAGACGGTGCCGTCCGGCGCCACCAGGTCGACCTTCAGGTCACCGATGTAGGTGTGCGTGATGTCCACACCCACCTTGAGGGTGACCGGGGCGTTGCCGGTCACACTGGTGACGGCGATCGGGCTCTCCACGGTCGTGTTGTCGTTGACGGCGAAGTCCGCGAGGTTCTCGAAGTACTTGCCGGGCGGCGGGGTGGTCCCGACAGCCTTGAGGGCGTCGGCCTGTCCCTCGCCGAAGAACGAGTTGTTGGCCGTCGTTCCCGTGCAGCGGCTGTCCGAGGGGCAGGTGATGTCGTTGGCCTGGGCGGCCAGCTTGGCGCGGATCTGCGCCGGGGTGATGCCCGGGTTGGCGCTGGCGATGAGTGCCGCCACACCGGCCACGTGCGGGCTGGCCATCGAGGTGCCGCTCTTGCTGCCGTAGCCGCCGCCGGGGACGGTGGAGTACACGCTGCTGCCCGGCGCCGCGACGTCGATGACGCCTTGCCCATAGTTGGAGAACGAGGCCTTGGTGACGCCCGTGCCGTTGGCCGCGACCGTGACCACGCCCGGCAGCTCGGTCGGGATGTCGAGGCAGGCGTTGGTGATGGTGCGGGTGACCGGCGTCGAGTCGTTCGGGCTCGCGGAGTCGGTCGTCTTGTGGGCGAGGTCGTAGTTCTCGTTGCCCGCGGCGGCGATCTGGAGGGAGCCCTTGCCCTCGGCGTACTCCTGGGCGCGCTTGACGCCCTCGATGATGGCGGCCTGGTCGATGTTGTCCGGGCAGTTGAACTGCCACGGGTCCGTGTAATAGCTGTTATTGGTGACCTTGAAGCCGTGGTCACCGGCCCAGACAAAGCCGCAGATGGTGTTCTCGGCAAAGAAGAAGGAGTTGCCCGGCTCGGCGACCCGGACCGCGGAGATCGTCACCCCGGGGGCCACGCCGACAACGCCCTTGCCGTTCTTGGCCGCGGCGATGGTGCCCGCTACGTGGGTGCCGTGCGTGTCGACGTCCCGCCAGGCGCCGGCACGGGTGTCGGGCTTGCCGTAGGCGCAGGAGACCGAGTCGGCCGCGTTGAAGTTGGGCGCCAGGTCCTGGTGCTGGTCGTCCACACCCGTGTCCAGGATGCCGACCTTGACTGAGGCGGAGCCCGGGTTCACGGCCCAGGCCTGGTCGGCCTTGATCTGGCTCATGTCGGCCCGGACCGGTTCTCCGGCCGGGGTCGAGGTCTGAGCCGGATTGACCGGGAGCGCCGGGTTGTAGGCGTCGGCCGGGACGTCCGAGGTGCGCGTGGCGCCGACCTGCTGCACGCCGGCGACGCCGCGCATGGTGGCGGCGAATCCGCTGGACGCCGAGTGGGCGACGATCACGCCGATGGCGTCGAAGTTCGAGAAGACGGTGCCGCCGTTGGCCGCGATCGCGGAGCGGACCGCCGAACTGTCACCGGGGGCGGTGATCACGAGGTAGGCACGCGTGCCGGCCACCCAGGTCGCACTCTGGGAGGCCGGCACGGCGGCCGGAGCGTGGGCCTTGGCGGCCGACACGGCGGAGGGGGCGACGGGGAGGGTGCCCGCGAGGGCGACCGGGGCGCCGAACGTGAGGGCGGCGCCGAGCGTGGCCGCCAGCACCAGCGTGCGTCTAGGTCGGCTGGATATGTGGGGTATCAATGCGTCCTCCGGAGACGGCCCGGCCGTGCTGAGGGCACCGGCCGGGCCGTACGAAACGAGTAGTGGATGCAAGATGTCAGACGGGCCCTCCTAGACGGAAGTACCTTTCCGTGCCGCGAGTTATAGGGGCATGGCTGAAAAGCCCCGCTGGCGGTGCTGGCGCAGTACCGGATGGCCACCGCCGAGCAGATGCACCGGGTGATCGCTCCCTCTGTGCATATCGAGCAGACCCGGCGGCGGCTGGCCCGGCTGCCCGTTGGGGAGCTCGTCGACCGCATCACCCTGCCGCAGGCCGGACGAGCCCGGGTGTGTTCCCCACGGCGTGCGGCGTGCAACTCGCCTTCGAGTGGCCGGAGATGCGCAGGCGGCGGCTCTCCAGGAATCTGTCCGGTCCGACCGCCGTGCGGCTGAAGGCCGGCCACACGCTGACCGTGACCGAGACCGCGCTCGTCTTCCTCGAGGGCGCATGCCGCCGCGGCGCAACGCGATGACGGGCCCCACCGTGATAACGCACACCAGGTTTCGGAGCACCCACCCTCGCCGTCGCTCAGTCGGCGTGCTGTTTGAGAGAATTTTGCGCCCGACGGGAACTGCGAGGCCTTACATGTTGCGGAAGCGGAGCGTGACTTGGTGGGGCGACCCGAGAATGCCATCCCAGATGCCCTGAGTCCGCTCGGCACGCTCGCCACCGCCTCGCGCAACGGGCGCCGGCGAACGGGCCTTTCCTACACGCAGCTTGCAGAGCGGACGCGGTTCTGCAGCCCGGGGACCTTGCAGCGGGCAGCGTCGGGCACGGTCCTGCCCAGACACGATGTCGCACGGTCTTTCGCGCAGGCGTGCGGCCTGAATGTCGATGACATCACTCAGCTGTGGCTCGCCGCCCACCGCGGAAGCCGTGGTGGCATCCGCGAGTGCCAGGAACCGGCGCCGCAGCCGCACGTCACCGAGGACCTCGAAGGTCTTTGCACCGCGTTGGAAGAGCTGCGCCTGGCCAACGGGGCGCCGTCGTACCGGGTGATGGAGAACAGGGCGCGGGCCAGCGGCAAGGAGCTGTCGCGCGGTACCGCCTACCGGATCTGCAGCCGGCGGCAGGCACCGACGACCATCGAGTGCCTGGAGGCCTTCCTGGTCACCTGCGAGGTACTGCCGCGAAGCCGTGAGCCGTGGTTCGAAGCCTTTCTCCGGCTGCAGCGGGATGCCGCCCTCGGCCGCCGAGACGGTGCCGAGCGCGCACAGATGAGACGGCTCGAAGCGGTAGTCGCTGAGAACGCCCGCGGCGAGGTCACGCAGGAAACCGCCGTACGACTGCTGCGCAGAGCCGGCTTCGAAGCCCTGGAACGCTATCGCCGCTTCGATACCCCGTGGACGGTGGAGTGCCTGCAGTGCGCTGCCACGTTCCGGCTCAGGCTGTCCGATGTCCTCCTCGGGCAGGCCACCTGCCTGGACTGCCCCAAGCTCAATGACCAGGTACGCGAAGCCTGGGCAGAACTGCTGACGAACCGCTCCCGCCTGCTCGGCCGTCACAGAGTGCGCGCGCTGCGCGCTGCCTCGGTGCTCCAGGCCCGCCTGCAGCGCAATCATCTGGACGCGACGGTGTTCGTGGCCGACCGAGCCACGGGCGCTGCCCTGCAGCCGTTCTCCCTGGACATCCTGCTCGTCCACGACTACGACTCCTTGCACTCCCTGCGCAATGGGCATCGGCAACGCCGCCTCGCCAAAGCCGCCGGCCTCGTACACGGCCCCCTGGAGTCAGCGCCCCCCGCTAAGAAGTCACGCCTCCCCCGCGGCACTGTGCGAAAGGCAGCGGAGCGGAGCGCGGGCACGACCATGCCCCGTACCGTCCCCGCCAGTACGCACGATCAGCCAAGTAGTCGCTCTTGTTCAAGGGCGCGGTCACTTCGTCACCCGCCAGGAATCTGACGGTGAATGGCTCACCTGGAGCCGTCATCGCCAGCTGCCTCTATGCGCCGCCGTCATCCTGTCCAACCAGCCGGTGGTGCGATCGGTAGCCCTGCGCCGCCCGCATGCCCCGCAGTACAACGGAGGGGGCTACGTCGTCCCAGTCAATACGAACAACGAAGTGCGCAGCATCCAGTGGCCCCAGAAGTGGACGATGTTGCAGGCACGTGCTCACGACTGTGGGCTCGAAGGAACCGAGTCGGCCAACGGCCGACATGCGCTGGCGCTGACCCGCATGGTCCGCATGGTCCGCAGTCCAGCGTCACTCCGCTGGTTGTGCCACAGAGCCTCCTTGCTTCCAGTCTCACGGCCACTGGGCCGCCCTGTCGATCCGCAGTAGTCGGCCGGTCTGCCCAAGCAGCGCCGGACGCCGCCCACCTCGCCAGCCCGACATCACGATTTCAAGTTCTGAAGCGGACTTCACCGTCGAGACCGCCACCGACGCGGTGGTGGAGAGCGTCCACCAGACCAAGGACCAGCGGCTGCGGCAGGTCATGGAGAGCCTGCCCCGTCACCTCCACGACTTCGTGTGGGACATTGCCCCTGATTCGGCGGTGCCGTCGGCTCCGGCTAGAAGCCGGGAAAGACCCGTCGTAGGTCGTCGAGGGTGAGGGAGTCGCTCGTCAGAGACACCTGGCTCGGGGTGTGCGCGGGCGCGTGGCGGCCGGTGGTGAGACGCAGCCACCACTCGGCTGGTGCTCTCAGGACGGCGTCGGGCCGGTCCTGCTCACCGGTGAGCGTGATTGCGTCTCCCACCTCCAGTCCGAAGGTGCGCTCGGGTGCGGTGATGTGGACGGTCATGCGGACCAGGCGGGCGTCCAGAGCGTCGGCCCTGCCGAGGAAGTTCAGGAATGCGCCGGTCTGGTCGAGGAGGAGTCCGGTCACCGCGGGGAGCAGGGGCGCCGCGTGGTTGAAGGCGACCTCCACGTCCCAGGTGTGGTGGGCGAACTCCGTGAGCCGTACCCCGGCAACCGTGGCGACGTCGGCCGCCACGGGCAGGAAACCGAGGTCGACCCTCAGCTCTCCGCGTGTCTGCGTGTCGAGGCCCTCGTAGCGGCTGACCAGCGCGTCGTTGGCCGCCACGAAGCCTTCGGCCCGCTCCACGGGTGACATGTCGTCCCAGCGCGCCCACACGGACTTGTTGAACTCATCGTCGGGCGAGCCGGTGGCGTTCAACGCGCCCTCCAGTACTGCCAGGCCGATTTCGGCCCCACTGCCCAGATGGCTGAGGACCTGCGACACGTCCCACCCCGACGCCCCGGAGGGCCGGATGAGGTCAGCCGAGGCGAGGCCGTGTACCACGGCCGTCAGATAGTCGTGTCCTCTGCGCAGGGCATCGATGGTCTGGTCTGCACGGTCGGTCATGTGCGTTTCTCCGTGGAGGTAAGAGGAGGGGAGATGTAAGGGGAAGGGGAGAAAGGGGGTGGGCGTGACGGGCGGGCGCCCCGCGGGTTCACCCGCTCCGGTCAGAGGGTCAGGACGATCTTGCCGTGGGTGTGCCCCTGCTCCAGCTCCGCGAAGGCGTCGGCGACGCGGTCGAGCCGGTACATGGCGGCGATCGGGATCTCGACGGTGCCCGAGGCCACCAACTCGACCAGGTCCATCAGAATCTGGCGTGCGGTCGCATTGTGGCGGCCGTCGGTCCGGGCGCCGATCTCCGCGGCGCGTGCCATAGCGATGGTCGTCTGGATGCGCTCCGGCCGTATGCCGAGGGCGAGCGCGAGGTCGAGGTACTCTGGGCCGTGGAGGTCGATGAACGCGTCGATGCCGCCTCCTCCCGCCGCCTGTTCGAGCCGTTCACGCAGGCCGTCTCCGTACGGCACCGGGATGACGCCGTGCTTGTCCAGCCACTCGGCGTTGGCCGATGAGGCGATGCCGAGTACGCGCACGCCCCGGCCGGTGAGCATCTGCACGAGGAACGAACCAACCCCTCCCGCGGCGGCGGACACCGCGACGGTCTCCCCGGGCTGGACGGCGGCGGCGCGGGCGGACGCGTAGGCCGTGGCGCCCACCATGTGCAGGGAGCCCGCCGCCTCCCAGCTCACCTGGGGCGGCTTGGCCACCAACCGGTCCGCCGGGACGGCCAGGTGCGTAGCGTGCGCGCCCGCCGTCGGCGTCCAGCCCAGTACCTCGTCGCCGACGGCGAGTCCGTCGACCTCGGCGCCGACGGCCGTGACGACCCCGGCGAGGTCGCTGCCCTGACCGGAGGGAAAGTCCATCGGGAACAGATCCCGGATCACCCCGGAACGGAGCGTCGTGTCGAAGGGGTTGACGGCGGCGGCACGCACCTCGACGACGACTTCGCCGGGTCCGGGCTCGGGCATCGGGAGGTCGGTGACGTACAGCACGTCGCGATCGCCGTACTGGTCGAAACGTACTGCCTGCGCTGTTCGGTTCATGTCTTCTCCGCAAGGGGTGGGGTCGGGCGCGCTCAAGGGACGATGACGGTCTTGCCGGTGGCGTGGCCGGCACGGGCCTTGGCAATGAAGGCCGGGGCGTCGGCGAGCGGGACTTCGGCGTCGATACGGACGCGCAGTTCCCCGGCGGCGGCGAGTTCGGCGAGCGTGGTCAGGATCTCGGCGGTGGGACGGTTGCCGAGGTTGACCCCGAGGATCTCGCGGGCGGCCAGGGCGGTGGGATCCGTGGCGTAGTTAGTGCTGACCAGGGTGGAGCCAGCTCGGAGCAGACCGGCCATGGGGCTGATGTCACCGCCGGCCGGGGTGACGAGGTCGATGACGGCGTCGATGCCGTCGGGGTGGGCAGCGGCCAGCTGCTCATGCGTGGGAGCCTGGGTGAAATCGACGACGGTGTGCGCACCGAGGTCGTACAGATGGTCGGCCACCTCCGGCGTTCCGGTGGCCAGCACGCGGGCTCCGGACCGGGCGGCGAACTGGATGGCCGACTGGCCCACGCCGCCGCCGGCGCCGTTGATCAACAGCGTGTGCCCGCTCTCGAGACGTGCGGCCTGGACGGCCTGGTAGGCGGTCACGCTCGCGGTGGGCAGGGCGGCGGCGAGCGTGAAGGAGACGGCCTGCGGTATGAGGGCGATCTTGCCCTCCTGCTCGGCGACGGCGTACTCGGAGTAGGAGCCCTGCCCCTGGGGCAGGCGCATGAACTGGCCGTAGACGCGGTCTCCGGGGCGGAAGCGGGTGACGTCCGGTCCCGTCCGTTCCACGACGCCCGCTCCGTCCGAGCCCATGACCAGGGGGAAGCTGTGCCCAACGAAGCCCTTGAGGGCGCCGTCGGTGACCTTCCAGTCGAAGGGGTTCACCCCGGCGGCGCGGATGCGCACCAGGATTTCACCGACGCCGGGCTCGGGCGTGGGCAGGTCGACGAACTCGGGCCGGGCTGCGAAATCGGTGACGACGACGGCTTTCATGGCGATGCCCTTCTGGGCTGGTGGGCGAGCGTTTCGGGCGTCAGCCGACCAGGCTCACCATCGCCATCGGCGCGAGGTCGATGGTGTGGTGGGTGTGCTCGACCTTGGCGTGCAGGTAGCGCCGGTTACTGGGGGTGCTGTGCACGCCGGTGGGGACGGTCCGGGTGACCGAGAGGCCGAGGTCGCGCAACTGCCGCGCCTTGTCGGGGTTGTTGGAGAGCAGGTTCAGCTCGGTGATGCCAAGAGCGGTGAGCATCTGGGCGGCGGCGGTGTAGTCACGGGCGTCCTCCGGCAGGCCGAGGGCCAGGTTGGCCTCGTAGGTGTCCAAGCCGGTGTCCTGCAGGGTGTAGGCGTCGAGCTTGTTGTAGAGGCCGATGCCGCGGCCTTCCTGACGGAGGTAGAGCAGGACGCCTCCGGTGGCGGCGATGCGCTCTGTGGCCTCGCGCAACTGCGGGCCGCAGTCACAGCGGGCGGAGCCGAAGACGTCACCGGTGAGGCATTCGGAGTGCAGACGCACCAGCGGGCCGCCAGCGGCGGCCGGGTCTCCAAGGACCAGGGCGACATGCTCGGCGCCGTCGGCCAGGCCGTTGAACGTGACCACGTCGGCGGTCACCTGGTACCCGTCCGAGAAGCTCAGCGGAATGCGGACCCGGGTGCGGACGGTGGCTGCGGCGAGGCTGGTGGTCATGGTGTCTCTCCCGTGGGCGTCGTATGATTCAAATTTGAACGCACCGCTGACGGTAGGCTTCGGTTCTAATTTGAACAACCTGGAGGGGAGTGACATGGGTCACACGCGCTGGCTGGATGAGCAGGAGAAGCGGGCCTGGACGGCCTTCACCACTGCGCACGCGCTGCTGTACCGGCGACTGGAGCAGCGGCTCAAGCGCGATTTCGGCCTGTCCGGCCTGCAGTACGAGATCCTTGCCCGGCTCAGCGGAGCCCCTCACCGGGAGCTGCGGATGGCGGAGCTGGCCGGGGCCCTGGTCAACTCAAAGAGCGGGCTGACCTATCAGATCGGACAGATGGAGAAGGCCGGGCTGGTGCGCCGGCGCTCCTGTCCCAGTGACGATCGTGCGGTCTTCGCCGTACTCACCGACGAGGGCATGGCTCTGCTGGAGCAGGCGGCGCCAAGTCATGTGGAGATGGTCAGGGAACTGCTCATCGATGTGCTCACGCCCGACCAGGTGGGGGCGCTCGCCGACGGTCTCGGCGAGGCGAGCCGCCGTATGGCCGCCGGCCCCGGCGAAACTCCGACCGCGGCCGACGGGACCGCATGTTCGGGTGCCGGTGCCGAGGCCGCTGCCGATCGCAGTGCCTGACGGGGATGATGTGTCCATGGATTCGAGTGACTTGGAACCGGTCGGCCCGAACAGCCGCTCGCGTCGCCGGTTCCTGGCGGCCGGGACGGAGGCTGACAAAGGGGAACATGCCGGTAGCGAACCTGGCCAAGGAACAACCCCGGCTCTGACAGGCCGGGCTGACACAATGGCCTGGCAGGGCAGACGCGAGGAGGCAACCGGTGACCACCGCAAGACCGTCCGTGAAGGGCCGTGCGACCCGGCAGCGGGCCGCCGTGGCTGCGGCGATCGACGAGGTCGACGAGTTCCGCAGCGCGCAGCAACTGCACGACATGCTCAAGCACAAGGGCGACTCCGTCGGGCTGACCACGGTCCACCGCCGCTGCTCCATCGGCGAACACCACCGGGCGGAGGCCATCGCGGCGGAGCACGGGTTTGCGAACGTGGCACACACGGTGGTGATCTTCGGGACGTGCGCGGAGTGCGCCGCAGCTTGAGCCGATACCGCCGGTTCGCCGTGGGGGGACGGTGCGTCGGCGGCCGCGGGTTACGTGTGGCTGGTCGCGCAGTCGGTGCCCGTCGTGATGGAGGCCCGTTTCAGCTTCGCCCGCGCACTGGGTGAAAATTACGCAAAGGCAGGAGACCGCACGGACGTGGGCCACACCGTCTCATCGTTGTGGCGCCTTCCCGCACGCCCCGCCGCGCCGTGGGGCGAGCGCGTGACCTGCCCTCCCCGCACACTCGACAGAAACGTAGATGATCATGACGTCAGACGACCGGAGGCGGGCGGCTGAACTTCTGGCCGAGAAGCATCAGCAAGCGGGCCTGATCTCCGACGAGGACCGTGTTCGGATGCTCGTCGCCGTGAGGCTGACCCGGGCGTTCGGGCTGTACTCGACGAAGTCGGACGCCTACCACCGGCAGTTCGGCTGGTCCTTGGCCGGCTTCCGCGTGCTCAACCTCCTGTGGAGCGGGGGCGATATGGAGGTAAGAGACCTGGCGGAGGGAACGTGGTCCACCCGGGCTGCGGTCAGCAGTGTCGTGAACAAACTGGAAGCGGCCGGGATGGTGCGGCGCAAGCCCGTTCCCACTGATCGACGGCTGGTCGTCGTACAGCTGACCGACAGCGGTCGGCAACAGCTCGAACGCGCGATCAAAGGTCAGGCTGAGCTTGAGCGGGAGTGGCTGAGCTGCCTGGATCCTCAGCAGCTCAGCCACCTCGCGGAACTGCTCCAGACACTGGCCGACGCCTCCGGCGAACGGGACCGGTGAGCGCGTCGGCAGGTTCGGCCTCCCCACAAAAAAATATGTCGTAAAGCGCTTGACGATCGCCTCCTGTGCTCGCTTTATTGCGGTGGGACAGCGGCTCTCCTAAGCCGCAAAATTAGTCACCGAAAGGTGAGTAGCCATGCCTCAGCCGCGCTCAACCATGCAAGTGAGCCAGGGCCGTACGCCCAGACGAGCGCATCGCGATCTCAACGGGCTCATCGAGGACGGCCTGACTCGCGATGGATTCGACGGCCCCATGACGCTCTTCTACCGTCACGGGGATCCGGGGAAGTACCGCACCGAGGGCCGTTTCCGCGTCACCGCATTCGACAGCAACGTGCTCAAGACGAGCGACAGCACCTCTGCCGACGGTGTTCCCCAGCGCCTT
The DNA here is from genome assembly GCF_055578365.1 of Streptomyces sp. NPDC033131. NCBI lineage: Bacteria > Bacillati > Actinomycetota > Actinomycetes > Kitasatosporales > Streptomycetaceae > Streptomyces > Streptomyces sp. NPDC033131. The sequence continues at coordinate 10,824 of NZ_JBVIPA010000066.1, forward strand.
TCTACAACAGTGACGTTTCGATCTGGTCGAGCCGTCGACAGGAATCCATGCCGTGGTTCTTCCGCAACGTGGACGGCGACGAATGCTGGTTCGTCCACGAGGGAAGCGGCACGGTCAAGACGGAATACGGCGTCTTGCCGTTCGGCGTCGGGGACTACGTGTTCATCCCCAAAGGGGCGACCCGGCGCTGGGTTGTCGACACGCCGCTGAACCTGTTCGGCATCGACACCTACAGCGGCGAACTGCGGGCGCCGACATACTCCGGCCTCGGCCGGTACGCCCCGTTCGACCCCGACCTCTTGAGGATCCCCACCCTCGGGGATGCCGTCACCGAGCCCGGCGAGTACCGGATCAGGGTGAAGTACGACGGCGAGTACTCCGACGTCATCAGCGAGTCCCACCCGTTCGACGTCCTCGGCTGGAAGGGCGACCTCTTCCCGTTCGCCTTCAACGTCGCGGACTGGAACGTCATCACCTCCGACAGCCTGCACCTGCCGCCGTCGGCGCACGTCTTCCTGACGGCCCCCGGGGTCAACCTGCTCAACCTGCTGCCCCGCCCCGCGGAGTCGCGCCCCGGCGTGGAGCGGGTCCCGTACCACCACCGCAACGCCTACTTCGACGAGGTCGCCCTGATACACGGAGGCTCGGCCTTCGGCTCGCCCATGCCGACGGGGATCATCGACCACGCCCCGCAGGGGATCCACCACGGCCTGTCGGAGGAAGTGCACGAGGCGGTCAGGCAGGCCATGGATGCCTACAACCGGGTCGAGTGGGAGATCATCATGGTCGAGACCCGAAAGCCCCTCCGCGTCGACCCGGTGATCGCTGAACAGGAGCAGGGAAATGCCCAGGTCTGAACCGCGTGGCTTCGAGTCCACGACCATCACCATCACCTTCGCCAACAAGACGGGAGGCCGTGAGGCCTACGGGTCGTGGGACGACACGGTGCTCCTGGAAGGAACACTGCTCGCCCGCTCCGACGTGCAGCAGGACACGGCCATCGTCTTCATTCACCCGGCGGGACGGCTTCAAAACCTTCCCCTTCCGCAGGAACTCGCGCGCCGTGGTGCGCATGTCTTCTGCGCGAGTACTCGGTATCCGAACAACGACTCCGCGCTCATCATGGAGAACGTCCTCATCGACCTCGGTCAGTGGATACGCTATCTCCGCGAGGAGCACGGATACGCGAAAGTCGTCCTCGGCGGTTGGAGCGGTGGTGGATCGGTCGTCACCACCTATCAGGCCCAGGCCGAGAAGGCCACAATAACCGAGACGCCGACCGGTGAATCTGTCGACCTTTCCGATCTCATTTCCGGAGATGTCGTTCTCCAGCTGTGCTCGCATATTTCCCGGGCTGCACTGCTCACCCACTCCCTGGACGCTTCGATCATCGACGAGCGCGACCCGTTCCGCCGGAATCCGGATCTGGATTTGTACGGGACGGGGAATTCACCGAAGCCGCCGTACTCTGCCGATTTCGTCGCCGAGTACCGGAAGGCTCAGCTGGAGCGGAGCCGCCGTATCACCGCCTGGGTGAAGGAGAGGCTCGCCGACGCGGGCCCGAACGGAGAGGCCGGTCTCAGCCTGCCGTTCGTGGTCTACGGCACGATGGCCGATCCCCGCTGGCTCGATCCCACGCTCGAACCGAACGAGCGACAGGCCGGGACATGCTTCATCGGCAATCCGTCCCAGATGAACAACTCGTCCATCGCGCTGGGCCGGTACTCTTCGCTGCGAAGCTGGCTCTCGCAGTGGAGCATCGACGAGACCAACGCCTCGACGGTCTCCCGGCACCACGTCGCCGGCGCGAACCACTACCTGCGCAACCAGCCAGAACAACTGGCGGAGGCGGCGACGACCATTCTGGACTGGCTGCAGGACCGCGACCTGTACGCTCCGTCGGCGTAGCCAACTCAGGGCAGGGGCGGCGGGGCCGACACAACCGGTGGGCCCCCCGCTCCCGCACCGCCCGTCAGGCCTCCGGGGAACGCCCCTCCATGGCCAGCGGCTCCTCGTTCGGGATCGCACCGCCGAACCGCCGGTCCCGCGAGGCGAACTCCAGGCACGCGCGCCACAGGTCGCGCCGGTCAAGTCCGGCCACAGCACGTCCTGGAAGATCATCTCGGCGTAGGCGCTCTGCCAGGGCGGTGGGGCGCCCTAACTGCACGCTCAAGCCGTCGCCCCGGCTCAGCCACACCCAGGGGCTCCTCGACAAGAGCCGGGCGATCATGGATGCGCAGGGGGTGACCACGGACGAGATCCGTGCCGTCGACCACGACATCGCCCCCGGCATGTACCCGGACATGACGGGGCACGGCTTCGCCACGGACGCCTGGCCCGCGCTGTACGAGCGGGTGATGGCCGCGGACATCCTGGTGCCGGCCGGGCCCATCTGGCTGGGCGACAACAGCTCCGTCACCAAGCAGGTCATCGAACGTCCGTACAGCTGTTCCAGCCTGCTGAACTCGCAGGCGCAGTATGCCTATTACGGACGTGTCGGAGGGTGTCTGTTCACCGGCAACGAGGACGGGGTGAAGCACTGCGCCATGAACTCCTCCACAGCTTGCAGCACCTCGGCTACACCATCCCGCCGCAGGCGGACGCGGGCTGGATCGGCGCGGCGGGGCCGGGTCCGTCGTACCTGGACCCCGGTTCGGGCGGCCCGGAGAACGACTTCACCAACCGCAACACCGACTTCATGACCTGGAACCTGACGCACCTGGCCGCCATGCTCAAACGGGCTGGAGGCGTTCCGCCCCATGGCAACCAGCGCACGGAGTGGGACGCCGACTGCCGGCCGGGGGCGGACAACCCCGAGCACCGCTGAGCCGGACCGCGAGCCCGTGCTCCCGGCCCCTGTACGTGACGAGAGGCGAGCGGGGATGGGGCGTGTACGAAGGCTATGGACCGGGCCGTTGGCCATCGCGGTGGTGGCGGACGGCTTGGGGCTGTACTGGTTCCAGCCGTGGAAATTGTGGCGGGACGAAACCGTCCAACAGGCCCTGCCCGGGGTCGCGGAGACCTCCGCTCCTCCTTCCGCGGCGCCTTCGGACGAGCCCTCCGAGCCGCCCTCCCCGGCCACCGGTCCGCAGACGCCGGCGAGCGGTGAGCTGATCAGCCACGAGCACGCGACATCGGGCACGGTGAAGCTCGTACGGCTGGCCGACGGCTCCCATGTCGTCCGGCTCGGGGACCTGAACCCGAGCAACGGACCGGACCTGCGTGTCTGGCTGACCGACGTGCCGGTGAAGCCGGGGCGTGCCGGGTGGCACGTCTTCGACGACGGGAAGTACGTCAGCCTCGGCAAGCTTGGGCTTGATCCGTTTTGACGGACATCTGAGATCAGGGGTTCTGCCCCGGGAGGATGTCCATCATGGAGAGCATGGAGAAGAAGAAGCCTCGGCCTCGCCGGTGGCGGGAGCGAGGGTGAGGACGGGCCCTCCATGCCGGAGTGGGAAGCGGCCCTGGTCCAAGCGGGGTTCGTAGGCATGGGCCTGGGTCTTGCCGTCGCGCTGCCTGCATATCTGCGGCGACGCTGGCCGAATGCGTTGGCCGGACGGGTGGGAGACGACGAGGGCGGCTCGTCACGGGTGCCGTGGGCAGCAGTGGTCGGAGCGGCGATTGCACTGGTCTGGTTGTAGTGGGCCGCAGGCGGTACCGCAGGCATCACGCATCCAGCCGGACGCGACATCGGCTGGCACCTGCTGGGGGGCATCCTGGGGCTGTGGGCTCTGCTGGCGTCAGCTGCCTACGTGATCCTGGCGCTCCGGCGCCCAGCAGGCTTGCCGCGCTGGGGCCCGGCCGCCCTCGGCTGGCTCGGCTCGGGCTCGTTGTTCGCATGGAGCGGCTGGAAACTGCCGCTCACGGCGTACGTGGCGCTGAAAAGACCGAGTGATGCTGTCTGGCGGGAGAATCTCGCACTACAACATTGCTGCACGTTGCGGCGGTGGGGGTGGGCGCGTTGATCCTTACTGGCTTCAGCCCGTCAGGGTGAGGTTGGACTGTCGATAGAGCAAGCGTCCGTCAGCGGTCGGCAACACGGGCTCCGCTTCAGTCTGGAAACACACCCCTGTGATGGGGACGTCGCTACCGATGGGGACACCGATGTCGATGAGGGCGGCCTTGTCCGGATCAGGGATACGCCAGGAAGCCAACGTCCGGCGATGCGCCCGTGTAACCGTTCCGCACCCGCCCAGTCGACAAGATCGTCATGCGCGAGGTTCTCGTAAAACAGCACAGTCCTCCCTCTCTGGAAGGGCACGCTATCGTCGGCGAAAGACCGAGGAGCACGTCTGTCAGCGGCCAGTTCGGAATCCCCACGTACGGCCAGTTGTGATGTCACTCTTGGTTACGGCCTGGGCTCGACGTCTGACCCGATCGGTCAGGTGCGGATGAACGCGACCGGTTGTCGGGCCACGTCAGGGCCAGGCACAGGCGATCAGCTGTCCGCGGAGTGGGCGTCGGCAAGGGCCTCGCCGAAGAGCCGTCCGGCGAGTTCCACGCAGCGCATCCGGGCAGGAGAGAAGTCGTAAGGCATCTTGGTGATCGCTGCGGCGGCACTCATTTCTGTGCCCTCCTCCCCTTTCAGGTCGGCGTCGTAGATCTCGAAGATCTTCTCCTCGGCCGCGTCGAGACCAGCTGCCTCGATGGCCTGATTCATGGCCATTTGGTGAGCGCATCGCTGTACGGCGAGCTCTTCGACGCGCGGGTCGTCGGGTTCGACGCCGTCGTCGAGGGCGGCCTCGGCCGCCTCAAGACGGTCCTCCTCGGCCCGCAGGTCGGGGTGGGTGGCCAGCACGATGAACGTGCTGGCCTGGATGGCGGCGCCCAGCGGCCCGAAGATCCGTTCCGTGACTAGCAGGGCGTCCAGATCGGAGGGGCGCAACGCGCCCGGCGGCAGGTGACTGAGCCGGTCCGTGACCAGTTCGGAGAGCAGCCCCAGCGGGCTGCCCACCGCCTGCAGGCGCTGGACAGCCGCGCGCCGACGTTTGATGGCGGCCTCCTGCGCCGCCAAGGTTTCCTCCAGCCTGCTCAGGACCGACTCGATATCCGGGGCTTGGTCCAGGGCTTCGTCTCCAGCTTCGTCCCGGGCTTCGCCGAAGGCGGCCCGCATGTCGTCCAGGCTGATACCGGCATCAGCCATCTTGCGGATCCACAGCAGGCGGGTCATGTCGTCATAGCCGTAGCGGCGGCGGCCGTCCCCGCCGCGCTCGGGCTCCGGCAGCAGACCGATCTCGTGGTAGTGGCGGATGGCGCGTGGGGTGATCCCGGCGAACGCAGCGGCATCACCGATCTTGACCTGCCGGGGAGGCGTGAGGGAGGGGTACATCGCAGACAGAGCCTTTCGTGCTGTGGTGCCCCGACCCCACCACATGCCGCTACGGCATGTGCAACAACCCCATCCAGATGCCACCGGAGCCAGGCCCTAGTTGCCGCCGGGACCGATCAAGAACGACGAACCATCCGGGAACGCAGAGTGACCACCGGCGGCCTGCTAGCTCCCCGCCAAGTAGCCGCCGCTGGGGAATTCCCACTGACCGCCGACACACGTCGGGGCACAGGAATATCGCAAGGTTGGAATGACGCTCCCCGCCAGCTGGTGCCTGGCGGTGGACCAGGGCCGAACGCGTCGCGTACGCCAATAGCCTCGACGTCGAGCATCACCTGATCGCGGTCACCCCGCGGTCCAACCGGCAGAAGGCGGACAAGGACGTCGCCGAGTGGCTTCCCATCGAGTCGGCGCGCTGCCGGTACGTCACCGAGTGGGTCGCCGTGAAACGCGACAACCAGCTCAGCGTCGACGAGAGCGAACGCCAGACTCTCGTCGAACTCGCCAGCCGTGCCAAGCAGAGGTGGCCTGACCTGCCCGCGCACCCGGCTGGGACGCTCGGTGACCAAGCCCGCCCACTCGGCCCTGGACTCAGCCGGTCTTGGCCTCGCGGAACGGGCCTTGACCCTTGATCTCGGACACACGAGACACTGGATCCTGAGGATCTGAGAACGGACATCTCGTGGTCATGAAGGACTATCCGCCGCAGTTCAAGGCGGACGCGGTCGCGCTGTACCAGTCGTGGCCCGAGGCGACGATCCGGCAGGTCGCTGCCGATTTGGGAATCGACCCCGAGACCTTGCGGAACCGGGTTCGGGCAGCGGGCGCGAGCCGGCCGCTGGGACGCCGGGCAGAGGTACCCGCCGAGCGGCCGAAACCGCTGCCCGGCCGGGTCGCCGACGATGTCGGACAGCAGTTCGGCGGCCGTCTCCCACGTGTCGAGCAGTACCGCCTGGACGGCGAGCTCCGCTTCAACTCGCAGGACACCGCAGTGTGCTTGCCGGTCGAGCCGGACTCGGCGGATCGCGCACCCGCCCCCCCGGGCGGCTCACTCGCCGCCGAACAGGTACCGCACCGCTGTCTGGGTGAGGTGTCGCACGAAGGCGTCGGTGTCGGCGGCGGGAGCGGCGAAGTCCGGGCCGTAGCCGACCCGCATCATGAGAGAGGCGAAGACCGTGCTGAAGCAGAGGCGTACGGCAGTTTCGGGATCGGGATGTGTGATCTCGTGCGCGGCGCCGAGGACCACGGCGGTGAACCGGTCCGCCATCTGCGCGGTGTAGGCACGGGCCCGGCGATAGACCTCCGGGTGGGCTCCGCTGAGCAGCACCATCGGTTTGAGGAACGCCGCGTGGCGCTCGAAGATCCCGGCGAATTCGGCGACGGCCTCGACCACCAGCGTGCGCGCGTCGAGGCCGGCCCAGCGCTCGTCGCGGTCGAAGACCTCCTCGTCGGCGCGGATACGGCTCAGACCGTGCTCGTAGACGGCGAGGAAGAGGGCCTCCTTGCTGGTCGTGCGATCGTAGATGGCCCGTGGGGCGACCTTGGCGCGCTCGCAGACGGCCGCGATGGTGAAAGCCTCATACCCGCCCTCCTCGATGATCGCGGCACCCGCCTCGAGGATCCGGGTCCATGCCTGCCGGGTCCGTTCCTGTCGCGGCGGGCGTATCGCGAACTCGCTGTTCGTGTCCGTGGATGTCACCCCGCCATTCTCCCCGTGAATCGCCGGCATCCGGCTTGCCGATGCGCCGTGGAAACCTCGGCGCAGCCATTGACAGCACCCCACCGTGAGTCGGATGCTACCGGCTAATCGTAGTGCACACTACGGTTCTTCCCTCTGGGGATACGAGAACCACACTCACCGGGCCGCAGGCTCAACAACACTCAAAGGAGAGTCAGCCGTGACGCATGCGACCTTGCCTGTGCCCACCTCCGACGTCGACCTGTTCGCCGACGAGGTGTTGCACGACCCGTACCCGGCTCTCCGCAGCCTCCGGGAAGCTGGCCCCGCGGTACGGCTGACCACCTACGACGCATGGGTCCTTCCCCGCTACGAGCACGTCCGCGCGGCCCTGGCCGACCACGAACGGTTCTCCTCCGCGCGGGGTGTGGGCTACGAGGACCAGTTCAACGCCCCGATGAAGGGAACCGTGCTGGCCAGCGACCCACCGGACCACACCCGACTTCGGGCGGTGCTGTCCGACAGGCTCGCCCCCAAAGCCCTGGCCAAGCTCCGCACCCGGATCACCGCCCTCGCGGACGACCTCGTCGCCGACGCCCTGGCCAAGGGCGATTTCGACGCCGTAGGGGATCTTGCCGCTGTGTTCCCCGTGACCGTGGTCGCCGACCTGATCGGACTCGCCGAGGAAGCAAGGGGCCCACTGCTGTCGTTCGCGGACGCGGCGTTCAACACTTTCGGCCCCTTCAACGCCCGCGCCCAGGCGTCCCTTCCCTTTATCGGCCAAATGTTCGAGTACCTGAACACGGTGATGGTGCCGGAGAACCTCCGCCCGGACGGCTGGGCCGCCGCCGTCTACGAGGCCGCGGACCGGGGAGAGCTCGAGCCGGCCTCAGTGGTGCCCCTGCTGTCCGCGTACGTGGTCGCGAGCATGGACACCACCATCAACGGCATCGGCAACACGATCCTCCTCTTCGCCCAGCATCCCGAGGCATACCAGGAGGTGCGCGCGGAACCGGCACTCCTCGGACCGGCGTTCGAGGAGTCACTGCGGCTGGAGTCCCCCGCACAGGGATTCTTCCGGCGCACCACCCAGCCGGTGGACATCGAGGGCATCACCATCCCCGCCGACGCCAAAGTCCTGCTGTCCTGGGCCTCGGCCAACCGGGACGAACGCAAGTGGGAGCGCCCCGACGAGTTCCTCGTCCGCCGCAACCCGGTCGACCACGTCGGCTTCGGCTACGGCGTCCACGGCTGCGCAGGCCAGGGGCTGGCCCGCCTGGAGGCGCAGGCGGTGCTCGGCGCGCTGGTGCGGCGCGCATCGTCGATCGAGCTCGCGGGCGAGCCGGTCCGCAAGCTCAACAACGTGATCAGGGGTCTGGCCTCGCTCCCCGTAACGGTACGCGCGGAAGGGCAGTGAGATGTCGAGGATCGTGGTGGACTTCGACCGTTGCGAGGGCCACGGGCTGTGTGAGCAGTCCGCGCCCGAGGTGTTCCGGCTCGACGACGAGGGCGAACTGCACCTGACCCACGAGGAGGTGGCCCCGGAGCGCGAGAGCGCCGTCGCCGCCGCAGTACGGGTCTGCCCCGTCGCGGCCCTGAAGGTCCAGCCGTGAAGCGGATCGTCGTGGTCGGTGGATCCATCGCCGCGCTGACGGCAGCGGAGAGCCTGCGGGCAGAGGGGTTCGACGGACAGGTGACCGTCCTGTCCGACGAGCCTCACCAGCCCTACTCGCGGGTCCCGCTGTCCAAGGGCGTCCTGGCCGGCAGGGAACCCGCGGATTCAGCCCTGCTTGCCCCTCCGGGCGAGGACATCCAGTTCCGCACCGGGGCACGGGCCGTACACCTGGACGTCCGCGGCCGTGCGGTGACGCTGACCGACGGCACGCAGGTACCGTACGACGGCCTGATCGTGGCCACCGGTGCCCGGGCCCGTCGCCTGACCGGCCGCGACGATCTGGCGCTGCGCACCCTGGATGACGCCGCGGCCCTCGCTTCCCGGCTTGCCGTCGCCCGAAGCGCGATCGTGCTGGGCGGCGGCTTCCTCGGCATGGAGATCGCCACGACCTGCCGCGCCCTGGGCCTGGACGTCACGGTGGTCGACCTCGTCCCACCGTTGCTCAGGCTCCTCGGACCCTGGCTGGCCGATCTCGCCGTCGCGGCCGCGCGGGATCACGGCATACGTGTCCGGGTCGCGCCGGACGGCGTCGACGTCCTGGGCGAACACCGCGTGCGCTGTGGCGAGCGGGTCCTCGAGGCCGACGTGATCGTGTGCGCGGTCGGAGACGTACCGAACACCGACTGGCTGAAGGACTCCGGCCTGCCCCTGGACGCCGGCGGCGGCCTCGTCGCCGACACGTGTTGCCGCGTCGCTCCTGGTGTGGTCGCCGCCGGGGACGTCGTGTCCCGGCAGGGACGCCGAACCCCGCACTGGACCAACGCGGTCGAGCAGGGCCGGGCGGCCGCGGCCGGCCTGCTGCACGGCGCGTCGGCCCGGCCCTACCGACCGGACCCCTACTTCTGGACCGAGCAGTCCGGACTCGACATCAAGATCAGCGGCGAACTGCCGCTCACCGGAACCCCCGAAGTCCTCGCCGGATCGGTGAACGACCGCAGTGCGCTGCTGAGATGGCGGAATGACGAAGGCACGGCCACAGCCGTAGCGGTCAATCACCGCCTCCCCGTGATCAAACTCAAGCGGCTCGGCGCCGGAGTGCCCGCCGCCCGCACGACCCGGCATCGCCCCGTCTTCGGACACACCACCTGATTCGTCCACCTGCCCGATCACCACCGACGTGTTCCGGATCCGCGGGAGCGGCTGATCATCGCTTCAGCCGCTGATCGTCGACCACCGCGCCAGGCACTGTCACGTTCGCTGACCGGGGTGGGATGATCTTCGGGTTGATCATGCTGGAGGAGGCTGTCCGCCGGGAACGTGTCGCCGTCGTACAAGGGGCACCGGTACCGGCCGAGGTCATCTCCCACTGTGTGTGGCAGTATCACCGTTTCCCGCTCAGCTTCCGCGAGGTCGAGGAGCTGATGATGGAGCGCGGTGTCGTCGTCTCCTACGAGACGGTTCGCCGCTGGCGTGCGAAGTCCGGTCATGCCTACGCCCGCGAGTTGCGGCACCACCAGCCCGAGCAGGCGACAAGTGGTACCGCCCAGGCCGCCCAGCACGGCAGCGCCAACACGGCGCGGGACGGAGCGCTGCCGGGCCCCGGCGCGGGCTCCCGTGCCAGGCTCACCGACGCCGACCGCGTCATGGCCACCGCCCTCTACCTGCGCAAACTCTGCACCCAAGCCGTCCTCGGCGAACTGTTCGCCGTGGACCGAGGAACGATCACCAGGACCATTCAGGAGACCCGCCCCCTCCTGGAACAGCACGGACACGCCATCGCACCCTCGACAGCACGGTTCCCCGCACCAGCCGACCTCATCGCTTCCTGACCAGAAAAACCGAAGCACCGACAGAGAACAACCCAGCGTGTTGATCCTCTGCGAGCCCTCAGTTAATGAAGAACTCACGAGGGCACTACTCACCCCCGCTCAGGGCATCTTGACGGGCCGTCATGCGAAGTCTGACGGACCTCATGCCTGCTTCGACGCCAGCTCCACCACCGTGATGTCCGACGGTGCCCCGACCCGCACCGGTGGTCCCCATGCGCCCGCGCCACGGCTGACGTAGAGCTGGGTGTCGCCATAGCGCTCCAGGCCCGCGAGAGTGGGGTTGGTGGCGTCGGCGACGTAGGTCATCGGCCACAGCTGGCCGCCGTGAGTGTGGCCGGAGAGCTGGAGGTCGACGCCGTAGTCGACGGCGTCGTGGATCTGGACGGGCTGGTGGGCCATGAGCACCACGGTCCGCGAGGTGTCCCGGTCGCCGAGCGCCTTGGCGTAGTCGGGGCCCTGGCCCTCGTCCTCACCGTCAAGGTCGTTCACACCGGCGAGGTCGAGATACGGCAGCTCGCGGCGGTCGTTCTCCAGCGGGGTCAGGCCCAGCCGCCGTACCTCCTCGACCCACTGCTCGGCTCCGGAGATGTACTCGTGGTTGCCGGTGACGAAGTAGCTGCCGTGCCGCGCCTTCAGCCCGGCGAGCGGCGCCGCCGCCGGACCGAGGTCGTCCACATCGCCGTCGACGAGGTCCCCGACCACCGCGATCAGGTCGGGCTGCGTCGAGTTGATCGTGTCGACGACCTTCTGCGCGAAGCCCCGGCCCAGCAGCGGCCCGAGGTGGATGTCGCTGACCACCGCGATCCGGAAACCGTGCGCCGCGCGCGGGAGCTTCGCCAGCGGCACGGTGACCCGCTTGATTTTTGGCCCGCGTACGACGCCGTATGTGCCGTAGCCGACGGTCCCGACAGCGGCGGCGGCGACTGCGCCGCCGACGACACGGGAGACGAAGAGGCGGCGGGAGGGGTCGGCCGGTGCCGCCGAGGAGGGGGGCTCCGTCGCCGCGGGCGGAGCCGGCTGTCCGGGCTCGGCGGAAGCCGGCTCGGTGGCCGCGGCCTGAGCGGTCGCGGGCTCGGCGGACTCCGCGGACTGCGCGCCCGCCGGGACCGTCTCCGGTTCGAGCTCGCGCGCCACCGGCACCGGCCGCTCTGCGGGAGCCGGGGCGGCGCGCCGCACCACCAGGCGACGTACAAGTGGCCGTACGAGCTCCCCCGCCAGCAGGGCCAGCAGCAGGTACAGCGAGAGGGCGAGCCACATGAACCCCGGCCAGGTCAGGGTCTGCTGCAGCCAGAAGGGGGCGCTGGCGAGCTCGGCCGCGAAACCGGCGACCATCAGCACCGGCCCGGCGATGAGCACCGCCGTGCCCACGCGTCTGGCGAGGCCCGGCCCGCGTGTCGTGTCGCGCACCAGGCGACGCCAGGCGTACCAGTGCAGAGCCCCGATGGCGCCCAGCACCAGCAGGGCGACAAGGACGAAGACAATGATCATCACGTCGTACTCCCGATCACACGGTCCTGCGAAGAGCGCGCACTCCGCGCACCCCTATGACCCCGATGGCCGTCCCCAGAACAAAGGAGACGACGGCGAGCGTCAGATGCACCCAGAAGTACGCCGTCGGATCGCCCGCGTCGTCGAACGCGAGCCCGCTGCCGTCCTGCCACAGGTTCTTGATGAAAGTGATCCAGATGGCCCAGCTCCACACCCCGAAGGCGAGCAGGAAACAGGACAAGGGGCGGCTGAGCTTCATGCGTTCAGTATCGCCGCCGCCGGCAGTGTCCTCGCACCGGGGTGCGACCCGGCCGGCTCCAGCTACGGATGGGAGACCTCATCCAGGTCAAGAAGTCAGCCACGCTGCGGCAGAACCACAGCGAACTTGGCTGCCAATGAACCTTTTTCATCCTGTGCTACCGGGGTGAACGAGGTTGCTCAGGGTGGTGTGACGTGACGAAGCCCCTCGTCGTTGGTGTGGTGATCTCACTCAACACGCCGACGGCCGGGGGGGCTTCGTTGGTCCATATCCTTCCGCGCTCGATGTATGGCACGAACTGGTTGAGCACGTTTCCTGGATCATTTGCGCCCGGCGGCGTGAACAGGGCATCCGGTGAAGGAAGTTGGGCTGCTTCCAGCAGGCTCTGCTCGCCCCTGGCCCACCTGCGCAAGAACGAGACCCTGGGCCCAGCTCGGCGTCGGCTTCGGCGTCTCGGAAGCAACGGCCTGGCGGTACGTGGACGAGACCATCAGCGTTCTCGCAGCCTGGGCACGCGGGAGGGCCTGACCGGCCGGGGCGAGGACGACTTCGTAGTCCTGGACGGCACCCTCACCCCCACCGACCGCGTCGCGGCCGACGAGCCGTACTACTCCCAGAAACACCGCAAGCACGGCATGAACGTGCAGGTCATCGCCACACCCGATGGCACACCCCTGTGGTTCTCCCGGGCACTGCCCGGCCGTACCCACGACCTGACCGCGGCCCGCGCCCACAGCGTGATCGAGACCTGCCTCACCCGGCAGATCCTCGTCCTGGCCGACCGGGCCTACCAAGGTGCCGGCGCCAGCGTCCGCACCCCCTACCACCACCACGAACTACCCGAGCACTACCAGCAGTACAACCGCAACCACGCCCGACTCCGCGCCCCCGGCGAACGCGCCTTCACCCAGCTGAAGACCTGGCGCCTACTCCGCCGAGCCCGCTGCTCAACCAACCGCATCGGACGCATCGTCGCCGCCGTCCATACCCTACTGATCTGCGGATACTCAGGATGAAAGAGGTTCAGTGAAGCCTGTTGCTTTGCCCATCCGCTCACACCACACCAGCGACCGCCAAACCGGAAAGCTACGGGTTAATGATCTGCGGGCCCTAAACTGGGCTCGACAGCTTCGGACTCGTACACGTTCTCACTGGTCATCGATGCATCTTCCATGATCTGGAGTTACACCGAACGTCTGGCTCTGTTGCAATCGGTGGAGACGAAGCGTGATCACCTTCGTCGACATCGCATGCGCGACGTCAACTCCCTCGTGGATACTGTGTCTTCAGGGTTGTCGGCGCTGGTTGTCGAGGACGTGGTGGACGAGGGCGAGGTGATCCACGTGTCGGCGCGGACTCGCCAGGAGTGAGTACCGTGTCCGATGTGCGGGACGCCGACTGTGAGAGTGCATGGCTTTCATGGACGTACCGTGGCCGATGTACCGATGGACGGCCGTCGGGTGGTGGTGTCGGTGCAGGTGCGGCGCCTGGCCTGCACTGGGCTGGGCTGCCTCGGCGGACCTTCAGCGAGCAGGTCCCCGGACTGTTGGAGCGGTACCAACGCCGCACGACCCGCTTGGCTGGCCAATTGGGCTTCATAGCCGAGGAGTTACTGACTTTGCTGGCGTGATGTCGTAGCTGACGAGCGGTAGTTGCTGCGGTAGGCCGGTTGTATGAGGTATCCGCAAGGAGGCGGGCTGACCGCCGAGCGACAGGCGTTTCGTGAGCACATCCGTTTGCAGGCGGCCGAGCTGTTCGCTGCTGGGCAGGGCAATGCCGCGGTCGCCCGTGAGTTACGTGTCAGCGTGCGGTCCGTACAGCGCTGGCGCCGGACCTGGGAGGACGGTGGGGAGCGGGCCCTGGCGTCGAAGGGGCCGGCATCCAGGCCCAAGCTCAGTGAGGCGCTCGAAGTAGGGGCAGATACGGAGCGGCGTGTAGCCGGTGCCGTCGCTGCGGCGTGCTTCGACGTGAACGCCGTAGTGCGCGGGGGGCATGCCGACGTCGTCGGGGAGGTCCGGGTTCGCCGCGGCGTGGGTGAGCGGCGCGTAGGCCGAATTCCACGCACCGAGGATCCTGGGTCGTCTCGCAGCGTAGCCAGACCGGTTTCCGGTAGCGCTCGCCGTAGGGCGTGTACGAGCCACCGGGGTGTTGCAGGGCGACGGCGATGATGTCAGGTCCATGGTTCGTCACCCGGGCGCGGGCGAGCGCGCTCTACGAACGGGCCGACCCGGACGGCGAGGTCCTGGCATTGGCGGGGGTCCAGGGGTTCGCGTCGCGGAGGGCGGCGAGCAGTGCGCGGAACTGGTCGAGGGCGGCCTGGCCCTCAAGGCTGAGGGCGCCGGGCGCGTGGCCGCAGCGGCGAAAGAAACGGCGCTTCATCGGGGCCTCCTGCGTGGCGCTGGGGTGGGCGGTGCCGTTGGCGGGGGTCTTGAGCACGCGCGGCAAGTGGACGTGGAGGTGCTCGACTTCGACCTCGCGGCCCCGGTCGCGAAGTGCGCGGGCGAGGATTTCGGTGAGGCCGCTTGCACGGTGCCGGCCTCCTGCACAACCGATTACGATGCGGCGAGGGCCGGCGGGCAGGTCGGCGAGGTTGGCGATGAGTTCGCGGGCGCCGGGGGTGTTCAGGACGACGACGTCCTGGACGGGATTGAGGCCGTCCAGGTCGAGGATGTCGCGGGCTGCCGCAAGGTAGCGGAGCCGGTCGCAGGCGTCCTCGATCCGGTCTCGGGCGTCCTCGATCCGGTCGGCGGCGGGCGGGACGGGAGAGCCGTCCGGGCCGGTGGGCAGGTGCAGATAGCCAAACGGGATCAGGCGGATCGGGTGGGTCAGGCGCACGAAGGTGCCTCCGGGTCGCTGGTGAAGAACGGGAACGACGGAGCGCCGCGCCCGGCCGGGAAGGTCAGGCGCGGCGCTCCGGGAGTGCTACTGGGGGTGGTGTCGGTGACCACGAGGAACTGGTCGCTGCCAAGGTCCATCACGACCTGGGCGTCCGTGCACTGGGCTCGTTGGGCGGCGGCGTACGCTTCCGCCGGCCATGAGCCTCGGAGGGGCTCCGGCGGGGAACCGTTCCAGGACGGTGCGGGACTGCGCGGTGGTCGTGGCCATCACTCGTCACCGCCGTTCACGCGCTCGTGGATCTCGATCAGCGTGCCGATGGTGTCGGGACTGTCCGCCGTGCCGACCCACTGCCGAGGGCGGTGAAGACGGGCACCGTCTCGGTGTCGGTGTCGAACACCACGACGTAGTCGCCTTACCTGTCGAGGACCATCTCCTGCAGTGCCCGCGCCGGTGCGGTGACCAGGACCTCCAGGGCGTCGACGGTCTCGGTGACGAGATCGGCGTCGATGCGCCTTCCCAGCCGAGAGACCCGCATGCCAAAGCTGACCGCCGCCGGTGGCTCGGTGTGCGTTGAGCGTCCGTCTGTGTGCGTTCCATGGGCTGCCCGACGAGCATCACCGGTTCCTACGCTCCTCCCATCGAAGCGCGGACCGCGCAATGACGTGGAGGAAACCAAATGAAGGTGGACGTAGGGCTCGCCGACCATTATGAGCCGCTGATCGGCGGAAAGCGCGTGTCGATCTCGACCGAAACGTTCGACGCCGTCAACGCGGCGACCGGTGCCCGGCTCGCGACGATCACCCGTGGAGGACCAGACGACATCAACGCGGCGGTGACAGCCGCGAAGTCGGCATTTCCGGGATGGGCCGCGACCCCCGTGGCGCAGCGGTCCGCACTGCTGCACCGGCTCGCGGACTGGGTCGAGGAGAACATCGACCGGCTGGCCGTGATCGACGCGATGGACATCGGGCGCACCATCGGGGAGACCGCGATCGATCACCGCATCGCGATCAGCCAGTACCGTTTCTTCGCCGCCGCGGCGGTCACTCACACCGGGTGGAACAACCCGGTACCCGGCGGCTGGGCGATCGCCAAGCGTGAGCCTCTGGGGGTCGTCGGCCAGATCATCCCGTGGAACGTCCCGGCCATCATGACGGCCTTCAAGCTCGCGCCGGCGCTCGCCGCGGGCAACACGCTGGTGCTCAAGCCGGACGAGAACGCCTCCCTGTCCACCCTGGAACTCTGCGTGGCGCTCGCGGAGATCTTCCCGCCCGGAGTGGTCAATGTGGTGCCGGGGATGGGGACCGAGGCGGGCGCTGCGCTGACCGCCCACCCCGACGTCCAGAAGCTCGCCTTCACCGGCTCGGCCGAGGTCGGCAGGATCATCGCCCACGCGGGTGTCGACCGGCTGGTTCCCGTCTCCCTCGAACTGGGAGGCAAGAGCCCGAACATCGTCTTCCCGGACATCGACGACCTGGACCGGGTGGTGGACAACGCGGCCTTCGCCGCCACGTACTGCAACGGCCAGTCCTGCCTCGCGGGCACGCGGCTCTTCCTGCACGACGACCTCTACGACGACTTCCTGAGCCGGCTGACCGGCGTGTTCGAACGGATCACCGTGGGTTCGCCGGTCGATCCGGCGACACGGCTCGGCTGCCTCGTCTCGCAGACCCAGGGCGAGCGGGTCCTCGACTTCATCGCCTCGGGCAAGGAGGATTCCAACCTGGTCACCGGGGGATCGCGTGCCACTGTTCCCGGCAACGAGGCGGGCTGGTTCATCGAACCGACGGTCTTCGAGACGGACAACACCTCGCGCATCGCGCAGCAGGAGATCTTCGGTCCGGTCCTCTCGGTCATCCGCTGGCGGGACTACGACGAGATGATCGAGCAGGCCAACGGCGTCGACTACGGGCTCGCGGCAGGTGTCTACACCTCGAACCTGACGCACGCCATGCGGACCGCGGACCGGCTCAAGGCCGGCTCCATCTGGGTCAACCAGTACTTCAACCTCGTCGACGGTTCACCGTTCGGCGGGTACCACGGCAGCGGGATCGGGCGCGAGTTCTGCGCGGAGACCCTGGACATGTACACGCAGCTGAAGTCCGTCGTCCTCGCGGAGCAGGTCCCGCCGCCGATGTTCGGCTGACCGGGTACGCGAGTGGACCGTTCCGGCGGCTCCCGCGTCGCTCCCCCGGAGCCGCGCTCACAGCCCCGGGTCACGGCGGCTGACGTTTCGCACTCACAGAAAGGCCCCCGTCATGACACATGACGTCCAAGCGGCAGTCGTGATGGAGAAGGACGGACCGTTCACCATCCGCGACATCACGCTCGCCCCTCCCCGGCCGGGAGAGGTACTGGTCCGCAACAACTCCGTCGGTGTGTGCCACACCGACATCATCATGCGAGAGCAGTTCTTCCCCGTGACCTTCCCGGCGGTGTTCGGGCACGAGGGCGCGGGAGTCGTCGAAGCAGTCGGCGAGGGCGTCCGCGCGGTGGCGCCCGGCGACCATGTCATCCTCGGCTTCAACTTCTGCGGCCGATGCGACAACTGCCTGCGCGGCAAGCCCGCCTACTGTCTCGACTACTACGACTGGAACTTCACCGGCCGTCGCGTGGAGGACGGCAGCAGTGCGATCAGCCTGGATGACCGGGAGATCTTCGGGCACTTCTTCGGACAGTCATCGTTCGCGACGCATTCCGTGTGCCCCGAGCGCAGCCTGGTCAAGGTACCCCAGGACGTGCCTCTGCATCTGCTCGGGCCGTTGGGCTGCGGCATCCAGACCGGAGCGGGTGCGGTGCTCAACTCGCTCGAGGTCGAGGCGGGAAGCAGCATCGTGGTGTTCGGAACCGGCGGAGTCGGCCTGAGCGCCATCATGGCCGCTGTGGTCGCGGGTGCCACCACCATCATCGGTGTCGACACGCGGCCCGAGCGGCTGGAGCTGGCACGTGAGCTGGGGGCGACGCACACCATCGACGCGAGCAAGGAGGACGTCGCCGCGCGCATCGCGTCCCTGACCGGTCACGGGGCCCACTACAGCGTCGAGACGACCGGCAGTCCCCAGGTGCTGCCGCTGGCGGTCGACTGCCTGCGAGTGACCGGTGTGTGCGGCACCATCGGGGCCTCGCCCATGGGTACGACCGCGGCGATCACGATGAACAACCTGATCTTCGGGCGCACGATCCGCGGTGTCTGCGAGGGGGACAGCGTGCCGGGAGTCTTCATCCCCCGGCTCATCGAGCTGTTCCGCCAGGGTCGGTTCCCGATGGACAAGATGATGCGGACGTACCCGTTCGGCGACATCGAGAAGGCGTGCGCCGACGCGAACGAGGGCCGCACCATCAAGCCGGTCCTCGTTTTCGACTGAGCGTCGGCCCGTGTGCCGGGACCGTCCCCAGGACGACCTTGGCACACGGGCCGCGAGACGGAAGGCACGGTGACCGCTGCGGCTACTGGACGTACAGTCGGGACTGCGCACGCCCTCTCGGGCGGGTCTCGAACGGCGGAGGCTCAGCATGGTGATCACCTCGGCGGTGTCGACGTCCGATCTCGACGAAGCCCGTCAGCGCCTGGGCGACGTCTACTGTCCGCACCGGATCGCAGCCGGCCCGAGGTCGGACGCGAGCGAGTTCTTCTGCCGTCAGACCGGACACGGATGGGCCGGTCTGGCCGCCTTCGACCTGCAGTACGGGGGGCGAGAGGTCGTCGTCGATCCCGTGCCCTTCGACGACTTCGTCCTGGTCACGCGACCGCTGCGGGGCCGGTTCGGCGTCACCGCCAAGGGCAGCGGCGAGGGCCGGGGAGCGGAGACGTCCTCCCATGCGATCGTCACCGACCCCTATGGCTGGCACCAGCTGCGCTGGCGCGACGACTGCCGTGTGATCAACCTCGTGTTCGAGCGCTGGAGCGTTGAGAAGATCGCCGCCGAAATGTGGGGGCAGGACGAACCGTGCCCCGTGCGGTTCGAACTCGGCCCGCCGCGCCGAGGAGGGGCGGCGATGCGCTGGGAGTCCGTCTCCCGCATGCTGTGGTCGGAGCTGAGAGTCGGCAAGGCCAGCCCTGACGGCGTGAGTCTCACCGACAGCCCGCTGCTCAGGGATGCTCTTGTCCGGCTCGGTGTCTCTGCGCTCCTGGAGGCCTACCCACATTCTCTGCAGCGCGTGCGGGATGACGCCGGGGCGGTCGCGGCCGCGCCGACCGCGGTGCGCCGGGCCAACGCCTTCATCGAGCTGAACGCCGACCGGGACATCGGACTGGCCGAGGTCGCCGAGGCGGCTCGACTGAGCGTGCGCGGTCTGCAGGCCGCCTACCAACGACACGACCTCGGCTCCCCGATGCGGCAGCTCAAGGAAGCGCGTCTACGGCGCGCCCGCACGGAGTTGCGTACGGCGAACCCCGGAGCGACCACGGTGAGCGCGGTCGCCGGCCGATGGGGCTTCACCAATGTGGGGCGTTTCGCTGCCGACTATCGCCGCATGTTCGGGACCACGCCCGGCCGGGACCTTGCCGGGGAGTGAACGACTGCCCGCGGAGCAGGTTCGCCTCACCCATCGCCTGACACAGGGCGCAGGCTCCCCGCGCGCCGGGCTTCCGGCGCCTCGGAGGCCCACCCGGCCCAGGGAGCCTGTAGGCCAGTACCGCGAGCCTTACCACAGGCGGTGTCCGCGGTGGTTGGCCGAGCGGCATGTGCCAAGAGCTAGGTGTACTGACCCGTGAGGTTGTGGACGCGGCTGGCGGGTGGTTGGCCTTTGAGCGCGGTGTGTCCGCGGTGGTGATTGTAGGTGTGGAGC
>NZ_JBVIPA010000067.1:0-29775 GCF_055578365.1 Streptomyces sp. NPDC033131
GCTCGGCTGGGAAACCCCAGCCGAGCGCCTGCATAAACTGCTCGCCGTCTGACACAACCAATCACGTGTTGCGACGATCCCTAGAATCCGCCCCCTCGGGCGGCCGGGGCCTTCGCGCACCCCCTGGGGCCCGCGCGTCGGCTGGGCGAGGAGGCCGCCGGTGATCCTGCTCCGGGCGGCCGGCCGCGACTCCGCAGGGCTCTGGTGACCCGCCGGGCACGCAAACGGCCCCTGTGCCTCCCGGGGGAGGTGCAGGGGCCGTCCGGAGTCTCTCGCTACCGCAGGCGCGCCATCAGAGCGTGCTCCACGAGCGTGATCAGGGCCGACTTCGCGTCCGCGCGGTGGCGGGCGTCCGTCGTGATGATCGGGGTGTCGGGGCCGATCTGGAGGGCCTCGCGGACCTCGTCCGGGTTGTACGGCTGATTGCCGTCGAAGCCGTTGAGGGCGATCACGAAGGGCAGACCGCTGTTCTCGAAGTAGTCGACCGCGGGGAAGCAGTCGGCGAGGCGGCGGGTGTCCACCAGGACGATCGCGCCGATCGCGCCGCGCACCAGGTCGTCCCACATGAACCAGAAGCGGTCCTGGCCGGGCGTGCCGAACAGGTACAGGATCAGGTCCTGGTCCAGGGTGATACGGCCGAAGTCCATGGCGACCGTGGTGGTCGTCTTGTCTCCGGTGTGGGTGAGGTCGTCGATGCCCGCGCTCGCGGACGTCATCACGGCCTCTGTGCGCAGCGGGTTGATCTCGGAGACGGCGCCGACGAACGTGGTCTTGCCCACGCCGAAGCCGCCAGCCACCACGATCTTCGCGGAGGTGGTGGAGCGGGAAGGCCCTCCGCTAGAGCTTGCGAAGTCCACTGAGCACCCTTTCGAGCAGTGTCACGTCTGGCTGGCCGCCGGCGCTCTCGTCGCCGCCGGGCTGATGGATGGCGACCAGGCCCGCCTCCGCCAAGTCGGCGACGAGGATCCTGGCCACGCCGAGAGGGATCGTGAGCAGGGCCGAGATCTCGGCCACCGACTTGATCTCCCGGCAGAGGTTGCAGATCCGCTGATGCTCGGGCAACTGGCCCTGCATCTGGTGCGGAGCCGCGGTGGTGTGCACCAGTGCCTCGATGGCGAGCTGGTACCGCGGCCTGGTGCGGCCGCCCGTCATGGCGTAGGGGCGCACCAGGGGGTTGTTCGCCGCCCCGGCGGGCGCGGGCTCAGGGGCGCGTCGTTGCGGCTGCACGGGCTGGATGCGCGGGGCCGGCGGCTGGTCGTACGGCGACGGCCCGGGGCCCTGGGGTGCGTACGGCTGCTGACGCCGTTGGCTCGGAGCGGAGGGGAAGTTGTAACGGTTGGGGTTCTGGGAACCGTCGCCCTGACCCTGGCCAGGGCCGTACGACCAGTTACCCGAAGGTGAACCGCCTGGGGGTGTTGCCACTTTCTCTCCTCCTCCGACTGTGCCTGGCACCCATCACTGTGGAGCCGCGTCCCGAAACCTTATGGCCTCGGGACGCCAAAACGCACCGTGTGTCTGTTAGTTGAGCAGGCTCCCCTGGAGCTCCGCACGCAGATCGGGCGTCAGGACCGTACCGGCACGGTCGACCAGGAGCGCCATCTCGTATCCGACGAGGCCGATGTCGGCCTCCGGATGCGCGAGCACCGCGAGCGACGAACCGTCGGAAATGGACATGATGAAGAGGAATCCGCGCTCCATCTCCACAACCGTCTGATTCACGCTGCCGCCCTCGAAGATACGGGAGGCGCCTGCCGTCAGAGACGTCAGACCGGAGGCGACGGCCGCGAGCTGGTCGGCACGGTCGCGCGGAAAGCCTTCGGACATCGCCAGAAGGAGTCCGTCGGCGGAGACCACCACGGTGTGGGACACCCCGGGGGTGTTGTCCACGAAGTTGGTGATCAACCAGTTCAGGTTCTGCGCCGCCTGGCTCATCGGGCTCACACTAACGCTCCTGGTTGTAGGTGCTGTCAGAACCGAAGCCCTGACCGTTCGTTTCGCTTCCTGCGCTGCGGCCCCGCTCGACACCGCGACGCAGGTTGCTCAACCTGCCCCGGACGTCCTCGGGAGCGCGGGAGACCTGTGGGCCTCCCTGGGGGGTGGTCTCGGCGGCTCCCTCGACCAGGTTGGCCTTGGGCACCCGCCGCGGCAGACCGGAGGAGGTGACCCCGCCCGCCTTGGGCTTGCGGAGCTGCGAGGCCTGCTGCCAGCGCGCGTCGTTCGCCGAACGCCAGTCGGGGTCGCCGTTGCCCTCGGCAGGGGCCGACGGCTCCTGGGTCGCCTGCCGCGCACCGCCCGAGCCGTTCGCGCCGTTCGGGGTGGATCCGCGGCGCGGGAGGCCGGCGTCGGTCAGGTCGTGGCTGGCGGAGGAGGTCGGTCCCGGTCGTTCGAAGCCTACGCGGTCCCGCTCACTCACGTCAGCGGCCTGCACGGACTCCGCTTGCGGAGCGTACTGGTCCGGGTATCCGTTGCGGTAGCCGTCCTGCTGCGGCCAGTCGTCCTGGTAGGACTGCTCTTCGAAGCCCGAGAACGTCTCCGGGGCGGCGGTATGGGCCCGCGCGGGCTCCTCGCGGACCGGCTCCGGATACGCCGGCTCCGGGTAACCACCGTTGGAGGAGAAGCCGTCGTTCTGCGGCAGGCCGCCGTTCGGCGCGTAGTACCCCTCGTCGTACGACGGGCGCTGCGGCTCCTCGTACGCGGGCCGCTGCGGGGCCTCGTACGCCGTCTGCTGCTGCTCCTCGTACGTCGGCTGCCGCTGCTCCTCGTACGCCGTCTGGTGGTCGTACGACGGCTGCTGCTGTTGCTCCTGGTAGCCGCCCGGGCCGTCGAAGCTCTCGGCGTACTCGGCGGACTGGTGGTCGGACGGCTGGCCGTGGGGGCCCTGGGACTCCAGGGCCGCGCGGCGCTCCTCGCGCATCAGCGAGCGGCCCACCGGGTCCAGCTCCCGGATGTCGTCCGGGACCTCGGTGTAGCGGCTGTCGTCGAAGCCCAGCTCCGCGGCCGTGCGCATCGGCAGGCCGTTGTTGAAGTTCTCGCCCTGGAAGTTCTGCTGCTCCGGGATGATCTGCGAGACCGTGAACTCGTCGCGCTGCTGCTCGCCGCCGCTGCCACCGTGCGTGATCGCGTCGGGCAGCATGACCAGCGAGGTCGTGCCGGCCTGCTCGCCGGAGGGGCGCAGCTGGACGCGGATGCCGTGCCGGTCGGACAGCCGGCCGACCACGAACAGGCCCATGCGCTGGGAGATCGCGGCGTCCACGGTCGGCGGGTTGGCCAGCTTGTGGTTGATGTCCGCGAAGTCCTCGGCGGTGAGGCCGATGCCCTTGTCGTGGATCTCGATCATGATGCGGCCGTCGGGCAGCCGGGTCGCGGTGACACGGACCTTGGTCTGCGGCGAGGAGAACGTGGTGGCGTTCTCCAGCAGCTCGGCGAGCAGGTGTACGAGGTCGGTGACCGCGCGGCCGTGGATCTCGGCCTCCGGGACGCCGGACAGCTCGATGCGCTCGTACTGCTCCACCTCGGAGGAGGCGGCGCGCAGCACGTCGACCAGCGGGACCGGCTGGTCCCAGCGGCGGCCGGGCTCCTCGCCGGCGAGGACCAGGAGGTTCTCGCCGTTGCGGCGCATACGGGTGGCCAGGTGGTCCAGCTTGAAGAGGTTCTCCAGCTGGTCCGGGTCGGCCTCGTTGTTCTCCAGGTCGGTGATCAGGGTCAGCTGGCCCTCGATCAGCGACTGGTTGCGGCGCGACAGGTTGGTGAAGATCGCGTTGATGTTACCCCGCAGCAGGGCCTGCTCTGCGGCGAGCCGGACGGCCTCGCGGTGGACCTGGTCGAAGGCCCGGGCGACCTCGCCGATCTCGTCCCTGGTGGTGATCGGGATCGGCTGCACACGGGTGTCGACGCGGCCGGGGTCGGTACGCGAGAGCTGGTCGACCAGCATCGGCAGGCGCTGCTCGGCGATACCGAAGGCGGCGTTGCGCAGCTGGCGCATCGCACGGCTCATCTGGCGGGCCACCATGCCGGCCAGGATGAACGCGGCGAGCAGGGCGACCACGACGGCGGCACCGGTGATCAGCGCGTCACGCTTGGCGCTGTCGGCGATGTCGGAGGCCTCGTTCACCGCGGTGTCGGCCAGGTCCTTCTCGATGGCGTTGTACGCGTTGAACTTGAGCGTGGTGACCGCCCACCAGTTCTCCGCGGTGATGCCCTCCTGGGCCAGGGCGGCGCGGTCGCTCGTGTCCGTGGAGGGCAGCGAGGCGAGCTTCGTGACCATCGTGGTGGGGTCGGAGGGCGGCGGAACGTAGTCCGGGTCCTTGGCCTTGGCCTCCGCGGCCATCTTCGCGCCGTCGGCCTTGATCTGCGTGTTGGCCGCCGTCAGCTTGGCGACGTCCTGCGCGGTGCCGCCGCTCGTGTACTCCTGGACGGCGATGCCCTCCAGGTACGCGTACGAGGAGAGGGCGACACGCTGCTTGGCCAGGTCCGTGGCCTCGGGGCCGGGCTTGATCAGCATGTGCATGCCGATGGAGCGGTCCAGTGAGACCGCGCCCTTGGTCAGCGAGATGGCGTAGACCGTACGGCCGTAGCTGGTGATGTTGCCGGTGCCCAGACCGAGCTCGTTGGCGAACTCCAGCAGCCGGTGCTCGGTCGCGACGTAGCCCTCTTCCGTCTCGACGCCGGAGAGCTGGCTGGTGTAGGCGGCCTTGCGGAGCTTCGCCAGGTCCGGCTCCACCTCGCGGAAGCGCTCCAGGCGCCGCACCAGGTTGGGCCGGTCCGGCATGCTCCGGACGGCCTCGTCGAAGGCGTCGGCCGCCCGGTCGGTGTTCGCGCGGGCCTCGACGACCGTCTTGTTCTTCTCGCCCTTGCCCTGGAGCAGGGGCGCGGCGGTCACGTCGCGCTCGACGAGCAGCTCGTTGCCGTAGGCCAGCGCGGCCCGCACCAGACGCGCGGTGTTCTCCGCGTCCTGGGCCTCCTGCCAGGTGTCGATCGAACTCTTCACCTGGAAGCCGCCCATGACGAGGCCGACCACCACGGGTATGAGCAGGATCGCGTTCAGCCGGGTCGGCACCCGCCAGTTGCGCGGGGAGAAACGGCCGCCACTGGAAGCGGGCGTGGCCATCGGCTCCGAACCTGGCACCTGGGCGGACGCCGCTCCGCGCGGCGGCGGGGTGAAGTTGCCCCGGGCCGACGGCTCGGGACCGTTCTTGCTTCGCCTCACTCGACCAACAACCTTCCGGCGGTCGGCACCTAACGTTGTGCCGCAGTGTCTCAGAGCCCGCTCTGTCATCGACTGGGGAGTACGTCTTTGACTATTGGGCAGTTCAGGCATTCCAGCACGTGGCCCTACGCAGTTCCAAACAGTGGAGGCCGGGGATCCGGAGTGATGTAAGCCCCAGATAAAACGGTCATAAAGAGCGAGCCCCGTCAAAAGACGGGGCCTTTGTGCGCGCAGCGACACCGCCCGACCGCGACGAGTGGCCGTACCACCCGATTCCTCTGCCGAAACGTTATGAACACCGAGGCCGACCGTGTCAAAGGACACAGCCGGCTCCGGAGCTTCTACGACAACTTCCGTACATCACTGCCGATTTGCGTGCTAGCGCAACCGTGCCATCAGAGCGTGCTCCACCAGCGTGATCAGCGCCGACTTCGCGTCGGAACGATGGCGGGCGTCCGTCGTGATGATCGGGGTGTCCGGACCGATCTGCAGCGCCTCGCGCACCTCCTCGGGAGCGTACGGCTGATGCCCCTCGAAGCCGTTCAGCGCGACGACGAACGGCAGACCGCTGTTCTCGAAGTAGTCGACCGCGGGGAAGCAGTCGGCGAGGCGGCGGGTGTCCACCAGGACGATCGCGCCGATCGCGCCGCGCACCAGGTCGTCCCACATGAACCAGAAACGGTCCTGGCCCGGCGTACCGAACAGGTACAGGATCAGGTCCTGGTCCAGCGTGATACGGCCGAAGTCCATGGCCACCGTGGTGGTGGTCTTGCCTCCGGTGTGGGTGAGGTCGTCGATGCCCGCGCTCGCGGACGTCATCACAGCCTCTGTGCGCAGCGGGTTGATCTCGGAGACGGCGCCGACGAACGTGGTCTTGCCCACGCCGAAGCCACCCGCCACCACGATCTTCGCGGAGGTGGTTGTCCTGCCTCCGTCAGAGCTTGCGAAGTCCACTGAGCACCCTTTCGAGCAGTGTCACGTCCGGAGCACCGGTGCTGTCGTCGCCACCCGGCTGGTGAATGGCGACGAGTCCGGCCTCCGCGAGGTCCGCGACGAGGATGCGGGCCACGCCGAGCGGCATGGCCAGGAGCGCCGAAACCTCGGCGACCGACTTCACCTCGCGGCACAGATGGCAGATCCGCTGGTGCTCCGGGAGCAGTCCCATGAGCGCCGCCGGGTCGGCCGTGGTGCTGATCAGGGCCTCGATGGCGAGCTGGTAGCGCGGCCGGGTCCGGCCGCCGGTCATCGCGTACGGACGTACCAGCGGCTGATCGCCCTCATCCTCGTACGGCTCCGCGTACGGATCATGAGAGGCGGTGGGCGGGGTCATGAATCCTCCGGGCGGGACAGCAAGTCGGTCAGCTAGCCGTCGGACAGGGGCCGGTGGGGGGATTGTGGCGGCCGGACGGTGATTTGGTGAGGCGGGTGGATCCTGTGGCGGTCAGTGGAGCAGACTGCCTTGGAGTTCGGCGCGCAGGTCGGGCGTGAGCACCGCGCCCGCGCGGTCGACCAGGAGCGCCATCTCGTAGCCGACGAGACCGATGTCGCAGTCGGGGTGTGCGAGGACGGCCAGGGACGAGCCGTCCGAGACGGACATCAGGAACAGGAAGCCCCGTTCCATCTCGACGACCGTCTGTGCCACGCTGCCGCCCTCGAAGATCCGGGAGGCCCCGGCCGTCAGGGACGTCAGACCGGAGGCGACTGCGGCCAACTGGTCGGCGCGGTCGCGCGGAAAGCCTTCGGACATTGCCAGAAGGAGGCCGTCGGCGGACACGACGACGGTGTGGGACACCCCTGGGGTGTTGTCCACGAAGTTGGTGATCAACCAGTTCAGGTTCTGTGCCGCCTGGCTCATCGGACTCAACTAACGCTCCTGCTGGTGAGTGGGGCTCGGGAAGCTTCCGGTCTGGCCGGTACCGGCCTGTCGACCTTGCGCAATGCCCCGACGGAGATTGGTCAGCCGGCCGCGTACGTCGTCAGGCGCACGCGAGACCTGCGGACCGGTTTGGTGCTGTTGCTGCTGCGCCGTGCCCGGAACGAGGTTCGCCCTGGGCACCCGGCGCGGCAGACCGGAGGTGGTGACGCCGCCCGCGGCCGGCTGCCGTACGCGCTCTGCCTGCCGGACGAGGTCGTCGTTCGGAGAGCTGCGCCAGGAGCTGGCTACGGGACGTTGAGGAGCGGCGGGAGCCTGCGGCTGTTGCTGCGGGGCCGCCGGGGTGGGAGCGGAGCCGTTGCTCTGCTGCCCGTTGTGCTGGCCGTTCTGCTGGCCGTGGAACCAGTTGGTCTCGAGCGTGTCGTACAGCGGCGTACGGCCGTCACCGGGGCCCGCGGGCGGCAACGCCTCGGGCTCCTGACGGGCGGGCCGCTGCTGCGGACGCTGCGGGGCGGGCGGACGGGGAGCGCCGAAGTCGGCGCCGCCCTGCGTGCCGTTCGGCTGCGGGCGGTCGAACTGGCCGGTGGAGCCGTTGTCGTAGCCCGGCACGGGGAACTGCCCCGTGGAGCCGGCGTCGTAGCCCGGCGCGGGGAACTGGCCGGTGGAGCCGCTGTCGTAGGCCTGCGGCACCGCGAACGGACCGGTGGCCGACGGATTCGACGATGCCGGAGGTGAGTTCGGTGCGGGCGGGGCGCCGAAGACGTCCGGGCGGACGAAGTGGCCCGAGTTCTGCACGCCGTTCGTGCCGGGGCGGGGGAGCTGGCCCGTGTTCTGGGGACCGCTGTTCCCACCGGAGGCGGGTGCGCCGGGGCCCTGACGGCCGTCGCCGCGCGGGATCGCCGGCATCTGAGTGGTCGCGCCCGGGCTCTGCGGGTCGTCGAGCCGCGGCATGCGGGAGGTCTGCGCCGGGTCCGGCTCGTCATGGCCGCGCGGGGTGTCGAGCGAGGCCCGCGGCACCGGCGGCTGGGCGTTCTCGTCGCTCCAGCTCGGCACGCGAGGCTGCGGATTGTCGCCACCGGGCAGCTCGGCCCGCGGACCGCCACGGCCCGGCAGCTGCGGCCGACGGCGCCGGCCCTGGCCCTGCGGCTCGTTGCCCGGGTTCGACGGCTGCTGGGACGACGGCGGCGACTGCGGCGGTACGGGGCGGTTGCCGCCGAAGGCGTCCTGGCCCTGCGAGGCGTTGGTGCCCGCGGCCTGCAGGCCCTGCGGGGCGCCCGGCGCCTGGCCGCCGAAACCGGCACCGGCCGGAGCGGGGCGGCCCTGCGGCGGCATACCCGGACCCTGCGGTCCGCGCGGCGCGCCACCGGGACGACCGCCACCGTCACGCCCGGGCAGCGCGGCGCGCGGCCCCT
Source organism: Streptomyces sp. NPDC033131 (assembly GCF_055578365.1). Lineage (NCBI taxonomy): Bacteria > Bacillati > Actinomycetota > Actinomycetes > Kitasatosporales > Streptomycetaceae > Streptomyces > Streptomyces sp. NPDC033131. Next base: position 8,492 of record NZ_JBVIPA010000067.1, read on the forward strand.
GACCGGCGTTGAGCCGGCCGCCAGTGGGCGCACCGGCGCCGAGAGCACCGGCGGGGGCGCCCCCGAGGACACCGCCGCCCTGCTGGCCGGTGCCGCGACGAGCGGCGGCCACACCGGCGGCCTGCGAGGCGCTGCCGACGCCGGCCTGGCCGGGCTTGCCCTGGGGCTGGGGCTTCTTGCCGCCCTGTGCGACGTCCACGGGCAGCATGACCAGTGCGGTCGTACCGCCGGAGTCGGACGGGCGGAGCTGGATGCGGATGCCGTGACGCTGCGACAGCCGGCCGACCACGAACAGACCCATGCGGCGGGAGACCGAGACGTCCACGGTGGGCGGCGAGGCGAGCCGCTCGTTGATCGCGGCAAGGTCCTCGGGGGAGAGGCCGATGCCGGTGTCGTGGATCTCGATCAGCACCCGGCCGTCGGGCAGCGCGTGACCGGTGACCTTGACCTTGGTCTGCGGGGAGGAGAACGAGGTCGCGTTCTCCAGCAGCTCGGCGAGCAGGTGCACGAGGTCGTTGACGACCCGGCCGGCCACTTCGGTGGTCGGCACGGAGGCCAGCTCGATGCGCTCGTACTGCTCCACCTCGGACGCGGCGGCGCGGAGCACGTCGACCAGCGGGACCGGGCGGGTCCAGCGACGGCCGGGCTCTTCACCGGCGAGAACGAGGAGGTTCTCGCCGTTACGGCGCATGCGGGTCGCGAGGTGGTCGAGCTTGAACAGCGAGGACAGCTGGTCGGGGTCGGCCTCGCGGGACTCCAGTTCGGAGATCAGCGACAGCTGGCGCTGGATCAGACCCTGCGAGCGGCGCGAGAGGTTGGTGAACATCGCGTTGACGTTGCCTCGCAGCAGGGCCTGCTCGGCGGCGAGCCGGACCGCCTCGCGGTGCACGTCGTCGAAGGCCGCGGCCACCTGGCCGATCTCGTCCCGGGAGTGCACACCGACGGACTCGACGGAGGTGTCGACGTCCTGCGGGTCGGATTCCGACAGCTGCTTGACCAGCTCGGGCAGCCGGTCCTGGGCGACCTTGTTGGCGGTCTCCTGGAGCCGGCGCAGCGAGCGGATCATGGAGCGGGCGATGACGAAGGCGCCGACCAGCGACACACCGAGCACGAGCAGGATCAGCGCACCGGAGATGATCGCTTCCTGCTCCGCCTCGTTGCGCAGCTCGCGGGCCTTCTGCTCCATGTCCTCGAGCAGCGTGTGCTCGATGTTGCCCATCTGCTCGATCTTGGTGGAGCTGTCGTCCACCCAGTCCTTGTACGACCGCTTGTCCAGGTCGGCGAGACCACCCGAGGTCCGCAGGGCGCGGCTGGCGTAGGTGTCGGTGGCCTGGATGGTCGGGTTGCCCTCTTCGATGGGCTTGAGGAGCTCGGGGGCGTTGTCGGTGCCGTAGATGCTCCGGAAACTCGAGAGGTCGGAGTCCTCGCTCTCCAGGGCGCCTTCGGCGTACAGCCGGTCGTTCTCGCTGAGCTTGCCGAACGTGGTGTTGCCGGTGGGCAGCGCCGCCGCCAGGATCGCGCGCTGGATCGACGCGTACTCCTTGGCCGAGGAGAAGGCCGACAGCGCGCGCGTGCGCTGGATCATCTCGGGGTTGCTGGTGGCCTCCGCCATGTCCTGCGAGAGGTCGAGCAGGTGGGTGACGAGGCGGTGATAGCCCTCGACGGTCTGGGAGGCGTTGTTCGTGGTCTCGTAGGCGGAGCTACGGATCTTCTCCAGGCCGCCCAGGTCGCGGATGAGGCCGACGAGGCTTTCGCGGACGCCCTGGAGGTTGCCCTCCTTGCTGGAGGCGTCGATCTCCTCGGCGGCGTCCTGGAAGGCGGTCATGGCCCGGTCGGTCTTGTCCCGGTAGCCCTTGACCGTGAAGTCGGTCGCTGCCGAGCCGTGCGCCAGCGGACCGGCCGACTGGTCGCGCTCCTCCTGGAGCGCCGCGGCCAGCTCGGTGGCCTGCTTGGTCATCTCCGTCAGCAGCTTCATGTTGTCGAGCTGCTGGATGTCGTCCATGGACTGGTTGATGCGCAGCGCGCCCAGCGAGGTGGCGGCGACCACCGGGAGCGCGAGCAGTGACACCAGACGGGTGGAGATGCGCCAGTTGCGCAGGGCTATTCGCGGGCCGGGGCCGCTCTTCGGCGGCTTCACGTCCTGCGTGGTCGGAGTGGCGGAGCCGGCCGACGCGGACGCGCCGGGGCGCCCGGAGCGCTCACCGCCGTCACCGGACGGGGCCGGACCCGGGTTCTGGGCGTGCTGGGGCGAGGAGCTGCCGGCCGTCGGGCCAGTCCCGCCATGCGGCTCCGGCTCCGCCGAAGCACTGCCATCCCTCTTGAAACGTCCCTGCACTAGCGTCGCAACCTCTGGACCAGGCGCCCCTCCGCGTGAACGGAAGGACGGTGTCGGCGTCGTAGGGGGGCGCCCTGAAATACGCTCCCCTGGTGGTCGTGAGTGACCGGCGCGCTGGATCCCCCTATCTGGCCGCCGCTCGGCGCTTCTCTGCGCCCCCTGTGCGCCGGCTCGATCCTGCGGCGGTCCGTGGAATTCCAGCACAGTGGCGGATCTGCAACAAGGCCCGTGGTCATGCCGTGACCTACGTGACACCACGTGAGTGCCGCGTCACCGGACGTAGAACCCGTTCTCCCCCATATCGGACATATGCGAGCGAGTCGCTCGGAGGTAAGTGGTGTCCCAGTCGCCATGATCAGGAGCGGAATGATGGCTTCAGGGGGGCAATGTCCGTTTCGTTGAGGTGGGTTGCAGGTCCGAATTGGTCGATTTGCCCATAGGTAAGTGAGGAAACTCACATGCCGATCTTGGGGGCTGTACGTCTCTTCTGGGGAATTGCATGTTTAGCCTGACGCTTTACAGGGATGGCAAATCCGACAACCCGCGCCGTCCAGCGGCCCTTCGGCCCGCCCGATCTCCCGGCGCCCCTACAGGACAGGTCTCGTACAACCGTGAAGACGACGATGATGTTCCGCCACACCGCCAACCCGCGGCGCACGACGCTGGCACACCTCGAGGACGCCGACGAACTGCAGACCCCGGAGCAGCCGGAGCACTCCATCGACCTTCCGGCCCAGACCGCCAACCCCCGCCGCACGATCCTGATGGAGATGCCCGCCACGGCCGGCTCCGCCCAGGAGTAGATCATCAACGCCGCCGGTGATGTCAAGGGCGCCCACGCACATGCGCGAGGCGCCCGGCCCTTGGGCCTGTCCACCTCCGCCGTGCAGCCGGACGCACCAGCCCCCGCTCACCAGCGTTGACGAGGTGCCGCCGCTTCCCTCCGACCTGATCCGCCGGACAGGCCCGGCCGCGTTAGCCTGGAGCGTCAGACTCCAGCCAGCTCAGTGAGGGGCGCAAGGATCTCGTGCGCATCGCCAGATTCTCCATCGACGGGAACGTCGCCTTCGGTGCGGTCGAAGGGGACAGGCCGGACGAACTCGTCCTGGACATCATCAAGGGCATCCCGTTCGCGGACTTCGAACTCTCCGGTACGAAGGTCCCGCTGAGCAAGGTGAGGCTGCTGCCGCCGGTGCTCCCCAACAAGGTCGTGGCCTTCGGCCGCAACTACGCGGAGCACGCGCGCGAGCTGGGCAACGAGGTCCCCGACGCCCCGTTCGCCTTCTTCAAGCCGTCCACCTCGGTGATCGGGTCCGGGGACGAGATCCAGTACCCGGGCTTCTCCGAGGACCTCCACCACGAGGCCGAACTGGCCGTGGTCATCGGCCGGATGTGTCGCGAGGTCCCGCGCGAGCGGGTCAAGGACGTCATCCTCGGCTACACCTGCGCCAACGACATCACCGCCCGCGACGTCCAGAGGCGCGAGAAGCAGTGGGCCAGGGCCAAGGGTTTCGACACCTCCTGCCCGCTCGGCCCGTGGGTGGAGACGGACCTCGACCCGTCCGACCTGACCATCCAGCTCACCGTCAACGGTCAGCAGCGCCAGCTCGGCCGCACCGGCGAGATGATCCACTCCGTCGAGGACCTGATCGTCAACATCACCGAGGCCATGACGCTGCTCCCCGGCGACGTGATCCTCACGGGCACCCCGGCAGGCGTCGGACCGCTCACCGTCGGCGACGAGGTCGCCGTCACCATCGAAGGCATCGGCACTCTCACCAACAAGGTTGTCAAGCGTGGCTAGCGCACCCGTCCCCGCCGTCCGAGTACGGTTCTGCCCCTCGCCCACCGGTAACCCCCACGTGGGCCTGGTCCGCACCGCCCTGTTCAACTGGGCGTTCGCCCGGCACCACGAGGGCACTCTGGTCTTCCGCATCGAGGACACCGACGCGGCCCGCGACTCCGAGGAGTCGTACGGCCAGCTGCTCGACTCGATGCGCTGGCTCGGCTTCGACTGGGACGAGGGCCCCGAGGTCGGCGGCCCGCACGCGCCCTACCGCCAGTCGCAGCGCATGGACCTCTACAAGGACGTCGCGCACAAGCTCCTGGACGCCGGCCACGCCTACCACTGCTACTGCTCCCAGGCGGAGCTGGACACCCGCCGCGAGGCCGCCCGCGCCGCCGGCAAGCCGTCCGGCTACGACGGCCACTGCCGCGACCTGAGCGCCGAGCAGGTCGAGGAGTACCAGGCCCAGGGCCGCACCCCGATCGTCCGCTTCCGCATGCCCGACGAGACGATCACCTTCACGGACCTGGTCCGCGGCGAGATCACGTATCTCCCGGAGAACGTGCCGGACTACGGGATCGTACGAGCGAACGGCGCCCCGCTGTACACGCTGGTGAACCCGGTCGACGACGCGCTGATGGACATCACGCACGTTCTGCGCGGCGAGGACCTGCTCTCCTCGACGCCCCGCCAGATCGCCCTGTACAAGGCTCTGATCGAACTGGGCGTCGCCCAGCGGATCCCGTCCTTCGGGCACCTGCCGTACGTGATGGGCGAGGGCAACAAGAAGCTCTCCAAGCGGGACCCGCAGTCGTCGCTCAACCTCTACCGCGAGCGCGGCTTCCTGCCCGAGGGCCTGCTCAACTATCTCTCCCTGCTGGGCTGGTCGCTCTCCGCCGACCAGGACATCTTCACGATCGACGAGATGGTCGCGGCCTTCGACATCGCGGACGTGAACCCCAACCCGGCGCGCTTCGACCTGAAGAAGTGCGAGGCGATCAACGCCGACCACATCCGGCTGCTCGACGTGAAGGACTTCACGGAGCGCTGCCGCCCCTGGCTGCAGCCCCCGTTCGCGCCCTGGGCGCCGGAGGCCTTCGACGAGACGAAGTGGCAGGCGATCGCCCCGCACGCCCAGACCCGCCTCAAGGTCCTCTCCGAGATCACCGACAACGTCGACTTCCTCTTCCTCGCCGAGCCGGTCTTCGACGAGCCGAGCTGGACGAAGGCGATGAAGGAGGGCTCCGACGCCCTGCTCCGCACGGCCCGCGAGAAGCTGGAGCCGGCGGACTGGACGTCCCCGGAGTCCCTGAAGGAGGCCGTTCTGACCGCCGGGGAGGCCCACGGCCTCAAGCTCGGCAAGGCGCAGGCCCCGGTACGCGTGGCCGTGACCGGCCGCACGGTCGGCCTGCCCCTCTTCGAGTCCCTGGAGATCCTGGGCAAGGAGAAGACCCTCGCCCGCATCGACGCGGCACTGGCGAAGCTGACGGCGTAGCGCACGCGCGCGTGAGGGGCGGTCACCCGGATCACCGGGTGACCGCCCCTCCGTCGTTCCGCCGGACGTGGCGCGGGTCCCCGCGTTACCGTCGGACCATGAGCATTCGCGCCGTGGTCTGGGACGTCGACGACACCCTCTTCGACTACACCGCGGCCGACCGTGTCGGCATGCGCGTCCATCTCGTGGCCGAGGGGCTGCTCGACGCGTACGACAGTGTCGAGCAGGCCATCGCGCGGTGGCGGGAGATCACGGACCGGCAGTGGGCGCGGTTCTCGGCGGGGGAGACCTCCTTCCAGGGGCAGCGCCGGGACCGGGTAAGGGTGTTCCTGGGCGAGGAGCTGAGCGACGCCGACGCCGACGCCTGGTTCGAGCGGTACATCGCGCACTACGAGACCGCCTGGGCCCTCTTCCCGGACGTCCTGCCCGTCCTGGACGCCCTTGCCGCCAGCCACCGCCACGGCGTGCTGTCCAACTCCAGCATTCACGTCCAGGACCGCAAGCTGCGCGTCCTCGGCGTGCACGACCGCTTCGAGATCATCCTGTGCGCGGCGGAGCTCGGCGTCTCCAAGCCCGAGGCCGGAGCCTTCCTGGCCGCCTGTGACGCCCTGGAGCTGGCCCCGCACCAAGTGGCCTACGTCGGCGACCACCCGGAGATCGACGGGCGGGGCGCCGCCGACGCCGGACTGCTGTCGGTCTGGATCGACCGCGAGGGAGTCCACGCCGTCGGTGACGCCTTCGGCGGTCCGCACCGGATCGCCTCGCTCGCCGAACTCCCCGCGATCCTCGGCTCCGATACCCGTTTTGGAGCCCCGTCCACCTTCGGGTAATGTTCTTCCTGCGCCGCCGGGGTGCGGGCCGAAAGGCCGGAACCCGGGGGAGCACACTAGGAGCAAGATCCCCACCGGGGCTTGAGTTCCAGTGGCCTATGGTGTAATTGGCAGCACGACGGTTTCTGGTTCCGTTAGTCTTGGTTCGAGTCCAGGTAGGCCAGCTCGCAGAGCTCATCTGCAAAAGCGGAGGTCATCTCCGCGAAGCCCCCGTTGTGTAGCGGCCTAGCACGCTGCCCTCTCAAGGCAGTAGCGCCGGTTCGAATCCGGTCGGGGGTACAGATCCTTCCCAGGGGGACAGTACGGGTCGCACCCGCTGACTCTCATGCAGGATCGCTAGGGCCCCCGTTGTGTAGCGGCCTAGCACGCCGCCCTCTCAAGGCGGTAGCGCCGGTTCGAATCCGGTCGGGGGTACGAATTGGTCTGAACCACATTGGTCTATGGTGTAATTGGCAACACTACGGTTTCTGGTACCGTCATTCTTGGTTCGAGTCCAGGTAGACCAGCTCGGACCTGCGGAAACGCAGAGTCCAGGCCCCCGTTGTGTAGCGGCCTAGCACGCCGCCCTCTCAAGGCGGTAGCGCCGGTTCGAATCCGGTCGGGGGTACATACGAGTCCTCAGGGCCTCCACTTCGGTGGAGGCCCTGAGGCATTTCCGGGCGCGGGCTCCACGAAGATCGCGCCCGCGACCGCCGCCTCCGCCTTCTCCGCCTCCGGCTGATGCGTCTCCATGCAGTCGAGGTCGAGGACGGCCGCCTGGTGCGTCAACCGGCCGTGCTCCAAGACCAGTTAGGGATCCCCGTCGTAGTCGAGCCGGCGGAAGGCGGCGACCGCCACCACCAGTGACCGTTAGGCGGGGGAGACGGTGATCAGGGTCCGGGCGCAGGAGCCGGTCCATCTCACGGTGGGCTGCCTGGACGTGCTCGTCCCCCACGTCCGGCTCCGCGGTCTGCGGGGTGCCCAGCCCACAGGGTCGCGCTCAGCCGGGGCTTGTGCGGGCCCAGGGGTCGTCGTCCACATGCCGGGCGGTCCTCCTGTGTGCCGCCTTCGGCGTCGCGGCGGCGGAGAAGGCGGCGAGGGGAACACCTGGGAGGGGCTCGGGGGAGCGAGAAGGGCCTGCCGCGGCGTTGAGGCAGGCCCTTCTCGCTGTGTCCCGGAAGCGGTTGTCCCGAAAGGCCTCAGCCCGTGCGGCGCAGGGCCTCGGAGAGGCGGCCGGCGGCGTCGATGACCGCCTGGGCGTGCATACGGCCCGGGTGGCGCGTCAGGCGCTCGATGGGGCCGGAGACCGAGACGGCGGCCACCACACGGTTCGAGGGGCCGCGCACGGGCGCGGAGACGGACGCGACGCCCGGCTCGCGCTCGCCGATGGACTGGGCCCAGCCCCGGCGTCGTACGCCGGAGAGCGCGGTGGCCGTGAAGCGGGCGCCCTGCAGGCCCCGGTGCAGGCGCTCCGGTTCCTCCCAGGCCATCAGGATCTGCGCGGACGAGCCCGCCTTCATCGTGAGCGTCGAGCCGACCGGGACCGTGTCCCGCAGGCCGGACAGGCGCTCCGCCGCGGCGACGCAGATGCGCATGTCGCCCTGGCGGCGGTAGAGCTGGGCGCTCTCGCCCGTGATGTCACGCAGGTGGGTGAGCACCGGGCCCGCCGTGGCGAGGAGGCGGTCCTCGCCGGCGGCCGCGGCCAGCTCGGCGAGGCGCGGGCCGAGAATGAAACGGCCCTGCATGTCACGCGCCACCATGCGGTGGTGTTCCAGAGCCACGGCCAGCCGGTGGGCCGTGGGTCGTGCCAGTCCGGTGGCCGCGACCAGACCCGCGAGGGTGGCCGGACCGGACTCCAGGGCGCTCAGGACAAGGGCTGCCTTGTCCAGAACGCCGACGCCGCTACTGTTGTCCATGAAACGATACTCGCGTCTCACTCTGTGAAACGCAAGTTCAATTTTCGGTGGAACACGCCACTCTTGAAGACACAGCGGCCCGCAGACCAACGGGTCCGGCGGCGGACGCCCGGGAACAGGGGTGCGGGCGCCGCATCCTCAAGATCTCTAGTTGGGCCGGGGCACCTTTTCCGGCCGGAGGGAAAGCGATGGGTAGGACACTCGCGGAGAAGGTCTGGGACGACCACGTCGTCCGGCGCGCCGAGGGCGAGCCCGACCTCCTCTTCATCGATCTGCACCTGCTGCACGAGGTGACCAGCCCGCAGGCCTTCGACGGCCTCCGCAAGACCGGTCGCCAGGTGCGCCGCCTCGATCTGACCATCGCGACCGAGGACCACAACACCCCGACCCTCGACATCGACAAGCCCATCGCCGACCCGGTGTCCCGGATCCAGCTGGAGACGCTGCGCAAGAACTGCGCCGACTTCGGTGTCCGGCTGCACCCGCTGGGCGACGTCGAGCAGGGTGTCGTGCACGTCGTCGGCCCGCAGCTGGGCCTGACCCAGCCCGGCATGACGGTCGTCTGCGGCGACTCCCACACCTCCACGCACGGCGCCTTCGGCGGTCTGGCGTTCGGCATCGGCACCTCCCAGGTCGAGCACGTGCTGGCCACCCAGACGCTGCCCATGGCCCGCCCGAAGACCATGGCCATCACCGTCAACGGCGACCTGCCCGACGGCGTCACCGCCAAGGACCTGATCCTGACGATCATCGCCAAGATCGGTACGGGCGGCGGCCAGGGCTACGTCCTGGAGTACCGCGGCTCCGCCATCGAGCAGCTCTCGATGGAAGCCCGCATGACCATCTGCAACATGTCGATCGAGGCCGGCGCCCGCGCGGGCATGATCGCCCCCGACGAGACCACCTTCGCGTACCTCGAGGGCCGTCCGCACGCCCCCAAGGGCGAGGACTGGGACGCCGCCGTCGCGTACTGGAAGACGCTCAGGACCGACGACGACGCCGAGTTCGACGCCGAGGTCGTGATCGAGGCCGCCGAGCTGGCGCCGTTCGTCACCTGGGGTACCAACCCCGGCCAGGGCGCGCCGCTTTCGGCGCAGGTCCCCGATCCTGCTTCGTACGAAGACGCTTCGGAGCGCCACGCCGCCGAAAGGGCCCTGGAGTACATGGGGTTGGAGGCCGGGCAGCCGCTGCGCTCCATCAAGGTGGACACCGTCTTCGTAGGCTCGTGCACCAACGGCCGCATCGAGGATCTGCGCGCCGCCGCCGAGCTCGTGAAGGGCCGCAAAGTCGCCGACGGCGTACGGATGCTGGTCGTCCCGGGCTCCGCGCGGGTCGGTCTGCAGGCCGTCTCCGAGGGTCTGGACGTCGTCTTCAAGGACGCCGGCGCCGAGTGGCGGCACGCGGGCTGCTCGATGTGTCTGGGCATGAACCCCGACCAGCTGGCCCCCGGTGAGCGCTCCGCGTCCACCTCCAACCGCAACTTCGAGGGACGGCAGGGCAAGGGCGGTCGTACGCACCTGGTGTCGCCGCAGGTCGCAGCCGCGACGGCGGTCCTGGGCCACCTGGCCTCGCCGGCCGACCTGTCCGACGCCGAGACCCGTACGCCCGCTGGAGTCTGAGAGTCATGGAAGCATTCACCACGCACACCGGCCGGGCCGTCCCGCTGCGGCGCAGCAACGTCGACACCGACCAGATCATCCCTGCTCACTGGCTCAAGAAGGTGACCCGGGACGGCTTCGAGGACGGGCTGTTCGAGGCCTGGCGCAAGGACCCGTCCTTCATCCTCAACCAGCCCGAGCGCAAGGGCGCGACCGTCCTGGTCGCCGGCCCCGACTTCGGCACCGGCTCCTCCCGTGAGCACGCCGTGTGGGCGCTGCAGAACTTCGGCTTCAAGGCCGTCATCTCCTCCCGCTTCGCGGACATCTTCCGCGGCAACTCGCTCAAGAACGGCCTGCTCACGGTGGTTCTGGAGCAGAAGATCGTGAACGCGCTGCAGGAGCTCACGGAGAAGGACGCGACTGCTGAGGTCACTGTGGACCTTGAGGCTCGTGAGGTACGCGCCGAGGGCATCACCGCCGCCTTCGAGCTCGACGAGAACGCCCGTTGGCGGCTGCTGAACGGGCTGGACGACATCTCCATCACCCTGCAGAACGAGCCCCACATCGCCGCGTACGAGGCCAAGCGTCCGTCGTACAAGCCGAGGACGCTCCAGATCTGACCCGAGCGGACGCCCCAGGCGACCGAACAGGTCGAGTTTCGGCCACCGCGACACCCCCGCCGTACCCCCGATCGGCCCGATCGGGGGTACAGCCATGTCTGCACCCGAACGGCCCTGCGCTGCGCGATCGCGCTTGTCAACTTCCCACGTTAGGACGGTTGTTGCCGGGGTACGCGATCGTTGTGACCGCGGCTCCGACAGGCGCCCGGGAGGCCGTTCGAGGCGGCAGTTGCACCCTGAGCAGGCGACAACTCGCCCCAGATGGCACAATCTGTGCATGGAACACGACGGCCAACTCGAGCTCTATGCGGCAGTCGCGGACCAACTCAAGGAAGCGCACACAAGAGTGCGCGCACTGCAAGTCCCGGAGGGCGTACGGATGGCGCTGACCCGGAAGCTGCTGGTCATTACGGCCGCGGCCAAGCACGATCTCGCCGATGCGACAAGGCGTCTGGAGCGGTTCGTGGCGGACCTCGACGCGGGTCGAATCCCCGAAGAGGAACGCTGAACGAGTCCAGGACAGTCGAGTTCGTTGCGGCGCACGGGTGATAAGCCCGTTTCGTGTTTGATTTGCGGTATATATCTGCCTAACGTGCGAAAAAGCTTGAACACTTTCGTTCTGGCAATGTCTCCGAAGGGGAAGACGTGAACAAGGCGCAGCTCGTAGAAACGATTGCCGACAAGATGGGCGGCCGTCAGCAGGCCGCCGACGCTGTCGACGCGGTCCTGGACGCCGTCGTCCGTGCGGTTGTCGCAGGTGAAAGGGTTTCGGTCACCGGTTTCGGCTCCTTCGAGAAGGTCGACCGTCCCGCCCGTTACGCCCGCAATCCCCAGACCGGCGAGCGGGTTCGGGTCAAGAAGACCTCCGTTCCGCGCTTCCGTGCGGGCCAGGGTTTCAAGGACCTGGTGAGCGGCTCGAAGAAGCTCCCGAAGAACGACGTCGCCGTCAAGAAGGCCCCCAAGGGCAGCCTGACCGGCGGTGCTTCCGCGACGGTCAAGAAGGCCGCCGCGAAGAAGGCCACCACCAGGACCACCGCCGCGAAGAAGACCACGGCCACGGCCAAGAAGGCGCCCGCCAAGAAGACGACGGCCACCGCGAAGAAGACCACGGCGAAGAAGGCGCCCGCCAAGAAGACCTCGGCGACCGCCGGCACCACCGCCGCGAAGAAGACCACCGCCAAGAAGGCGACGGCCAAGAGCGCTCCGGCGAAGAAGGCGACGGCCAAGAAGGCCCCCGCCAAGAAGTCGGCCTCCCGCACCACCACCGCCAAGAAGGCCACCGCCCGCAAGAGGTAAGGGCACAGGGGCACTCACACGCCGGGCCGGACTCCCCGCGGAGCCCGGCCCGCGGCGTGTCCACCGGGGGTTCAGAAGGTGTGGAGCGTCACCAGGGTGATCCGGCGGGCCTCGCCCTCGCCCTCCGTCTCGACGCGCACCCGCTGCCCGGGCCGCAGCAGTCTGAGCCCGCCCGCGTCGAACGCCGGCGCGTCGAAAGGCACCGGGGTGCCGTCGTCGAGGAGCACCTGCCCGCTGCGGCTGTCGGGGTCGTACGTGTATGCGGTCGCCTGCATGGCGGCAGCCTACTGCCCGGGGATCAACAGCCGCGCGGCCGCCGCGGCCGTCCGTGGCCCCACTCCCAGGGCGAGCGCGGCGCGCAGGTCGTCGCCGGTGTCCACGTCCTGTCGTACGGAATCCACCGCGTCGAGCGTGATTTCCGCGGCGCCGGACGCACGATGACGGGCTCGGGAATCGGTGCCGAAGGCGGGCCGCAATTCCTCGCCCTCGCGCGCCGTCAGCAGAGTGGTGCCGATTGCGGCGGCGTCCGGGAGAAAAGCGCGCGGGAATTCCGCCGCCGCGTCCAGGACCCGGGCCAATTCCAGCGGACGCAGCGCCGGAAGATCGGCGTTAAGGGCCGCCACGGCACTTTCGGGGCGGGCGGCGCGTACGAGGGCCGCCGCGTGCGCCAGAGCGGCGTTCAGGCCGCCGCGCGGCTCGTCGGCGACGATATGGGCGCCCAGTGATCCGAGCTCACGGCCGGCCAGGGCGTCGTCCGTGACGACTGCCACATCCTTCACCGCGGGGCAGGCCAGCGCCGCCGCCACGGTGTCCTGGGCGAAGGCGAGCGCCAGGCCCGGGCGCAGCCCGTCGGAGGCGGTGTCCGCGAGCCTGCTCTTCGCCCGCGCCAGAGGTTTCACGGGTATGACCAAGGTCCACTGCACGAGCGTTTCGCACCTCTCTTGTCGCGGCCATTGTCACTCAGCCGTCACCAGGACCATCTGGCGGTCGCGGAGCCGGGGCGTACGGTGTTCTCGACAGACCGGCGGCCTGGGGCGACACTTGTGCGGCCCCCAGGCCCTAGAGGAAGGTGTCCGCGTGCCCCGCCGCAGAATCGGGTTCTGGTACCGCTTCGCAGCGGTCCTGTGCAAACCGCCGCTGGTGGTTCTGATCAAGCGGCACTGGCGCGGAATGGAGCACATTCCGGTCGAGGGCGGATTTATCACCGCGGTGAACCACAATTCGCACATTGATCCCTTCGCTTACGGGCACTTCCAGTACAACACCGGCCGTGTTCCGAGATTCCTGGCGAAGAGCGACCTTTTCCGTAAGGGATTCGTCGGTGCCGCGATGCGCGGCACCGGACAGATCCCCGTCTACCGCGAGAGTACGGACGCGCTCAGCGCTTTCCGCGCCGCGATCGACGCCGTGGAGCGCGGCGAGTGCGTCGCCTTCTACCCCGAGGGCACCCTCACCCGCGACCCCAACGGCTGGCCCATGACCGGCAAGACCGGTGCCGCGCGGGTCGCCCTGCAGACCAAGTGCCCGGTGATTCCGGTCGCCCAGTGGGGCGCCAACGAGGTGCTGCCGCCGTACGCCAAGAGGTTCGAACTGTTTCCGCGCAAGACCCACCGCGTGCTCGCGGGCCCGCCCGTCGACCTGGCGCGCTTCTACGACAGGGAGATGACCCCGGAGCTCCTGAAGGACGCGACCGAGGTCATCATGGCCGCCATCACCCGCCAGCTGGAGGAGGTCCGCGGCGAGAAGGCGCCCGCGAGGCCCTACGACCCGCGCCACGAGCGGATCGAGCAGCGGCGCCGCACCCGGGCGCAGACGCAGCGCAAGGTCGGACAGGAAGAAGGGCAGGGCACGTGAGCAAGTCCGTCAAGGCGGCCGTCTTCGGAACCGGATCATGGGGCACCGCCTTCGGTACGGTGCTGGCCGACGCGGGATGCGAGGTGACCCTGTGGGGGCGCCGCACCGACCTCGCGGAAGCGGTCAACTCCACGCGTACGAACCCCGACTACCTCCCCGGCGTCGAACTCCCGGAGAACCTGCGCGCGACGACGGACGCCGCCGAGGCCGCCCGCGACGCCGACTTCACCGTCCTCGCGATCCCCTCGCAGACGCTGCGCGCCAACCTCGCCGAATGGACGCCGCTGCTGGCCCCCGACACCGTCCTGGTGTCGCTCATGAAGGGCGTCGAACTCGGGTCCGCCATGCGGATGAGCGAGGTGATCGAGGACGTCGCCAAGGTGGGGCAGAACCGCATCGCCGTGGTCACCGGCCCCAACCTCGCGCGGGAGATCGCCGCCCGGATGCCGGCCGCGTCCGTGGTCGCGTGCACCGACGAGGCGGTCGCCCAGCGGCTCCAGGCCGTCTGCCACACGCCGTACTTCCGCCCGTACACCAACACCGACGTCGTCGGCTGTGAACTGGGCGGCGCGGTCAAGAACGTGATCGGCCTCGCCGTCGGCATCGCGGACGGCATGGGTCTGGGCGACAACGCCAAGGGGTCCCTGATCACGCGCGGGCTCGCCGAGACCACCCGCCTCGGCCTCTCCATGGGCGCCGAACCGCTGACGTTCTCGGGACTCGCCGGGCTCGGCGACCTGGTGGCGACCTGCTCCTCGCCGCTGTCCCGCAACCACACCTTCGGCACCAACCTCGGCAAGGGCATGACCCTCCAGGAGACCATCGCGGTCACCAGGCAGACCGCCGAGGGCGTCAAGTCCTGCGAGTCCGTGCTGGATCTGGCCCGCCGGCACGGCGTCGACATGCCCATCACCGAGACGGTCGTGGGAATCGTCCACGAGGGCAAGCCCCCGGTGGTCGCCCTCAAGGAGCTGATGTCGCGCAGCGCGAAGCCGGAACGACGCTGAGCCACCCGCGGGGCGGACACTGTCTCGGGGCACTACCACCGGGTACCCTCAACGCGATATGAGCACCGAGAACCTCCCCCAGAACCCTGAGCAGCCGCCTCGCAAGCCGCGCGTGGCCGTCGTGTTCGGCGGGCGCAGCTCCGAACACGGGATCTCCACGGTCACCGCCGGCGCCGTCCTGCGGGCCATCGACCGGACCAAGTACGACGTCCTGCCGATCGGCATCACCCGGGAGGGCCGGTGGGTGCTCACCGCCGACGAACCGGAACGCATGGCGATCACCGAGCGCCGTACGCCCGACGTCGCGGCACTGGCCGAGTCCAGCGAGGGCGGCGTGGTGCTCCCGGTCGACCCCGCGAACCGCGAAGTCGTCTACAGCGAGCCCGGATCGGTGCCCAAGGCCCTCGGCGAGGTCGACGTCGTCTTCCCGGTGCTGCACGGCCCGTACGGCGAGGACGGCACCCTCCAGGGCCTCCTGGAGCTCTCCGGGGTGCCGTACGTGGGTTCCGGCGTGCTCGCCTCGGCCGTCGGCCAGGACAAGGAGTACATGAAGCGGGTGTTCACCTCCTTCGGGCTCAAGGTCGGCCCGTACGTGGTGATCCGGCCGCGTGAGTGGGAGCGCGACGAGTCCGGCGCCCGCAGGAAGATCGTCGACCTGGCCGGCGAGCACGGCTGGCCGCTCTTCGTGAAGCCCGCGCGCGCGGGCTCGTCGATCGGCATCACCAAGGTCGACGACCCGTCCGGTCTCGACGAGGCGATCGCCGAGGCCCAGCGGCACGACCCGAAGATCCTCGTGGAGGCGGCGCTGCGCGGCCGCGAGATCGAGTGCGGGGTGCTGGAGTTCGAGGACGGCCCCCGTGCCAGCGTGCCCTCGGAGATCCCGCCGCCGGACACGCACGCGTACTACGACTTCGAGGCGAAGTACATCGACTCGACGCCCGGCATCGTGCCCGCGCCGCTGAACGCCGAGGAGACGGCCGAGGTGCAGCGGCTCGCGGTGGAGGCGTTCGAGGCCGCCTCCTGCGAGGGACTGGTACGCGCGGACTTCTTCCTCACCGAGGACGGCGAGTTCGTGATCAACGAGATCAACACGATGCCCGGCATGACGCCGATCTCGATGTACCCGCAGATGTGGCAGGCGTCCGGGATCAGCTACCCGGAGCTGGTGGACCGGCTGGTGCAGGCGGCGCTGCGGCGGTCGACCGGCCTGCGCTGAGCCCTTCGGCTAGCCGGCGATCCCTTCGGGGACCGCCTTCTTGACGGCCGGGGCGAGGTCGACCAGCACTCCCGTGCTGTCCTGCCCCTTCGGCACCGTCACCTCGACGTACGCACTGCGATTGGCGGTGGTGAAGCGGTACGCTCCGTCGTCCTGCTTCTCCATCAGCCAGTCGACGCCGTTCACACCGCCGGCGACCGCGTCCGGGTCGCCGCCTTCGGCCACCTTGGGGTCGATCATCTTGGGCGGTCGCACGACACCGCAGCGCAGTATGATCGCCGGGCTTCCCCAGCCCGCCGTCAGTGCGGACGCGGGCTCGGGATCCTCACGGCCCAGACCGTCCAGCTTCGTCGGCAGCGCCTTGTCCAGGTTCTGGCACAGCTTCATGACCTTCGCACCCGGACTGGGAACCGCCGCCGACGCGCTGTCGTCTGCTGAGGAGCAGCCCGCGACCGTGATCAGCACGGCAAGCGCGGGCGGCCCGATGAGGATGCGGCACCGGTGACGGAAGAAGTTCACCGGCCAAGGGTAGACGGGGGCTACAGATGGACGACCGGGCAGGTCAGGGTGCGGGTGATGCCGTCCACCTGCTGGACCTTCGCGACCACCAAGCGACCGAGGTCGTCGACCGTGTCCGCTTGGGCGCGCACGATCACGTCGTACGGTCCTGTCACGTCCTCGGCCTGGATGACCCCAGGAATCTTGCTGATCATGTCGGCGACGGTCGACGCTTTGCCGACCTCCGTCTGGATCAGGATGTACGCCTGTACCACGGAACCTCCAGGGCGGCCACGAGGATCATGTGGGGAAAAGGAACGCCACGGTATCGCGTCGCCGCGCGCCGCGGGGAGACCCGCGGCGACCAGGGCTCGCGCGCCGGGGTGCAGGCACGACAGAAGTTGACGGTCACCTCGACCGTATCGAGGACACTGGTGACGCGCGACCGGGCTCGGACAGGTACAGAAGGGGCGTAAGGGCAATGAAGGGCACTGTTGGTGAGCTCGGTGAGTTCGGGCTCATCAGGGAGCTCACCTCCCGTCTCACCACCACCCCGGCGGTCCGGGTCGGCCCCGGCGACGACGCCGCGGTGGTGGCCGCGCCCGACCGCAGGGTCGTGGCGAGCACCGACATCCTCCTCGAGGGGCGGCACTTCCGGCGCGACTGGTCCACGGCCTACGACGTCGGCCGCAAGGCCGCCGCGCAGAACCTCGCGGACATCGCCGCCATGGGCGCCGTACCGACCGCGCTGCTGCTCGGCCTGGTCGTTCCGGCCGAACTCCCGGTGGCCTGGGCGGTCGAGCTGATGGACGGCCTGCGCGACGAGTGTCAGGTCGCGGGGGCGTCCGTGGTCGGGGGGGACGTCGTACGCGGCGACACGATCATGGTGTCGATCACCGCGCTCGGCGATCTGCGCAACAACGAGCCCGTCACGCGGGGCGGCGCGCAGCCCGGCGACCTCGTCGCGGTGACCGGCTGGCTCGGCTGGTCCGCGGCCGGGTTCGCGGTGCTGTCCCGCGGGTTCCGCTCGCCGCGCGCCTTCGTGGAGGCACACCGGCGCCCCGAGCCGCCCTACCACGCGGGACCGGCCGCCGCCGGGCTCGGCGCGACCGCGATGTGCGACGTGAGCGACGGGCTGATCGCCGACCTCGGGCACATCGCCGAGGCCAGCAAGGTCCGTATCGACGTCCGCTCCGGCGCGATCGACATCCCCTCCCAGATGAACGACATCGGGCAGGCCGTCGGCGTCGACCCCATGCAGTGGGTGCTCACCGGGGGAGAGGACCACGCCATCGTCGCGACCTTCCCGCCGGACGTGAAGCTGCCGGCCCGCTGGAAGATCATCGGCGAGGTCCTCAACCCCTCGGCGCTGCCCCAGGTGACGGTGGACGGGGCGCCGTGGACCAAGAAGGGCGGCTGGGACCACTTCGGGGACATCGAGTCATGAGCGCGCCGCCGCGGGTTCTCACGGTCGCGGGCTCCGACTCCGGCGGCGGCGCGGGCATCCAGGCCGACCTGAAGACGATGCTGGCGCTCGGCGTGCACGGCATGAGCGTCATCACGGCCGTCACCGCGCAGAACTCCCTCGGCGTGCAGGGCGCCTGGGAGCTGCCCGTGGAGGCCGTGCGGGCCCAGTACCGCAGCGTGGTCGACGACATCGGCGTACAGGCGGTCAAGACCGGGATGCTGGCCTCCGCGGAACTCGTCGAGGCGGTCGCCGAATTGATCGGCGGGACCGGCGCACCGGTCGTCGTGGACCCCGTGGGCGTCTCCAAGCACGGCGACCCGCTGCTCGCCGCCTCCGCCCTGGACGCCGTACGGACCAAGCTGCTGCCGGTCGCGACCGTGGCGACGCCCAACCTCGACGAGGTGGCGCAGCTCACGGGTGTGCGGGTCGAGTCGGAGTCCCTGATGCGGGAAGCCGCCGCGGCCGTGCTCTCGTACGGCCCGCGATGGGTGCTCATCAAGGGCGGTCATCTGGCCGGTGACGCCGTGGACCTGCTCACCGACGGCTCCGAGGAGCACTGGCTGCGGGCGCCGAGGTACGACAACCGGCACACGCACGGCACGGGCTGCACGCTCGCGTCGGCGACCGCGTCTCAGCTCGCGAAGGGGCAGTCGGTGCCGGAGGCGGTGGCGGCTGCCAAGGAGTACGTCACCGGGGCGATCGCGGCCGGATTCGCGCTCGGCGCGGGGATCGGCCCTGTGGACCACGGGTGGCGGTTCCGGGTGGGCGGCGGCGCGTAAACGCTTGCGCGAGGGCTTGCAGGCCGGCTTGGACGTGCAAAAAGCCGGTCCACACGAGGTGGACCGGCTCTGTGCAGTGAACCAGCAGTAGCCGCGCGCTTACTGTGCGTCAGCGCGAGACCTTGCCGGCCTTGATGCACGAGGTGCAAGCGTTCAGGCGCTTCGGCGTCCCGCCGACCACAGTACGCACGCGCTGGATGTTCGGGTTCCAGCGACGGGACGTACGGCGGTGCGAGTGCGAGATGCTGTTGCCGAAGCCCGGCCCCTTGCCGCAGACGTCGCAGTTGGCAGCCACGGGTCACTCCAAAGACTTCAGATGCACTTACGGTGGATCCCGGCATGCCGGGATCGAGATCGCAGGATCAGAGATCTGAGTGGCGCTGCCAGGGGGATGGCCCGATGTCATCGGGCAACCGGAGCAGCATACAACGACTGCGCCAGTAGAACGAAACTACCATGGCTGCTCAGGGCCTCGCTCCAGGCCCTCTTCCGGTGAACACCACCCCGAGGTCTACGCTGCGTCCCAGGCCGGCAGCTCAGGGAGGCGCAGGTGGCGCAGGTGCCGCAGACATTCTTCGATGCTCTCGCGGTACGCACCTGGTGCGCTCTCGCGCTCCGGGCGCTGGGGCGGGCGCGCGAGGAGATCGACGCCATCAACGTCTACCCCGTGGCGGACGGGGACACCGGCACGAACCTGTACCTGACCGTGGAGTCCGCCTCGACCGCGGTCGAGGCGGTGTTCGCGGGGTACGAGGCCGCCGCCGAAGGGCCGTCCCTGGCGGACGCCACGCGCGCGATGGCGCACGGCGCTCTCATAGGGGCACGGGGAAACTCCGGGACGATCCTCGCGCAGCTGTTCCGCGGCATGGCCCAGGTGCTCGCCGCCGATCATGACACCGCTCACACCGATGGGGCGGGGCTGCGGCTGGCCCTGAGGCATGCCGCCGACTCCGCCCGCAAGGCGGTGGCCCATCCCGTCGAGGGCACGGTGCTGTCCGTCGCCTCAGCCGCGGCTGACGCGGCCGAGGAGGCGGAGGGCGACTGCGGGACCGTCGCGCGGGCGGCCTACGAGGGGGCGTGCGCGGCACTGGCCGCGACCCCCGCGCAACTGGCCGTGCTGGAGCGGGCCGGGGTGGTCGATGCCGGCGGGCGGGGGCTGGTGGCGGTCCTCGGGGCGCTGGTCGAGACGTTCACGGGGGAGACGCCGCGGGAGGTGGCGTTGTCGGCGCCGCTCGCGCGCGTGGACGACGGGCTCGCCGGAGGGCAGCACGCGCGTGCGGCTGACGCAGGTACCCCCGAGGACACCCTTGCCGCCGCTCTCGCCACCGACTGCGCGGACAGTCCCGCCGACCCGGAGCACGGCGGGCCCGCCTTCGAGGTGATCTACCTCCTGGAGGCCGACGACGCGGCCGTCGAGCGGCTGCGGGAGCGGCTGGACACCCTCGGGGACTCGCTCGTCGTCGTCGGCGGCGACGGGCTGTGGAACGTCCATGTGCACGTCGACGACGCGGGCGCCGCCGTGGAGGCGGGCGTCGAGGCCGGGCGGCCGTACCGGATCCGGATCACGCACTTCGCGCTCGGCGACGTGCACACCACCGGCGCCGAGCGGCCGCCCCGGGAGCGCGCCCAGCGCGCCGTCGTGGCCGTCGTGCCCGGCGAGGGCCTGGCCGGGCTCTACACCGAGGCGGGCGCCACGACCGTGCTCGCGCGGCCCGGGGAGCCGCCCGCGAGCGGGGAACTCGTCGAGGCCGTACGGCGGGCCCACGCGCGCGAGGTGGTGCTGCTGCCCAATGACGCGGACCTGCGCCACACCGCGGCCGCGGCCGCCGAGCAGGCCCGCACGGAGGGCATCCGGGTGGCCCTCATCCCGACGCGCTCCGCGGTCCAGGGCATCGCCGCGCTCGCCGTGCACGCGCCGGACCGCCGCTTCGACGAGGACGTCGTGACGATGACCTCGGCGGCGGGGGCCACCCGGTACGCCGAAGTCGTCGTCGCGGAACGCCAGTCGTGGACCATGGCCGGCATCTGCCAGGCCGGCGACGTCCTCGGCCTGATCGACGGCGACGTGGCCGTCATCGGGCAGGACGTCACCGTCACCGCCGAAACGGTTCTCGACCGGATGCTCGCGGCCGGCGGCGAACTGGTCACCCTCGTCCTGGGCAACGAGGCTCCCGAGCCGATCGCCGAACACCTCGAAGCACGCGTACGGGAGGCGTACATGGCCGTCGACACGGTGGTGTACCGGGGCGGGCGGCAGGGAGCCGTGCTCCTCATCGGGGTCGAGTAGCGGCCCTGGGCCGGGCGCCCCTAGGACCTGTCCGGCCGATCGAGTCGCAGGGAAGCGACGGTGCGACATGAGTGCCTGTGAGCGGGGTGTGGTGTGTGCAGCTGCAAGGCGGAGGAGGGCGTCGACGCGATGGGGGTGCCCCCGCTCGAGCGAAGTCGGGAGTGGGGGAGTTGGCAACCGACGACAACGCGGCAGATGCGCGTGCCACACCCCGCGTCTGCGGCATGATCGGCCGGACAGGTCCTAGTGTCCTGCGCCAGAGATCCGTCGGCAGAAGCGGGCGAGGGAATCGAGGATCTCTTCGGCGGTCTTGGTCCAGA
>NZ_JBVIPA010000068.1:0-29318 GCF_055578365.1 Streptomyces sp. NPDC033131
GAGCTTTCCACCGGGCGAGTAGCGGTCGAGCTCCCGACGCAGCCGGTCCGCCAGGTCTGCCACACTGCTACGCTCTTGCATGAGAGTACAGAGTAGCGCTACCGCTTCGAACCGGATAGCGGTCACCGCCTCGAACGGGCCGACGGGGACGACCGGGACCAGCGGGACGACCGCCGCCGGCACCCTCCAGGCCACCCTCGGCGTCGTCGCCTTCTCCCTCACCTTCCCCGCCACCGCCTGGGGCCTGGAGGGCTTCGGCCCGTGGTCCCTGGTCGCCGTGCGCAGCGTCCTCGCGGCGCTGATCGCGGGCGGCTGTCTGCTCGCGCTGCGCGTACCGCTGCCCGCCCGGCGCCACTGGCCGGGCCTCGCGGTGGTCGCCGCCGGCGTCGTGGTCGGGTTCCCGCTGCTGAGCACGCTCGCACTGGAGACGTCCACGACCGCGCACGCCGCCGTCGTGGTCGGCCTGCTCCCTCTGACCACCGCCCTGTTCTCCGCCCTGCGCATGGGCACCCGTCCCTCACGCACCTTCTGGGCCGCGGCGCTCGCGGGCGCCGCCGCGGTGGCCGCCTTCACCGTGCAGCAGAGCGGCGGCGCCCTCAGCACCGCCGACGTGTATCTGTTCGGGGCGCTGCTGGTGTGCGCGGCCGGCTACACCGAGGGCGGCCGGCTGGCCCGGGTCATGCCGGGCTGGCAGGTCATCGGCTGGGCGCTGGTGCTGTGCCTGCCGCTCGCCGTGCCCGCCGCCGCACTGGCGCTGTCGTACGAACCCCTCCGGCTCACCGCGCACAGCGTGGCCGGGCTGCTGTGGGTGGCGGCCGGGTCGCAGTTCTTCGGCCTTGTCGTCTGGTACCGGGGCATGGCCGCCATCGGCATCCCGAAGGCCAGCCAGTTGCAGTTGGCCCAGCCCTTGCTCACACTGGTGTGGTCGGTGCTGCTGCTGGGCGAGCAGCTGACGGTGGCCGCACCGCTGACGGCCGCGGCGGTGCTCGTGTGCATCGCCGTCACGCAGCGGGCGCGAGGCTGAGCGGCTTGCACGCACCGGTCCCGACCGGGCCCTGCGCCGTAAACTCGAGGCCACGGACCGCTGCTCCCGCACATGGTGAGGAGGCCTGACAGATGCGTGCAACCGTGGGCGACCAGCTTGTCCAGCACGGCAGGGTGGTCGGACAGAACGACAAGGTCGGCGAGATCGTCGAGGTGATGGGGCAGGAGGGCAACCCTCCGTACCGCGTCCGCTTCCAGGACGGGCACGAGGGCGTGTGCTCACCCGGCCCCGACACCGAGATCCGGCACCGGGAGACCAACCACTAGGGCCTGTCCTGCGGGGTCCTCGCCGGCCGCCCGTAGTGGTCGGCGACCACCCGTGCCATGGCCCCGATCGGATCCGCCGCCACCTCCTTGGCGGCGAAGAAGACATGGCCGCCCACCTCGGGATGGTCCTGGGCGAGCGTGAGGTGCCGGGAGAGTTCGGCGGGGTCCTGCCAGGCCTCGGGCTGTGCCGGGGCGCCGGCCTTGTACAGCGCCTCACCGGCGTACAGCCGCGTCCCGGTGCCCCGGGCCACCTCCGCCCACCAGAGCAGCAGCTTGGCGTAGTCGGCGGCGGCGAAGCCGATGTGCCAGTACAGCTGCGGGACGATGTAGTCGATCCAGTTCTTCCGGACCCACTTGCGGGTGTCCGCGTACACGTCGTCGTACGTCTGCAGCGCCTGGGTGTCAGAGCCCAGCGGGTCGGTGGTGACGTTGCGCCACACCCCGAAGGGGCTGATGCCGAAGCGCGTTCCGGGCCGGACCGCCTTGATCCGGGCGGACATCTCGCGCACCAGCAGGTCGATGTTGTTCCGCCGCCAGGCGGCCCGGTTCGGGAAGCCGCCGCCGTGCCTGTCGTAGGCCGCGTCGTCGTCGAAGCTCTGGCCCGCCACGGGATACGGGTAGAAGTAGTCGTCGAAGTGCACGGCGTCGACCGGGTACTTCCTCACCGCGTCGAGCATCGCGTCCTGGACGAAGGCGCGGACCTCGGGCAGGCCCGGGTTGTAGTAGAGCTTTCCGCCGTACGGCACCACCCAGTCCGGATGCCGGCGGGCGGGATGGGTTCTGAGGAGTGCGCCGGGATCGCCGTGGGCCGCGATCCGGTACGGGTTGAACCAGGCGTGCAGTTCCAGGCCGCGCGCGTGCGCCTCGCGGACCGCCGTGCTCAGCGGGTCCCAGCCCGGGTGACCGCCCTGGGTGCCGGTGAGGTACTGCGACCAGGGCTCGTACGGCGACGGCCACAGGGCGTCGGCGGTGGGACGTACCTGGAAGATCACCGCGGTGAGGCCGGTCCGGGCGGCCCTGTCGAGGTGGGCGGTCAGTTCGGCCCGCTGGTCCGCCGCGCTCAGGCCCGGCCGGGAGGGCCAGTCCCGGTTCATCACGGTCGCCAGCCACACGCCCCGCATCTCGGCGACCCGCCGCGGCCGGGCCGCCCGGCCGCCCGGCTCGGCCGACGCACCGCCCGAGGCCGACGTCAGCGTCGCCAGCGCGGCCAGCGCGAACGCCCGCCGTGACACTCGTCCCATTCGCACACCCCCGGACACGGCGGATCCGCGCGGCACGGACCTCTCCGCGCCCCAGGATGCCCGACGGATGCCCCACCCCGGCGATCGATCATCGATACTTGGCGGTAACGTGCACGAACGGAGCAGGCGTACCGGACCCACGCGTCTGCGCTGCCCGTAGACCAGCGAAAGGGACGATGTGACCGACATCGAGCGCGTCGGAGTGGTCGGCTGCGGCCAGATGGGAGCGGGCATCGCCGAGGTGTGCGCCCGTGCCGGCCTGGACGTGAAGGTCGCCGAGACCACCGGCGAGGCCCTGGAGATCGGCCGGACCCGGCTGTTCAACTCCCTGGCGAAGGCCGCCGAGCGCGGCAAGATCTCCGAGGAGGAGCGGGACGCCACACTGGCGCGCCTCAGCTTCACCACCGACCTCGGCGAGTTCGCGGAACGCGACCTGGTCATCGAGGCCGTCGTCGAGAACGAGCAGGTGAAGACCGAGATCTTCCAGGTCCTCGACCAGGTCGTCACCCGGCCCGACGCGATCCTGGCCTCCAACACCTCCTCGATCCCGCTGGTGAGGCTGGCCGTCGCCACCTCGCGGCCCGACCACGTCATCGGCGTCCACTTCTTCAACCCGGCCCCGGTGCAGCAGCTCGTCGAGCTGATCCCCGCGCTCACCACCTCGGAGGGCACGCTCAGCCGGGCCCAGGTCTTCGCCGAGAAGGTGCTCGGCAAGCACGCCATCCGCGCCCAGGACCGCTCCGGCTTCGTGGTCAACGCGCTGCTGATCCCGTATCTCCTCTCCGCGATCCGGATGTTCGAGTCGGGTATCGCCAGCCGCGAGGACATCGACAACGGCATGGAGATGGGCTGCGCCCACCCGATGGGCCCGCTGAAGCTGTCCGACCTGATCGGCCTGGACACGGTGGCCTCGGTGGCGTTCTCCATGTACGAGGAGTACAAGGAGCCGCTGTACGCCGCTCCCCCGCTGCTCCAGCGCATGGTCGACGCGGGTCGGCTCGGCCGGAAGTCGGGATCGGGCTTCTACACCTACGGCTGATGGCACAGTGCCCGTTACAGGGTGCTGATGACACAGTGCGACGACCACGGGCCCGGCACTCTTCGGAGTGCCGGGCCCGTCGCATTCACACACCGTGTGCGCCCCGGGCTCGCATATGCCCCTCGCACACTCTCCCCACGCGCCCACCAGGGGAGTTGACTCTTCATGCGCATGCAAGGGATGTGAAGACTACAGAGAGGAGCGGACTCGTGACCGCCGACCCCGAGCATCCCGTGGTCCATGGGGAACTCGCAGAGTTACGGCGCCGACTCGACGTGGCGTACGCACGCGTCGAGGGAGGGCTGGCCCTGCTCAGTCATCGCACCGAGGAGACCGACAAGGGACTCGACGACCTGACCGCCCGGATCACCGCCCTGGAGCACGCCCGCTGGCCGCTGCCCGCGGTCGCGGTACTCACCGCCATGGGCGCGCTCGTCGTGACGATCTGGCAGGCCCTGGGGCACTAGAACGGCTCCAGGACGCGGTGGGGGGCGCGTATCAGGGCATGGCGTCCAGCCCGAGCCGGAGATGATGCAACAGCAGTAACGCGGCCGCCATGTTCGCGGCCGGGACCTCGCCGCGGGCGACCATGTCGGGGACGAGCTTGAGGGGGACCCATTCCCGGCGGTCCGACTCGAAGTCGTCCACGGGGTGTCCGAGGTACTCGCCCTCGTCGGCCCAGTAGATGTGGTGCCGGGCGTCGGTGAGCCCGTTGGACGGCTCCACGCTCATCAGGTGGCGCAGGGGTCCCGGCCGCCAGCCGGTCTCCTCCTCGAGTTCCCTGGCGGCCGCCGCCGCGATGTCCTCGCCGTCCTCGACGACGCCCGCCGCGAGTTCCCACCCCCAACTGTCGGTGATGAAGCGGTGCCGCCACAGGAGGAGGACCTCATTGGCCTCGTTCACCACTGTGGCCACCGCGACGGGCCGCAGTCGTATGAGGAAGTGGTCCAGGTGCCGGCCGTCCGGCAGCTCCACATCTGCCAGGTTGACGGTGAACCAGCGATTTCCATACACAGTTCGTTCGTTCTGTTTCGTCCACTGCACGGTTCTGCCACCTTCCGTCGAGTAAGTGGCAATATCGCAGCAGGAACGATGAGTGTCGGCGGTCGCGTGCCCGTCCTGGGACCCCTTACAGCGGTACGCGCAGTGCCCCGTCGATCAGCGCGGCGGCCTCGGCGGTGCCCGCGCAGCCGCTGCGCGACAGGTGCAGGCGCACCGCCCGGAGTCTGTCGCGCAGGCGCTGGGACTCCATTCCGCGGGCCTGCTCGGCCATCTGCACGGCGATGGCCACCGCTTTGTCGGCGTTGCCCTGGCGCAGTTCGATCGTGCTGAGCATGGCGAGCCGGTGCACCCGGCCCCGGTCGTGTGCGGGGTTGCCGACGGCGGCCATGGCGTGCTCCCGCGCCGCCGCCACCTCGCCCAGGCTCAGAAGCGCCTCCGCCACCTGGACGTTGACCAGTCCCGGCTGGACATAGCCCGTCTCGTCCGGCTCGTAACCGCGCCGGATCCGTTCGGCGGCCTGCTCGGCCCGCCGGATGCAGGACAGCGCACTCGTGCCGTCGCCGAGGTGTGCGTACGCCTTCGCCTGCATCGCGTACAGATCGGAGGCGAGCGCCGGGGTGATGTGCCGGCCGGCGGCACGCAGCGCGGCCTCCGCGAAGGCGACGGCCTGCCGGAACTCCCGCATGAACAGCGCCTGGTTGACCAGAAGGGCGATCACGTACGCGCCAAGACCCCGGTCCCCACTGGCCTTCGCGAGCCTGAGCGCCTGGTGGAAGTAGCGCTGGGCGAGACCGTGCGCGTCGGAGTCGTACGCGCAGATCCCGGCGACCGCCACCAACCCGCCGGTGGCCCGGTGCAGTTGGCGGCCCGTCTCGTCGGTGTAGCTGCCGCGCAGCAGCGGGGCCGCCTCCGCGTTCAGGAAGCCCACGATCCGGGCCCGGGTCGCGACCCCGCCGGCCTTGCGGTACATCTGCTCGTAGTGCGTACGGGCTGCCCGCAGCATCTCGAGATCGGCCGCCGTGACCCGGTGCCGGCCACCGCGCGAGACGTCGACGTCCTCGGGCGGGTTCTCCCACTCCCACACCGGCATGACGGCGGGCGTGCCGGTGACCGCGGGAGCGCCCAGGATGTGCGGTCGCTGCTGCTCGTCGGAGCGCCACAGGGCGGTGGCCCGCTCCACGAACCCGGACAGCGAGGTGCCGTGCGGAGCGGAGGGCTCACCGGGTACGCCGAGGCCTATGTCATCGAGGGTGACGGGCCGCTGCAGCCGGGCGGCGAGCACCTCGCAGATCAGGTCGGGCACCTGACCGCGGGGCCGCTGCCCCTTCAGCCACCGCGCCACGGCGGTGTGTTCGTATCTCAGCGCCAGACCGCGCGCCCGGCCCGCCTGGTTCACGTGGGCGGCGAGTCCCGCGTGCGAGATGCCCGCCTCGTCCAGGATCGCGTCGAGCAGAGTGTTGGGCTGCATGGGATGCCCCCCGGGTGCCTCGGTGCCGACAGAGTAGTGGGTCCTCGTTCGCACGGGGTGTGAACGGAGTACTCGAATCCGCGCTGTGTGCACACTGTCGCGGAGAGTTTCCAGCCGGTTGACTGAAATGCCTCGCAAGAGGCCGGCCGGGCCGCCGGCTCCCCCTCGTACAGTGCGGCGGCCCGACTCCGCGCCGTCCGCCCAGCTGCCTGCCCGACACTCCGTGGCGGGGCGGACGGCCCCGCCGGATGCGCCGCGCAGGCGAGCGCCCGGTGGCCGGGCGCGGTGGCGGTCAGTGCGGGGTCCGCTGCGGGTACGCCGTGGCTGCTCCCACCGCTGAGGGACGTCGGCCTGACCGGCCGTTGCGAAGCACCAGTAAGGCCACGTCGTCCGTCGGTGCGCCTCGTGAGTGGTGCAGGAGAGCGGTGAAGACCGCCCCCAGGACGACCTGCGGGACCACCACGGGACGGTCGTGGACGGCCTCGGACAGCGCGTCCGCCAGGGAGAAGAACCGGCCATCCGCGTCCCTGGCGTCCTCCGCTCCGTCCGTGTGGAGGACGACCGCCTCGCCCGGCGACAGCTGTCCGCACGCCACGGGCGACAGTTCGGGGGGCAGCGGGAACGGGCCGAGGGGAGGCAGCGGGTCGGCGCGCGCCAGCGGCTCGACCCTCGTGCCGCTGAGCAGATAGGGCCACGGGTGACCGCAGTTGAGGGCGTGCACCTCCCCGTCCCGGCCGATCTCCAGCAGCAGTACGGTCACGAACTCCTCGGCGACCGGGTTGTCGGGCTCCGGGCCGACCGAGGGGTGCTCGGCGCGGGCGCGCTCGCGCAGGTGCCGGGCCAGTGCGCGGTCCAGTCGGCGCAGCACACCGTCGAGTCGGGCCTCGTCGTGGACGGCCTCACGGAAGCAGCCGAGGACGGCGGCGGCCGTGCCGATCCCCGCGAGCCCGTGTCCACGGACGTCGCCCATCACGACCCGTACGCCGTGTTCGGTGGCGGCGACCTCGTACAGATCGCCGCCGATGGCGGCGCCCGGGTCGGCGGACAGCTGGGCGGCGGCGACGTCCAGCCCGTCGATGCGCGGGGGAAGCGGCCGCAGCAGCACGCTCTGGGCGGCGCTCGCGACTTCACGGGCCTGACGCAGTTCGCGCAGCAGCGAGTGGCGCACGTGGAGAATCAGTCCCGCGCCCACGGCGAAGAAGACGGCACTGGTGACGGCGCGCGCGCCGAAGCCGTCCTGCTGGGCCAGCGGACAGGCCAGCTTGTACGAGACCGCGGCGGTGCCCCAGGCCGTGGGCAGCCCGAGCGAGAGGACTCGCCGCAACGGCCGGCGGGTGCCGGTCCGCAGCCATGCGGGAAGGCCCCGGCGACCGGGCCTCCGTGAGTCCGTCCGGGTCCGCCCCGCCCTGCGGGGCACCCCAGCCTTGATACGGATCATGCCGATGGCCCCCCAAATAGGCCTGCAGCGCAATCGGACCGACCCCGAAAGGCCGGTCCGATTCTGTCGACCGCATGCCCCGAAAGGGCCAGATCACCAGGAGAAGTCACTCAATCGAGTGAGGTGACCGAATGTGGGGGGTGTGGGGCCCGCCCCGGAAGGGGCGCGGGGAACTGCGCGACCAGCCACAACGAACCCGCGGCCGGTCGACAACAGCAGCCACCACAACGACTAACCCCTGAGGACAGCCCCCGTACGCTCGCCCGCGAGGGCGACCGCGGCGTCCCGAGCCGCCGACGCCTCGTCCACCGTCAGCGTCCGGTCGGCCGCCCGGAACCGCAGCGCGTACGCCAGCGACTTGCGCCCGTCACCGAGCTGTTCGGCGTTCTCGTACACGTCGAACAACCGGATCGCCTCCAGCAGTTCACCCGCACCCTCACGCAGCGCGGCCTCCACCTCGGCCTGCGGTACGAACGTGTCGACCACCAGCGCGACATCCTGCGTGGCGACCGGGAACGTGGAGATGCTCGGCGCCTGCGGGGTGCCGTCACCGACCCGCTCCAGGGCGTCCAGGTCCAGCTCCATCGCGGAGCTGCGCGCGGGCAGGCCCAGCGCCTTCAGGACGCGCGGGTGCAGCTCACCCGCGTGACCGACAACCCGCTCGGCACCGTCGGCGACGATCACCAGCTCGGCGCACCGCCCCGGATGCCACGGCCCGTACTGCCCGCCGCGGACGACCAGTTCGGCACCGGCCTCACGCGCCACCGCCCGCGCCGCCTCGACCGCGTCGGCCCAGTCGGCCGGCCGGCCCTTGCCCCACCAGCCCGCCTGCTCGCGGGCGCCCGCGAGGACGACCGCGACATGGCGGGGCTGCTCGGGAAGCGCGGCGTCGAGCTCGGCGATCTCCTCGTCGGTCGGACGCCGGTCGACGGGCGGCGAGACGGCCGCCCGCTGCTCCTCACGCGGGAGGAAGACCAGGCCGGTCTCGAACAGCGCGAGGTCGTGCGAGCCCCGGCCGTCGTTGCGCCGCAGGGCGGCGAGCAGGCCCGGCAGCAGCGACGTACGAAGCGCCGGCTCCTCGTCGTTGAGCGGGTTGGCCAGCCTGACGACCCGGCGGGCCGGGTCGTCGGCCGCGAGGCCGAGCTGGTCGAAGACCTGCTCGCTGACGAACGGATAGTTCGGCGCCTCGACGTATCCGGCGCCGGCCAGGGCCCGGCCGACGCGGCGGTGCAGCCGCTGCCGGTGGGTCAGGCCGCGGCCGGACGGCGGCTTGGGCAGCGTGGAGGGCAGGTTCTCGTAGCCCTCCAGGCGGATGACCTCTTCGGCCAGGTCGTTGACCTCGGCCAGGTCGGGCCGCCAGGACGGCACGGTGACGATCAGCTCGTCCTGCCCGTACACGTCGCAGCCGACCTGCTGGAGGCGGCGTACGACGGTCTCGCGGCCGTACTCGACGCCCGCGACCTTGTCCGGGTGGTCGGCCGCGACGGCGATGGTGTGCGGCGCGGACGGCGCCGTGACCTCGGTGACGCCGGCTTCGGCGGTGCCGCCCGCGAGCAGCACCAGCAGGTCGACGGTGCGCTGGGCGGCCGCGGACGCGGCCTGCGGGTCGACGCCGCGCTCGAAGCGCTTGGACGCCTCGGAGGACAGCTTGTGACGGCGGGCCGTACGGGCGATGGAGACCGCGTTGAAGTGCGCGGCCTCGATCACGATGTCGGTCGTGCCCTCGGCCTCGCTGTGATCGGCGATCTCCGTGTTGGCGCCGCCCATGACGCCGGCGAGGCCGATCGGGCCGCGCTCGTCGGTGATCACCAGGTCCTCGGCGTGCAGGGTGCGGGTGACGCCGTCGAGGGTGACGATCTTCTCGCCCTCCTCGGCCCGGCGGACGCCGATGGTGCCCTGGACGAGCGAGCGGTCGTAGGCGTGCAGCGGCTGGCCGAGCTCCATCATCACGTAGTTGGTGACGTCGACGGCGAGCGAGATCGGACGCATGCCGACCTTCTGCAGCCGGCGCTGGAGCCAGAGCGGGGAGCGCGCCTCGGGGCTGAGGCCGGTGACGGTGCGGGCGGTGAAGCGGTCGCAGCCGACGGGGTCCAGGACCTTCACCGGGTAGCCGAAGGCGTTCGGGCCGGGCACGTCGAGCAGGGCCGGGTCGCTCAGCGGCAGGCCGTAGGCGATGGCGGTCTCGCGGGCGACGCCGCGGATGGACAGGCAGTCGCCGCGGTTGGCGGTGACGGCGATGTCCAGGACCTCGTCGACCAGTTCGAGCAGCTCGATGGCGTCCTTGCCGACCTCGGTCTCCGGGGGCAGCACGATGATGCCGTGGCTGCCGTCGTCGCCCATGCCCAGCTCGTCGCCGGAGCAGATCATGCCGTGGGACGTCCTGCCGTACGTCTTGCGGGCGGCGATCGAGAAGCCGCCGGGCAGCGTGGCGCCGGGGAGCACCACGACGACCTTGTCGCCGACGACGAAGTTGCGGGCGCCGCAGACGATCTCCTGGGGCTCGCCGGTGCCGTTGGCCTGGCCGACGTCGACCGTGCAGAAACGGATCGGCTTCTTGAAGCCCTCCAGCTCCTCGATGGTCAGCACCTGGCCGACGACGAGCGGGCCCTTGAGGTCGTGGCCGAGCTGCTCGACCGTCTCGACCTCGAGGCCGGCCGAAATGAGCTTGGCCTGGACGTCACGCCCGGTCTGAGTGGCCGGCAGGTCGACGTACTCCCGCAGCCAGGAAAGCGGGACCCGCATCAGATCTCCATCCCGAACGGCCGGGTGAACCGGACGTCACCCTCGACCATGTCTCGCATGTCCTCGACGTTGTGGCGGAACATCAGCATCCGTTCGATGCCGAACCCGAAGGCGAAGCCGCTGTACTTCTCCGGGTCGACACCGCAGGCGGTCAGCACCTTGGGGTTGACCATGCCGCAGCCGCCGAGCTCGATCCAGCCCTCGCTGGAGCAGGTGCGGCAGGGCCGGTCGGGGTTGCCGACGGACTCGCCGCGGCAGACGTAACACACCATGTCCATCTCGGCGGACGGCTCGGTGAAGGGGAAGAAGTTGGGCCGCAGCCGGGTCTTCATGCCCTCACCGAACAGCGACTGGACCATGTGGTCCAGGGTGCCCTTGAGGTCGGCCATGGTCAGGCCCTCGTCGATGGCGAGGAGCTCGACCTGGTGGAAGACGGGCGTGTGCGTGGCGTCCAGCTCGTCGGTGCGGTACACGCGGCCGGGGCAGATCACGTAGACCGGCAGCTCGCGCCCCAGCAGGGAGCGGATCTGCACGGGCGAGGTGTGGGTGCGCAGCACGACGCCGGACTCGGTGCCGCCGCCCTGGCCCTGCACGAAGAACGTGTCGGCCTCGCCGCGGGCCGGGTGGTCCGGGCCGATGTTGAGCGCGTCGAAGTTGAACCACTCGGCCTCGACCTGCGGGCCCTCGGCGACCTCGTAGCCCATGGCCACGAAGACGTCCTCGATGCGCTCGGAGAGCGTGGTGAGCGGGTGGCGGGCGCCGGCCGGTACGCGGTCGTACGGCAGCGTGACGTCCACCGCCTCCTCCACCAGCACCCGCTGGTCGCGCTCGGCCTCCAGCTCCACCTGGCGGGCGGCGAGGGCCTTGTTCACGGCGCCGCGGGCCTGGCCCACGCGCTTGCCGGCCTCGGCCTTGGCGTGCGGGGGCAGTGCGCCGATCTCGCGGTTGGCGAGGGCCAGCGGCGAGGTGCCGCCGGTGTGCGCGACCTTGGCCTCCTGGAGCGCGTCGAGGGAATCGGCGGCGGTGAAGGCGGCGAGCGCCTCGTCCCGCATGCGCTCGATCTCTTCCGGTTTCAACGCCTCGACCTCGACAGGGTCGTACGACTTATTCGGTGCCGACATCTCTTCCCGTGCTTCCGATTGGCTGGCTGGAGTCCCCGTCACCGATCCATGGACGAATCGTCGTCGGCTTCGGGACACAAAGGTGCCAAAGGCCGAGTCTAACGGGGTGGGGATGTTCGAATGCGCCCGCGGGCTGCTCAGGTCAGGTAGGCCGGAGCGCTCACGGGCAACGTAAATCGGAACTCGGCGCCGCCGCCGGGGGCGCGGCCGACCGTGATGGTGCCGCCGTGGGCCTCGACGATGCCCTTGACGATGTAGAGCCCGAGACCCGTGCCGCCCCGCTTGCTGCCCCGCCAGAAGCGGGTGAAGACGCGGTTCATGGACTCCTCCGGGATGCCGGACCCCTCGTCGCTCACCGTGACCGACGTACCGGCGTCCTCGCCTTCGCGGGGGGACGCCGTGGCCGTGATGTCGATCGTGACGGTTCCCTCGCCGTGCCGCACCGCATTTTCGAGCAGGTTGCTGAGCACCTGGTCGATCTTGTCGGGGTCGGCCCACAGGTCGGGCAGCGGCTGTTCGAGGCGCAGCAGGAACCGGTCGGCGGCCAGGCCCGCGGCGACGTACGCCTGGATGTGCCGTCCGACGGCGGCGCCGATGTCGACGGGCTGGCGCCTGAGCTCCAGGCGCCCGGAGTCGATCCGCGAGATGTCGAGCAGTTCGGCGATGAGCCGGGTGACCCGGTCGGCGTCGGCGTCGACGGTCTCCAGCATCAGCCGCTTCTGGTCGTCGGTGAAGCGTTCCCACTTGGCGAGGAGGGTGGCCGTGAACCCCTTGACCGAGGTCAGCGGGGAGCGCAGCTCGTGGGCGACGGTGGCGATCAGTTCGGCGTGGCTGCGCTCGGTGCGGCGGCGGGCCTCGGTGTCACGCAGACAGACGACGACCCGGCGGACCGGTCCGGTGGGCCGCGTCCGCACGTAGGTGGCGGAGACCAGCACCTCGCGTCCCCCGTGCAGCAGCAGGTTGCGCTCGGGCTGTCCGACCCGGATGGCGAGACCGCCGTAGGGATCGGTCAGCTGCCACCAGCGCCGGCCCTCCAGGTCTTCTAACGGCAGGGCCTTCTCCAGCCGCTGTCCGAGGGCGTCCTCGGCGGGCAGGGCGGTGATCCGGGCCGCGGCGGCGTTGAAGCAGATCACGCGCCCGTGCTCGTCCGCGACGACCAGTCCGTCGGGCAGCTGGTCGGGATCGATGCCGAGGTCGGTCAGGTCGCCGGGCCGGGACGCGGGCGGGCGCCGTACGTCCCGTGCTCCCGGTGCGCTGCTCGTGCCGACGCTCATCCCCGTACCCCACCTCTCAGACGGCGCAGGGCCCCCGAGCAGGTCACCCTACTAGCTCTCGGTGACGGAGCGGCACCCTCCGGAGGCGCGCTGTGCACGGGCTGACGCATAGAGACATACGGCGGCCGCGGTGGCGAGGTTCAGGCTCTCGGCCTTCCCGTGGATCGGAACGCGCACCACGGCGTCCGCGAGGGCGCGGGTCTCCTCGGGGAGCCCCCAGGCCTCGTTCCCGAACACCCAGGCGGTCGGCCCGCCCATGGTCCCCTTGTCGAGCTCGTCGTCCAGGTCGTCGGTACCGGCCCCGTCCGCGGCGAGGATGCGCACTCCGGCGTCCTGCAGCCCGGCCACGGCCCGCTCGACGGGCACGCCGACGGCGACGGGGAGGTGGAAGAGGGAGCCCACGGAGGCCCGTACGGCCTTGGGGTTGTACAGATCGACGGAGGCGTCCGTCAGGACGACGGCGTCGGCACCGGCGGCGTCGGCGCACCGCAGGACGGTGCCGGCGTTCCCGGGATCGCGTACGTGCGCGAGGACGGCGACCAGTCTGGGCCGGGCGGCGAGGATGTCCTCGAAGGGCGTGTCGAGGAACCGGCAGGTCCCGACCAGGCCCTGCGGGGTGACGGTGGTGGAGATGTCCGCGATGACCTGCTCGTCGGCGAGGTGCACCCGGGCTCCCGCCTCACGGGCCTCGTCGATGATGTCGGCGTACCGCTGCGCCGCGTCCGGCGTGGCGAAGAGTTCGACCAGCGTGGACGCGTGTGCCACCGCCTCCCGTACCGCTTGCGGCCCCTCCGCGAGGAACAGCCGCTCCTTGCCCCGGAAGTTCCGCTTCGCGAGCCGCCGGGCGGCGGCGACGCGGGGGGAGCGGGGGGAGATCAGCTCGGGGGTGACGGGGGCCATGCGACTCACCTTCGGTTACCGGTCAGCACAACGACGGACCCGCGGGCACCTGCCCACGGGTCCGTTCAGTCACGTCGGCCACAGCCGGCGCGGCGACGCGTGGCGTCACGCCGCCTTGGGCGCGTTGACGTCGCTGGGCAGCGCCTTCTGGGCCACCTCGACGAGCGCGGCGAACGCACCGGCGTCGTTCACGGCCAGCTCGGCCAGGATCTTGCGGTCGACCTCGACGTTCGCCGCCTTCAGACCCTGGATGAACCGGTTGTACGTGATGCCGTTGGCGCGGGCAGCGGCGTTGATGCGCTGGATCCACAGCTGGCGGAAGTCACCCTTGCGCTTCTTGCGGTCGTTGTAGTTGTAGACCAGCGAGTGGGTGACCTGCTCCTTGGCCTTGCGGTAGAGGCGCGAACGCTGACCGCGGTAGCCGGATGCCTGCTCGAGGATCGCCCGGCGCTTCTTGTGGGCGTTGACTGCCCGCTTGACGCGTGCCACTTGTTAACTCCTTGTAGCTGGGTCACGAGGGTGACCCGAGAACGGCTTGGTCCCGGTTATCGGCTAGGCCCTGCCCACGCAGGGCGCGCACTAGATCCCGAGAAGCTTCTTGGCCTTGGCGGCATCGCCCGGCGCCAGCTCGACGGTGCCGGCCAGGCGGCGGGTCAGCGTCGAGGGCTTGTGCTCCAGGTAGTGGCGGCGGCCGGCGCGCTGGCGCAGCACCTTGCCCGAGCCGGTGACCCGAAAGCGCTTCTTGGCACCGCTGTGCGTCTTGTTCTTCGGCATGGCGCCGTTCTCTCCTCGTCGGTGGCACTCCGGTGCCCGGTCACGAAAACCGGGCACGGTGGAGCGTCGCTGTTGTATCGGTTACGTCCTGGGGACTCGCGTCCCTGGGGATCACGCCTCGGCGGGAGCCTCGGCCTGAGCCTCGACTTCGCCCTCGGCAATCACTTCGTCCTCGGCGCCCTCGGACTCCGCGGCGTTCTGCGACTTGCCGGGGTTGGCCTTCGCTTCTGCCTTGCGGGCTTCCTGCGCCTGGCGGGCCTCGGCCATCGCCTCGGTCTTCTTCTTGTGCGGACCGAGAACCATGATCATGTTTCGGCCGTCCTGCTTCGGGTTCGACTCGACGAACCCGAGGTCGGCCACATCCTCCGCGAGACGCTGCAGCAGTCGGTAGCCGAGTTCCGGCCGGGACTGCTCGCGACCACGGAACATGATCGTGATCTTGACCTTGTCGCCCTGCTTGAGGAACCGAACGACGTGACCCTTCTTGGTGTCATAGTCGTGCGGGTCGATCTTCGGCCGGAGCTTCATCTCCTTGATGACCGTGTGCGCCTGGTTCTTGCGCGCCTCACGGGCCTTCATGGCCGACTCGTACTTGAACTTCCCGTAGTCCATGAGCTTGCACACAGGCGGACGGGCGGTTGCCGCCACCTCGACCAGGTCCAGGTCGTACTCCTGCGCAAGCTCCAGTGCCTTGGCCAGCGGGACAATGCCCACCTGCTCGCCACTGGGACCGACAAGTCGCACCTCTGGAACACGAATCCGGTCGTTGATGCGGGGCTCGGCGCTGATGGATCCTCCTCGGTTAGCACCACACGGCCATCTGGCGGACGGCCGCGTTTGTCTCTGTCAGACAGACCTAACCGCGCCGAAGCACAAAAAAATGCCCCGGACGATCACAGGCGGGGCTCCAAGCACTACCGGAGCACCGCCGCGGTGATGCCGCGGGGCGCACATTCGGGCGACTCCATCGTCCGTACGGAACGATGGTGGCCGCCTGACCGGGGTGACCCGCCGCCCCGGGGGGACGGTCAGGTGGGAGATCGGAGCCTCCACTTGTGGCCAGTCACACTTACACACATGCGTCCGGCCGGTCGTCACACAAGGTTAGCAGCAACCCGGGGGTGGTGCGAACCGTCGTACACCGGGGCCTATCGTGTGGGCATGAGTGACACCCCTGCTGAGTCCGCCGGGTCCGCCGCGGGCCCCGACTTCGACGAGATGACCCGCGACATCGCCGAGGTCCCCGCCGTCGAGGTGATCGTGACGGTCGCCGTCAACCTGATGAGCGCCGCCGCCGTGAAGCTCGGTCTGACGGAGGAGGGCGACAAGTACAAGGACCTGGACGAGGCCCGCAAGCTGGTGCACGCCCTCGCCGGTCTGCTGGACGCGAGCGCGACCGAGATCAGCTCGTTCCACGCCGCCCCGCTGCGCGACGGCCTGAAGTCGCTGCAGCTGGCGTTCCGCGAGGCGTCGCTCGTCCCGGACGAGCCGGGCCACGGTCCCGGTGAGAAGTACACCGGCCCGATCTACGGCTGATTCACGGACGTACGTACAGGGGCTCGCCCGGCGGCGTCGCTCCGGCCGGCAGCAGTGCCAGGTCGAGGCCGCGCACCAGGCGGGCCCTCAGTGTGTCGTCGGCGGCGAGCCGCTGCGCGAGGGCCCGGGCGGCCTCGGCGGGCGGTGCGGAGGAGTCCAGGACCAGGGCGAGGGTGCCGTCGGCCTGCCCCGGCCCGAGGTGGGCGCGCAGTACGGCGGGCTCGGCGGCCACCGCGTCCCGTACGGCCGCCACGACGGCCGGGTCGGCGAGCGGATCCGTGGTCGTACGCCCCTCCGCCAGCGCCAGCAGCGCGGCCCCCGTCAGCTCGAACGGCACCGGTCCCGCCATGTCCAGCAGGACCGTGTCCGCCTTCTCGTGCGCGGCGGCCTGGAGCGCCTGGTGCAGCGGTACGGCGACGGGGCGGGCCGCCGGGTCCCAGCGGGCCAGCGACTCGGTGGAGGTGAAGGCCGGCAGGGCGGTGCGGTGACCGGCCTTCAGAGTCGGTACGGCCATGTCGCTGGTCTTCTCGCGGCGCAGCCCGTTCTCGTCCTCCTCGGCCTCGCCGAGCACGGCCACCACCGGGACGAGGAGCCGGGCGCCCTTGAGTGCCTCCAGGACGGGGCCCGCGGCGGTGCGGTCCTCGGCCCAGGCGGCGAGCGCCGCGCTCAGCCGGGGGTCGGCCGTGCCGTCGTCGTCGGAGAAGCCGGAGTCGGGAATGTTCTTGTTCGCCACGGTCACCGACCCTATAGGGGGGATGCTGCTGGGCTTGTGCGGGCCCGGAAACCTGCCCGTGACGACTTTCACGGGTTTCTCAGATATCCCTGACACACATCTAACGTCCGTCTAACGGCCCGCACAGCCGGTACCCCGAGCATCGCGGCATGGAGTCCTCCAGAGCCGCCCGCAGCCTCCGCTCCGGTCCGTCCCGGCGCCGCCCCCTGATGTACACCGCGCTCGCCTCCGTGGCCGTCCTCGGCGGTACGGCGGCCGGGACGGTGTTCGTGCAGGCGCAGGCGCACTCCGGGGCCGGCGCCGTATCGTCGGCGGCGACGCCGCCGGCCCCGTCGTCGGCTTCGGGTTCGGCTTCGGCTTCGGCTTCGGCGAAGGGGGAGACAGCGGTGGAACCTGTGGCGGAGCCGACCGTCGAGCGCGACGAACTGCTGGCCGACGCCCTGAAGGCGGTGAGCGTGGAGCACGGTGCCGACATGTCGGCGGCCGTGCTCGACCTGGACTCCGGCGTGAGCGCCACGTACGGCGACGGCGCCTTCGACACCGCGAGCATCGTCAAGGTCGACATCCTGGCGACACTGCTCCTCCAGGCGCAGGACGCGGACCGGCGTCTCACCGCGCAGGAGAAGTCGTACGCCACCGCGATGATCGAGAACAGTGACAACACCGCCGCGTCGGCCCTGTGGCGCCTCATCGGGAAGGCGGACGGTCTGGACGCCGCGAACGAGCGGCTCGGTCTCCCGGACACCGCGGGTGGCGACGACATGCTGTGGGGGCTGACCCAGACCACGGCCGCCGACCAACTGGCGCTGCTCCAGCAGGTGTTCGGGGACGACTCGGAGCTGAGCGAGGCCTCGCGGGCCTTCGTCCAGGGGCTGATGGGGCAGATAGCCGTCGACCAGCACTGGGGGGTGTCGGCCGCGGCCGACGATTCCCGGTGGGCCCTGAAGAACGGCTGGCTGGCGCGCAGCACGACCGGACTGTGGGACATCAACAGCATCGGGCGCGTGACGGTGGACGGCCACGACTACCTGGTGGCGGTGCTGTCGAAGGGCAACACGACACAGGCGAAGGGGATTTCGCTGACGGAGGCGGCGGCGAAGGCGGCGGTGTCGGTGTTCGCGGGGGACGGCGCGTCGGCTGCGACAGCGGCTTCGACAGAGGCATCGGCAGAGGCATCGGCACCCGTGTCGACGGCTGTCTCCAAGTAGGCGCCCGGAGGCCGCCGTACGCCTTGTGGGCTGTGCCGTCAGGAGAGCGTCAGAAGTCCTCCTGCCGCTCGCGGCTGCCGCGCCACAGCACCACCGCCGCGACCAGGATCACTCCGCCGAGGCCGCCCGCGAGAGGGGCCGCCCAGTCGGCGGTGTCGGTGCCGGTCTCGGCCGCGTCGGGGCCGGAGCCGAAGTACTTGTCGCCGTAGGCGGCGGCCTGGAGGCCCTCCGGCTTGAGGCGGCCGGCTTCGGTGAGGGCGGCCGCGGGGTCGACGAAGCCGAAGCCCCGGGAGTCGTCGCGGCCGTCGGCCGGGGCGTTGCGGGCCGTGTCCTCCAGGAGTTTCTTGACCTGTGCCGGGGTCAGGTCCGGGTGGGCGGCCCTGATGAGCGCGACCGCGCCGGAGACGAAGGCGGAGGCGGCGCTCGTGCCCCAGCCCTCGTAGTACTCGTGGTCCGGGTCGGCGATGACGAC
The DNA here is from genome assembly GCF_055578365.1 of Streptomyces sp. NPDC033131. Lineage (NCBI taxonomy): Bacteria > Bacillati > Actinomycetota > Actinomycetes > Kitasatosporales > Streptomycetaceae > Streptomyces > Streptomyces sp. NPDC033131. The sequence continues at coordinate 18,260 of NZ_JBVIPA010000068.1, forward strand.
GTCCACGCCGGGGGCACTGACCGTGGCGTACCAGCGGCGGGTGGAGAAGGAGGCACGGGTGCCGAAGCGGTCGACGGCGGTCACGGCGATCACACCCGGATAGGCCGCCGGGTAGGAGATGTGGTCGCCCTTCTCGCCGCCGTTGCCGGCCGAGGCGACGACGACGGCGCCCTTCTTCAGCGCGTACTGGACGGCTTCGTCCTCGGCGGGTTCGGGGTGGGCGGAGGCGGAGTCGTCGCCCAGGGAGAGGTTGATGACGTCGGCGCCGTGGTCGGCGGCCCAGCGGATGCCTTCGGCGAGGGCGTTGCCGCGGGTGCTGCGGGCCTTGGCGCGGGCCGGGTCCTTGTCCTCGAGGATCACGCGGACGGGGAGGATCTTGGCCTCTGGGGCGATGCCCATGACACCGTCGGCGTTGCCGACGCCGTGTCCGTGGCCCGCGATGATGCCGGCCATCGCGGTGCCGTGGCGGGCCCAGGGGCGGTCGCCCTCCTTCGCGCCGAAGCCGATCATGTCCTTGCCGGTGAGGACGTTGCCGTCGAGGTCGGGGTGGTCGGCCTCGACGCCGGTGTCCAGGACGGCGACGGTGACGCCCGCGCCCTTGGTGGTGCGCCACGCCTGCTGGGTGTGCATCGCGTCCAGGGCCCACTGCTTGGCGCGTATGCCGTCGGCGTGCGCGACGGTGGGCGGGACGAGGGCGACCGAAGCGGCGAGCAGGACGCTCAGGAGGCCGGCCCGGCGGGTGGTGCGGCTCACGGGTCTCGTGCGGCTCATGAGGGCTTCTCCGAGGGCGAGCTGACGGTCTTGCGCAGCCCGCGTTCGACGCGGTCGGCGAGGCCTTGGGCCTCGTTGCCGAGGCCGGCCTGGGCGGGGGCGGTGGTGGCGCCGGACTTCATGGCCTCGGCGGCGGGCAGCGGGGCGTCGACCGTACGGCCGTCCGCCCAGCCGGAGACGGCGTAGACGACGACGGGGGCGTCGGTGAGGACGGAGACGGTCCAGGAGGCGCGCTGCGCGGTGCCGAAGTCGGCGGCGACGGTGTCCTTGGCGGCGTACGGCCGGGGCATGAGGTCGGTGCGGCTGTCGAGGCCCTCGTCCTTGAACCGTTGGCTGAGCGCGGTCATGGCGGCGGCGTCGCCCTTGGTGAACAGGAGGCCGACGGTGGTGACGTAGCTCTGGGTGGCGTCGGTGTAGGTGGCGCGCAGGAGGCGTCCGCAGCCGACGGGTGTGAGGGCCTTGCGCAGCAGCGGGTCGAAGGCGTCCTGGCAGCCGCTGTCGGGGGCGACGGCGATACGCGTCCAGGTGCGGTCGGCTCCGCCGGGCCCGGCGCCCTGGCCCTCGACGGTGGGCGGGAACAGCTGGTCGACCGGGATGCTGTGCCACAGACCACGGGCCGTGGCGAACGTGTCGCCCGTCCCGGCCTCCCCCGGCTCGCCGATGAGCCAACTCCCGGTCAGGGCGCCGCCGATGAGCCCCAGCCCGAGCACGACGCAGGCGGCCACCGTGGCTATCCGGGGCCGTCCCCGCATCCCGAGCATCCCGAGGGACCGCGGCCGCGCCCGGTCGTCGTACCCCTCCGGCTCCGCGAACGAGATCACGGGCCGCCCCGACCCGGGCGTCCCGCCGGGCGCCATGGGAGCGCTCCAGGAAAGGGAGGGGTCCGGGGAGAAGACGGGCGTACCGGAGGGCGGAGTGCTGGGCGCCGGAGGGATCCGGGGGACGCTCGGAGGGCTGGTGGGCGGGGCGGGAACGCGGGAACGGCCGCCGGGGACGGTGGGCGCCCCGGAGTGCCCGGAGCGGGTCTCGGGTTCGGTGCGACCCGAAGGCGGACGGGAGCCGCTTCCGGGGACGGGGGCCGAAGAGGCACGGGAGCCGGAGCGGCTGCCGGGAACGGTGCCCGGAGTGGACGTGCGTGGGCCGCTGCCGGAGCCGGTGGCGGGTGACGAGGTGCGCCTGTCACTTCCGGGGCCGGTGCCCGGCGAAGACGTACCCGGGCCGCTCGACTGGTCGGCGGACGCCGAGGACGTGCGCGGGGGGCTCGTACGGCCCGGGGTCGGTGCCTCGTGCGCGGGTCGCGGGGGAACGTCAGGGCGGCGCGCCGGCTCGGCGGGCGTCCCGGCCCGGTGGGTGTCCACCTCGGGGGGCAGCTCCGCGGGAATCGGGCGCATCCGGAAGGTCCTCTCCGACGCGGTCTCGACGGGCGCTCCGGAAGGGCGCGGCGGTATCGGGGGGCGGTGACGGGGACGTGGCGGCACGGAGCCGGCCGCCGGGGCTGCGGTGCCGGGGGGAACCGGCACAGAGCCAGGCGCGGGGCCCGCGGTCCCCGGCCTGCGCGGCACGGAGCCCGGCACGGAGGTACCGGAGCCGGGGCGAGACGGCACGAAGCGCTGTGCGAAGGGCCCGGCGCTCGGCCGGGGCGGCACGGAGCCGGAGGCAGATGTCCCGGCGCTCGCGGAATCCGCATCCGAACCCGGCATGGTGGGCCCGACGCTCGCGGAGACGTCCGCTGAGCCCGGCGCGGACGGCCCCGCGTTCGGGCGAGGCGGAACGAAACCCTGGGCGGACGGCCCAGCGCCACGCCTGGACGGCACAGAGCCGGACATGGACGTCCCGGCGCTCGCGGAAGCCGGCCCCGAGCCCGGTACGGACGGGCCGGTGTCAGGCCGGGTCGGCGCGAGGCCGTGCGCCGGAGGCCCGGCGCTCGGCCTGGGCGGTACCGTGCCCGGCACGGTGGGCCCGGAGGCGCGGGGAGTCGACACGGAGGGCCCGGCGCTCGGACGGGCCGGCACGTCCCCCGGGGCCGACGCGGACGGGCCGGCGTCAGGCCGGGTCGGCGTGGGGGCCCCTCGGTGCGGCCGGCGGGGCGCTTGGGTGGGTTCGCCGTGGGGCGGCGTACCCGTCACGTTGCCGTCCCCGTGCGTGTCCCGGCCCGCTGACGGAGGGGCGTCGGGGAAGCGCGCGGAAGCCGGCGGCGGGGGCGGGGACGTGAGGGCGGCGTCACGGGGCGACGGGGCACGCAGATGCGGGAAGCGCAGCCGGATGTCATGGTCCTCGGAGGTCACTCGGGTCCCGTCCGCCTCAGTGCGCCGCCGGGGCGACGTCACCGCACCGGAAGCGTCACCACGCCCGGCAACGGCCGAGCCCCGCACACCGGACCCGTCACTCCCCGCCGCACCGGCCGGGCGACGCGCGCTGAGGAAGCCGTCCCACGGGCCGGGGTCCGCCGCGGCGGGAACGTTCGGGCGTGCGGCTCCCGTGGGGGGCGTCGTCGGTCGATCGGTGTCGGGGTCCCCCGGCGCCGGTGACTTTGGCGGGGGTGGGGGGACGGCGGGGTGACGTGCCTCTGTGCTCATGCGGGCCACCCCCCGTTTCCTCGTGCCCGGGCCGTCTCCTCGTACGCGGGCCGTTGTCGTCGTGGCCCGCCCGGGGCGGACTCGGCCGTCCGGGCACGCATACCCACACGGGGAATCCGGCATCCCGGCGCGGGCCTGCGACCGGGGGCGGGACGTCCTCCGTGCGTGCGCGTCACTCTACGGGTTGTTCCAGGGCGAACGGGAACCAGTCCACGAGCCCGGGGCATCTGCCCGGAACGTCCCCCTACCCTGCGGTAATCCTGTCTGGCAGGCTGCGTTCATGACTGCGCGCGCCGCTGACCGGACCCGCTACGACCGGGCCACCGCCCATCTCGACGCCCCTGTGGCGATCGTGGACCTGGAGGCCTTCGACGCCAACGCGGACGATCTCGTCCGCCGCGCCGGCGGCAAGCCGGTCCGGGTCGCCAGCAAGTCCGTACGCTGCCGGGCCCTGCTGGAACGCGTTCTGGCCAGGGACGGCTTCGCGGGAATCATGTCCTTCACCCTCGCCGAGTCCCTGTGGCTCGCGCGGTCCGGGTTCGACGACATCCTGCTCGCGTATCCCTCCGCCGACCGCGCCGGCTTCGCCGAACTGGCCGCCGATCCCAAGCTGGCCGCCGCCGTGACCGTCATGGTCGACGACCCGGCACAGCTCGGGTTCATCGACGAGGCGCGCGGCGGCGGAGGCGAAGTCGTGCGGGTCTGCCTGGAGTTGGACACCTCGCTGAAGCTGTTCGGGGGCCGGGTGCGGGTCGGTGCCCTGCGCTCCCCGCTGCACTCTGCCGCCCAGGTCGCCGACATGGCCCGTGCCGTGGCCCGGCGGCCGGGGTTCAAGGTCGCCGGGATCATGGCGTACGAGGGGCACATCGCGGGGGTCGGGGACGCGGTCGCGGGGCGGCCGTTCCGCTCGCGGGCCGTCCGGCTGATGCAGGCCACCGCCCGCCGGGAACTCGCCGAGCGGCGCGGCGACGTGGTGCGCGCGGTGCGGGCCGTCGTGCCGGACCTGGAGTTCGTCAACGGCGGCGGCACGGGCAGTGTGCAGCACACCGCCGCGGAGGACGCGGTCACCGAGATAGGCGCCGGTTCGGGGCTGTACGTGCCGCGGCTGTTCGACAACTACACGTCCTTCAGCGGTCGTCCGGCGGCGCTGTTCGCCCAGCCCGTCGTGCGGCGGCCGGGGGTCGGGGTGGTGACCGTCCTGGGCGGCGGCTATCCCGCCTCCGGCGCGGCCGGGCCGGACCGGCTGCCGGTGCCGTACCTGCCGGAAGGGCTGAGGTACGACCCGCAGGAGGGGCCCGGCGAGGTCCAGACGCCGCTGCTCGGCTCCCCGGCCGACGATCTCCTGCTCGGCGACAAGGTGTGGTTCCGGCACGCCAAGGCCGGTGAGCTGTGCGAGCGTTTCGACGTGCTGCATCTGATCGAGGGGGACGCGGTGACGGCGACGGTCCCGACGTACCGCGGGGAAGGCCACACCTTCCTCTAGGCCCTCTCGAGGGTCCTCCCCCAGCCCAGTGCCTCGGCCCAGTGCCTCGGCTCAGTGCCTCGGCTCAGTCCTCCGGACCGATGCTGCTGCCCACGCCGCCGCCCGTGTCCGCGTCGCCGATCGACCGGATCCCCTTGGTGATCCGGTCCATGTCGGCGAGCGGCGGCCCGTCCGGACCCGCGTCGAACACGAACCGCACGATCACCGGCGCCTCGCTGCCGACGCTGGACCGGAAGGCCAGCGACTGCACGTAACCACCGGGTCCCTGGGCGGTCTTGACCCGCCAGCGCACGAAGTACCCGGCCCGGCCCGCCACCGCGACCGGCCCGGACTCGACCGTCCGGTGCGACTCGATGCCGCCGTAGAGGCGCCGGTCGAGGGAGTCACGGTCGTACGCGGCGTCGGCGGCCTCGGGAATGTCCTGCTCGGCGAGGGCCTTGGGGGACTTCTCGTCGTTCTCGGTGACCGTGGAGGTCAGGACGAGGCCGTGCCGGCAGACGCCGACGCCGGCCGGGCAGTCGTACGTCCCGTCGTCGGTGGTCATGACGACGTCGTCCTCGGCGACGTTCCTCGGCGGGGTCCAGCCGTCGGGCAACGGCAGGGTGATGCCGTTGAGTTCGTCGACGACGACGTCCGGGGCGTCGCCGGACGGCTCCGAGCGGGTCGGCGTGGGGGTGCCGGCGGGGGCCGTGGACGTGACGGCCGTCGGCAGGGCCTCCGCCGCCGGGCCGCCGGTGCCGTCGTCCTCGCCGAGTACCGCCACTCCCGTGACGATCGCGGCGCCGAGCACGACGGCCGCGGTGGTGAGGGCGACGGCCCTGGCGCGTCCTGACGCCCGTTCGGCCGGCTGCGGGGGCCCGGGGGCCTCGGGTGCGCGCACGTGTCCGGTCCAGGCGGCCCCGTCCCACCAGCGCTCCAGATGGGGCGCCGACGGGTCGGGGTACCAGCCGGGCGGGGGCGTCATGCTCATTCCGGCACTGTAGGACGCGGGCTACAGGGGCGTGACGTATGCCCCCGAGATTCCGCCGTCCACCAGGAAGTCGGAGGCGTTCACGAAGGAGGAGTCGTCGCTGGCCAGGAAGGCGACGGCGGCGGCGATCTCCTCCGCCTCGGCGAACCGGCCGACCGGGATGTGCACCAGGCGGCGGGCGGCCCGCTCGGGGTCCTTGGCGAACAGCTCCTGGAGCAGGGGGGTGTTGACCGGTCCCGGGCACAGGGCGTTGACCCGGATACCCTCCCGCGCGAACTGCACGCCCAGTTCGCGGGACATGGCGAGAACGCCGCCCTTGGAGGCCGTGTACGAGATCTGCGAGGTCGCCGCGCCCATCCGGGCCACGAAGGACGCCGTGTTGATGATGGAGCCCTTCCCCTGGCGCCGCATGTACGGGATGGCGGCCTTGCAGCACAGGTAGACGGAGGTCAGGTTGACCTCCTGGACGCGCTTCCAGGCCTCCAGGCCGGTCTCCAGGATGGAGTCGTCGTCGGGCGGGGAGATGCCGGCGTTGTTGAAGGCGATGTCGACGCTGCCGTAGGTGTCGTACGCCGTCTTGAACAGCGCCTCGACCTGCTCGGGGTCGGTGACGTCGACCTTCACGAAGGTGCCGCCGACCTCCTCGGCGGCCGCCTTCCCGCGGGTCTCGTCGACGTCGCCGAGGACGACGCGGGCGCCCTCGGAGGCGAGCCGGCGCGCGGTGGCGAGACCGATGCCGCTGCCGGCTCCGGTGATGACGGCGGTACGGCCGACGAGGCGGCGGCAGACGATGTCGTCAGTCGATGCGGTCACTGTGCGGGGCCCTCCGTGCTGATGAAGACGTTCTTGGTTTCGGTGAAGGCGGTGAGGGCGTCCGGGCCGAGTTCGCGGCCGATGCCGGACTGCTTGAAGCCGCCGAAGGGTGTCCAGTAGCGGACGCTGGAGTGCGAGTTGACGGACAGGTTGCCGGCTCGGACCGCCTGCGAGACGCGCAGGGCGCGGCCGACGTCCCGGGTCCAGATGGAGCCGGCCAGGCCGTAGTCGGTGGCGTTGGCCAGGGCCACGGCCTCCGCCTCGTCCTCGAAGGGCAGGACGACCGCGACGGGGCCGAAGACCTCCTCGACGGCCACGCGCGCGCGGGGGTCGACGCCGGTCAGGACGGTGGGCGGGAACCAGAACCCGGGGCCTTCGGGGGCCTTGCCGCGGATGCCGGGCGCATCGGCGTCCACGTACGAACGGACGCGGTCCAGCTGGGACTTGGAGATCAGCGGGCCCATCTGGGTCTGCTCGTCGGCGGGGTCGCCGACGCGGACCGACTCGATGCCCGGGGCCAGCAGGTCCAGGAAGCGGTCGTACGCGCCGCGCTGGACGAGGATGCGAGTGCGGGCGCAGCAGTCCTGGCCGGAGTTGTCGAGGAAGGACATGGGAGCCGCCGCGGCGGCGGCTTCGAGGTCGGCGTCGGCGAAGACGATGTTGGGGCTCTTGCCGCCGAGTTCGAGGGTGACGCGCTTGAGCAGGGCCGAGCCCTTGGCGAGCACCTGCTTGCCCACGGCCGTCGACCCGGTGAAGACGATCTTCGCCACGCCCGGATGCTCGACGAGCGCGTTGCCCGCGACGGGGCCGTGACCGGGCAGCACCTGGAACAGGCCTTCGGGCAGACCGGCTTGCAGGGCGAGTTCGGCCAGGCGCAAAGCGGTCAGCGGGGTCGTCTCGGCGGGCTTGAGGATCACCGCGTTGCCGGCGGCGAGCGCCGGGGCGGTGCCCCAGGCCGCGATCGGCATCGGGAAGTTCCAGGGGGCGATGACGCCGACGACACCCAGGGGTTCGAGGATCGTGACGTCGAGGCCGCCGGGAACCGGGATCTGGCGTCCGGTCAGCCGTTCCACTCCCCCGGCCGCGTAGTCGAGCAGGTCGCGGACGTTGCCCGCCTCCCAGCGGGCGTTGCCGACGGTGTGGCCGGCCTCCCGGACCTCCAGCCGGGCCAGCTCCTCTCGGTGCTCGTCGACGGCGACGGCGAACCGGCGCAGCAACCGGGCGCGGTCCCCGGGGGCGAGGGCGGCCCACCGGGCCTGTGCCGCGGTGGCGCGTACGACGGCGGCGTCCACGTCGGCGGCGGTGGCGGCCGGGACGGTGGCGACGACCTCCTCGGTGGCCGGGTTGAGTACCTGGAGCTCGTGCTCGTAGGACACGGCAGAACCTCTCACAAGCGTTCGAAGGAGCGGCGCAGCTCCCAGTCGGTCACCGCGGCGTCGAAGGCGTCCAGTTCGACGCGGGCCATGTTGCGGTAGTGGGCGACGACCTCGTCGCCGAAGGCGGCCTTGGCGATCGGGCTGTTCTCCCAGAGTTCGGCGGCTTCGCGCAGGGTGGTCGGCACCTGCTCGAACCCGGCGGAATAGGCGTTGCCCGAGCACGCCTCGGGCAGCTCCAGCTTCTGCTCGATGCCGTGGAGTCCGGCCGCGACGAGCCCGGCCACCGCGAGGTACGGGTTGACGTCGCCGCCGGGCAGCCGGTTCTCGAAGCGCATGGAGCGGCCGTGGCCGACCACGCGCAGCGAGCAGGTGCGGTTGTCGTAGCCCCAGGCGACAGCCGTCGGGGCGAAGGAGCCCGGCTGGAACCGCTTGTAGGAGTTGATGTTGGGGGCGTAGAGGAGGGAGAAGTCGCGCAGTGCGGCCAGCTGTCCGGCGAGGAAGTGGCGCATGACCTCCGACATGCCGCCCTCGTCCTGCGGGGAACCCGCCATGGCGTTGTTTCCGGCCGCGTCCGCGAGCGAGAGGTGGATGTGGCAGGAGTTGCCCTCGCGCTCGTTGTACTTGGCCATGAAGGTGATCGAGACGCCCTCCTGGGAGGCGATCTCCTTGGCGCCGGTCTTGTAGACGGCGTGCTGGTCGCAGGTGACCAGGGCGTGGTCGTAGCGGAAGGCGATCTCGTGCTGGCCGGGGTTGCACTCGCCCTTGGCGGACTCGACGGTGAGTCCGGCGGCGGCCATCTCGTTGCGGATGCGGCGCAGCAGGGGCTCGATGCGGCCGGTGCCGAGCACCGAGTAGTCGATGTTGTACTGGTTGGCCGGGGTGAGCCCGCGGTAGTTGGCGTCCCACGCCTGCTCGTAGGTGTCCTTGAAGACGATGAACTCCAGCTCCGTGCCCACCTGGGCGGTGAAGCCGTGCTCGGCCAGGCGTTCCAGCTGGCGGCGCAGGATCTGGCGGGGAGCGGCGACGACCGGGGATCCGTCGGACCAGGCGAGGTCGGCGACCAGCATCGCCGTACCGGCGTTCCAGGGGACGCGGCGGAGCGTGGACAGGTCGGGGTGCATGGCGAAGTCGCCGTAGCCGCGGTCCCAGGAGGACATGGCGAACCCGTCGACGGTGTTCATGTCGGTGTCGACGGCGAGCAGGTAGTTGCAGCCCTCGGTGCCGTGGTGCAGGACCTCGTCGAGGAAGAAACGGGCGGCGAACCGCTTGCCCTGGAGCCGCCCTTGCATGTCGGGAAAGGCCAGGACGACAGTGTCGATCTCACCGCCGGCGACGAGGGTGTGCAGCTCCTCGACGCTCAGCGGGGGTGTGCGGTCTGCCACGGGAAAGCCTCCTTCGGCTTCGTCGGTCAGCCGGAAGCCATAAGGTATTGCGGAGAACCATTGCTTGGGAAGGGGGCACGGCCACATGGCGGTGGACGCTGACGGCGGCGGCCCGGAGGACCGGCTGACACCGGTGCTGCGCCCGGTGCGGGCGGGCAACGGCTTCGAGGAGGCGCTGGAGCAGATCCTCCAGGTCGTACGGCTCGGTCTGGTGCCGGGCGGGGAGCGGCTGCCCGCGGAGCGCGAGCTGGCGGAACGGCTCGGGATCAGCCGGGTCACCCTGCGCGAGGTGCTGAAGGTGCTCCAGGACCAGGGGCTGGTGGAGTCGCGGCGCGGCCGGTACGGCGGAACGTTCGTGCTGCCGCGTGCGGACGCCCGTGGCGAGGACGAGCTGCGACGGCGGATCGCCGAGGTCGACATCGAGGACGTACTCCGCTTCCGGGAGGTTCTGGAGGTGGGTGCGGCCGGGCTGTGCGCGACGCACGGACTGTCGGCGGAGCAGGCGGGGCGGCTGCGGGAGGCGCTGGCCGCCACGCAGGACGCGCCGCTGTCCGAGTACCGGCGCCTGGACACGCTGCTCCACCTCACACTCGCCGAGCTGTGCGGCTCACCGACGCTGACCGCGCGGTACGCGGCGGTACGCGCCTCGGTGAACGACCTCCTCGGCTGCATCCCGCTGCTGGTGCGCAACCTGGAGCACTCCCAGCGCCAGCACGCCGCGCTGGTCGAGGCGGTCCTCGACGGGGACGCGGACGGGGCCCGGGAGATGATGCGGGAGCACTGCGCGGGCACGGCGGCGCTGCTGCGGGGGTTCCTGGCGTGAGCAGGAGATCTGCCGTGGCGAAAAGGTTTGACTCAAGTCCATTGAGGGGTCGGAGGAGCACATGCCGGGCAGGCCGCTGATCGGTGTCAGTACGTACCTGGAGGCCGGGGCGCGCTGGGGCGTGTGGGAGCTGGAGGCGGCGCTGCTGCCCGCCGGGTACCCGCGGCTGGTGCAGCGCGCGGGCGGGCTGGCCGCGATGCTCCCGCCGGACGCCCCGGAGCACGCCGCGGCGGCCGTCGCCCGTCTCGACGGCCTGGTGATCGCGGGCGGCCCGGACGTCGAGCCGGTCCGTTACGGTGCGCGGGCCGACCCCCGCACCGGGCCGCCCGCCCGCGCCCGGGACGCCTGGGAACTCGCCCTGATCGAGGCGGCGCTGGCCGCGCGGATCCCGCTGCTGGGCATCTGCCGGGGCATGCAGCTGCTGAACGTCGCCCTGGGCGGCACCCTCGTCCAGCACATCGACGGGCACGCGGTGCGGCCCGGGGTCTTCGGCCGGCACTCCGTGAAGCCGGTCCCCGGGACGGTGTACGGCGACATCGCCCCGGAGGAGACGCCGGTGCCCACCTTCCACCACCAGTCGGTCGACCGTCTCGGCACGGGCCTGATCGTCTCGGCGCACGCGGCGGACGGGACGGTGGAGGCGGTCGAACTTCCGGGGTCCTGCTGGGTGGTGGGTGTGCAGTGGCATCCGGAGATGGGCGAGGACGTGCGGGTCATGCGGGCGCTGGTCGAGGCGGCCTCCTCGTAGCGCGGGCCCGCAGCGGCGCCCGCCTAGTAGTGCTTCGTTAGGTTCTCGTTCTGGTTCTGCGGGTTTTGAGGGGGTGGCCGCAGGTGATGCAGGTGCCGGTCCAGCACCTCAGTAGGT